>NZ_JBSKHP010000022.1:0-122858 GCF_057128625.1 Pseudomonas imperatae | reverse complement strand
TTGGCTGATGCTGAGGCGGTGGCGGGTGTGGTCGAAGAGGATGCGGGGGGCTTCAGCCATGGTCAGGCCTCCTGGGGGGCAGTGTCGTGGAACTGCAGGGTGATGCCGTCGGCGTCGCAGTAGCCCAGGGTGACGGCGCGGGGAAGTTGACCAACGGCCTGGCGTTGCAACAGTTGCTGGCTGAGCACCGGCAGGATCTGTTGGTGCAACAGGCTGTCGATGTTGCGGGCGCCGCTGTCGGGCAGCAGGCAGGCGGCAACCAGGGCGTTGACCAGCGCCGGTTCGATCTGGCAGGCGAGGCCATAGTGGCGATGCAGGCGCTTGGCGACCTTGGCCAGCTTGAGGCTGACGATGCGCGCCAGCGCCGGGGCTGCCAGCGGCCGGTACACCAGGGTCTGGAAGCGAGCCAGCAGCGCCGGCTGGAAGTGCTCCCGCAGGCAGGGGCGCAGCAGGGCCTGCAGGTTGCTGTCGTCGGCGTCGGGCTGCTGCTCCAGCAGCGCTTGCAAGCGGTCGCTGCCCAGGTTGGAGGTCATGACGATGAGCGTGTTGCGAAAGTCGATTTCGCGGCCTTCACCGTCGCGCATGAAGCCGCGGTCGAACACCTGGTAGAACAGATTGATCACGTCGCGATGAGCCTTCTCCACCTCGTCGAGCAGCACCACGCTGTAGGGACGCTGGCGCACGGCTTCGGTCAGCACCCCGCCCTGGCCATAGCCGACATAGCCAGGCGGCGCGCCCTTGAGCTGGCTGACGGTGTGGGCTTCCTGGTACTCGGAGAGATTGAGGGTGACCAGCGATCTTTCGCCCCCAAACAGGCAGTCCGCCAATGCCAGGGCCGTCTCGGTCTTGCCCACGCCACTGCCGCCCACCAGCAGGAACACGCCCAGCGGCGCGTGCTCTGAAGCAAGGCCGGTCCGGGCGGCGCGCAGGCGTTGAGCCAGGGCGGCCAGGGCCCGGTCCTGGCCAATGACGCGTTCGGCCAGCTGTTGTTCCAGCGCCAGCAAGCTTGCCTGCTCGTCCTTGAGCAGGCTGCCCAGGGGAATGCCGGTCCAGTCAGCGATGACTTCGGCGACGTTGCGGGCGCCGACGTCCAGTGACACCAGCGGCTGCTGCCCCTGGGCTGCCTGTAACTGTCCGAGCAAGGCGGCCCAACCACCGGCGCTCGCGGGGTGCTGGCGGGCGGCAAGCAGTTGCGTGGCCAGGGCACGCTCCTGGCGATACTGGTCTTCCAGCGCCTGCAACCTGTGCAGCAGCTCGGCATCGCGGGTGTCCAAGGCGGCCAGCGGTGCGGCAATGCACAGGCCCTGTAATTGCGCATCCTCCTCCAGGGCCTGACGCTCCAGCGCCAACGCCTGGCGCTGCGCCTTGAGGCACAGCAATGCCGGGGGCTGGCAGTCCAGGCTCATGCGCACCCGGGCACTGGCGGTGTCGAGCAGGTCGACTGCGTTGTCCGGTAGCTGCCGCCCGGCAAGGTAGCGACGTGACAGTGCGACTGCAGCCTGCACCGCCTCGTCGAGGATATGCACGCCGTGGTACTGCGCGTAGCGCGCCTTGAGGCCACGCAGCATCAGGTTTGCGCCTGCGTCATCGGGCTCATCAACGGACACCCGCTGGAAGCGCCGTTCCAGCGCTGCATCGCGCTCCAAGTACTGTTTGTACTCCGACCAGGTGGTGGCAGCGATGGTGCGCAGCTCGCCGCGAGCCAGGGCGGGCTTCAATAAATTGGCGGCATCGGCGCCACCAGCCTGGTTGCCGGCGCCGATCAGGGTGTGTGCTTCATCGATGAACAGCAGCGTCGGCGGCACTGATTGTTTGACGGCCGCGATGATCTCCTTCAAGCGCTGCTCAAACGCCCCCTTCACCCCTGCCCCTGCCTGCAGCAGGCCAAGGTCGAGGCTGCGGATGCTGACCGCTTTCAGCGCATCGGGCACGTTGCCCTCGGCGATACGCAAGGCCAGCCCTTCGACCAGGGCGGTCTTGCCGACACCGGGCTCGCCTACCAGCAGTGGGTTGTTCTTGCGCCGACGGCTGAGAATGTCGATGACCTGGCGAATTTCACTGTCACGGCCCAGCACCGGGTCGATCCTGCCCGCGCGTGCGTCGGCCGTCAGGTCGTGGGTGAAACGCTCGAGGGCGTTCTGCGACGTTGTGTCGGCGGGCAACGAGGTCATGGTCTCGACGGGCGGCGCCTGGCGTTCCTCCGACTGATCCAGCAGTGAACCCAAGCGTTCCAATTGCGCTTCGCCGAGGCTGAGCAACGGCCAGGTCGCGTCGCAGGCCAGCAATTCAGGCCGCTGCAACAGCGCCCCCAGCAGGTGGACTGACCGCACGTATTCGCTGCCTGCCTCCAGGGACGCGCGCAGCCAGGCCTGCTCGATGAGCTGCTCGAGCCTGTGGCACAGCTGCGGCTTGCCACGCAAACTGCGGGGCAGGCTGTCGAAATGATCGAGCAAGCCACGCCACAGCGCGTCCATGTCCCAGTCATGGCGCCGGACGATCAAGGGCAGGTCGCCCTCCCCCTGCTCCAGCAGTTTGAGCAACCAGTGCTCGATACTGATATGCCCATGGCCGCGGCTCTGGCACAGCGATGCCGCCGAACTCAGGGCCTGGGCGCAATACGGGTTGAGACGGCGAAGCAAACGGCTGGTGGTCGGTACCATGGGTACGTCCTTGTCGAGAAGTTTGGCGAGACACGATGTGCTTGGCTGAGCGCCCGCGAACGGACGCTCAACCCTGCACACCAGGGGCTGCTGCGGGTCAGCCGGTCTGACGCTCACTCCAGGCATCGGCGTGGATGATGTTGCCGTCCAGGTAGGTCCAGGTGATCTTCTCGTACCGCAACTCGATCTCTTCCAGGTGGTTGTGCTTCTCCTTGGCGGGGTCCTTCACGTCGTGCATCTTGGGCGCCACCTGCACCACCTTGACGTTCTCCAGGGTGGCGTTGAAGTACTCCACTTCCTGGCCGGCATCGTCGATGCGGTACCACTTGAACTCGGCACTTTTCAGGGTCTGGCCGGTGCTGACCGCCTTGTAGAGGTACGGGCTGCTGGCATCGATTTCCTTGGTGAACAGGAAGGGCGTGTGGATACGCGCGCCCGTCAGCTTGCCGGTGTTGTTGTCGGTGGGGATGTAGACCTTGTGGTCCTGGGCGATCACTTCGATGCTGCCTTCGCGATCCTTTACATCCACCGAACCCTTGAGGTCCGCGCCGCCGTCATCTTTCAGCCACAGGTAAACGGGAATTGCCATGTGAAGCTCCTTCTCAAAATGTCGCGACATGCGACTGGGTTTGCAGGCCTGATGTGGATGCCAGCCGGGCACATGCCCCGGCTTCCGGCACCAGGCGAATATCGACGCGCCGGTTGGCGGAGCGTCCGTGTTCGGTGTCATTGCTGGCGATGGGCTGGCTGGCGCCGAAGCCCTGTATGGCGAAACAACTGTCAGGCAGGCTGCCCATGGCCTTCATCCAGTCGCGCACCGCTGCCGCTCGGGCCCGGGACAGCGACAGGTTGGTGTCCGCGCTGCCCGAGGCGTCGGTGTGCCCGGCGATGACGATCAGCCAGCCGGGCTGGGCCTTGATGCCCAGCAGGACATTGACCAGCACCTGGGTTGAGTCGGGCTTGAGCTGGGCGCTACCGCTGCTGAACAACGACAGGCTGTCCAGCCGCACCGGGCCAACGGCAAGCTGCGGGTGCTGACCATTGATCACGGCATGCACCGGCAGGCGCAGGGGTTCGCCGTGATACAGGCCCAGCCCCAGCGCCCAGGGCGCGCCGTGACGGAAATAGCGGTCCAGCCGCGCCGCATCCTGGCGCAAGGCAGCCAGCGCCTGTTCCTGGGCCTGACTCGCCGGTTTGCCTGGCTGGGTATGCGCGGCCGCGTCGTAGCGCCGCAGGTCGTCGGTGACCTGCCTTGCCAGCAGGCTGTTCTGCCAGGCCGAACTGCCCAGCGCGACAGCGCTGGCGAGGGTGAACATCCATACAGCCAGGGCCGCTGCGCGATGCTGCGCAGCGGTTGACGAGGTGACAGGTAGCAGGTGCAACAATGGATCGGGAAACGGCAGGGCCAGCCCTTCGGTTTGCGGCGCACCGTTCTTCAGCCCCGCCCTGGCCTGCAGCCACTGCTGCCAGAGGTTCGCGGGCAGCCGTGGCGCAGTGGGCGCCAGCGCGATGGCGCAGGCCAACGGTTGTACCGAGGCAGCAGCGCCTGCACCCGCGTTCAGATACGCCAGCACCCGGCCGTGCAGCCACACCGCGGCGCTGTTGAGCTGCACGCTGGCATGCAGCCGCGCCGCCCGTTGCGCGGTAGTCGCAGCCTGCCCTTGCCAGGCCCCCAGGTCGCTGCAAGCGCCGTTCTCGCGCACTAGCGTGCTGGCCTGACCCGCCTCCCAGCTGAACCAGGCACCCGCCCCCTGGCTGGCCGGCACGTAACTGACCAACAGCAGCGGCAAGCCGTGGCCAGCCCTGCGTGCCAGCACCAGTTGGTGACCGAAGGCCCGGACCCGGCAGGCCAAGCCGCTGTCGTCCTGATGCTCGCCGGGGTTGACGACGAACATCACGCTCAGTTGCCCGCCCCACTCTGGGCGTACCGCCAGCAGGTCACCCACAACCCTGGGCAACTGTTCAACGTCGGCGACCTGGACGTAGGTGCCCTGCTCGCTAGCGTGCTGGGACCGGCCCGCAAACAGCTCGGTCAAACCATCGCCGCACACCAGCACCACCGGAAGGCCGTACTCCGCAGGTGGCAACGCGGACTCGGAAACCATCAGCCCCTTGGCCACGATCGGTTGCCCTGCTCGCCGCCAGGCCCACCCTACCCCCACCACCGTGACCAACGCCGCCCCCGCGGCGGCGGCCGTACCCAGCGGCAGGACCATCAACAACAGGAGGATGAGTGCAGTCGCCCACAGCCACAGCGCACGGTTCAATGTCTGCGTCATCGCCCCCACCTCAGGCCGCGCCGACCAGCAGCGCGGCGACCTGTTTACCGAGCAACTGTGTCAATGCCCACCACGCGCCCGCCAGCAAGAGCCCCGCGACCAGGCAATGCACCAGCGGCGAAGCGCCGAGCGGCCAGCCGGACCTGGAAGTAGCGCCGGCCTGGGTGGGCAGCACCGTGTGCAGGTCCAGCGGTGGCACCTGTGCGTTCAATGCCGCCACTAACTGCGCACGTTCGGGGGCCTCCACATCGCGATAACGACCGCGGAAGCCCAGCGTCAACACCCGCTGGTAGACCGTGAGCACCAATGGGTCGGGGTTGGGCTGGCGCAGCAACTCGCGCAGCGTTTCGTACAGGTAGTCCCCGGCCTGGTGGCGGCTGAAGAAGCGCGCCTGCAAGGGTTCGCTGGCCCAGGTGGCATGGTCCTCGCCCTTGGCAACGTTGAGGACTGTTTCATCCAGCAAGGCGCAATGGGCCAGGCAGACATGATCGATGCTGGCTTCGCTGACGCTGGCGCTTGCCAACTCGCGGCGTACTCGCTCGATCTGGGCGACACAGCGGTCGCGCAGTGGCGCGGCCTCCTGCAACGGCGTGTGTTGCTGCAGTTCGACCACCAGCAGGTAGCTGTCCTGCAGCAATTGATCGATAACCACCGCAGTGTCCAAATGCTTTTTCATAGGTAGAAGGCTCATGTGCGTAGCACCGCGAACAACTCAAGCTTCACGTCTGCCAGGGTGCTGGGTACGTAGAAGGCGCAGACGCCTGCGGCCAGCACTGCCTGGCCCTTGATGTGGCTGAAGTCCAGGGCGAAGTACTGGTTTTCGAGGCGCAGTGGAATGGCTGCGGGTACGTGCGCCAGTGGCTGCAGCGGCACCCCGTCGAGCGCGGCATTGACCAGATGGTCGACGTCGTCGGGCGTGCCGGCCTTGCACAGCCGTGGGAACTGGCTCTGCAACTGCGCTGCGGGCAGACGACAACACACCGACAGGTAGAAGTCCGCGCCACCGGGCTCACGCAGGCGCGGATCGTTGAGCGCCACCTGCCAGCGGTTGGCCGCCGCTGGCTGCAACTGCAGCGCGATCACCCGCGACGGCAGGCTGGCTTCCAGCAACGTCGAGATGATCGCCATCAGCGGCGGGAACACGCTGCCCAGGTCATCGTGGCGATAAGCAGGCAGCTGATCGACGTCATGGTCCAGGGAGAACGTCAGCAACGCGCCCGCCAGCTTGACCAGCTCCAGGTACACCTGTTCAGGATGACGCGCCGGGTGTGCCCGCAGGTCGGCCAGCACCGGCTGGTAGGTGTTCAACGCGTTGAGCAACCAGAACAGCGAGACGTCGGCCACGGCGAAGTCGGCCATGCGCTGGTTGCTTTCGCGACGCATGCCCATCAGGCGCAGGCGCTTGGCGGACAACTGGGTCAGCAGGTTGTCCAGCTGGGTCAACAACCCCGGGTGGCCGGCGAAACTCAATAGCGGAGGTACGTAGCCGGGGTCAAGCAACCAGCCCTGCTGGCCGTCGCGCACCAGCCGGGCGACCGGGGCGACGACGTAGTCGGCGTTGTCGTCGGTGGCCAGGCGCAGGCTCAGGGCATGCTCCAGCAGGCCCACGGACTGGACATCATCGCCGTACAGATCCTGCACCGCTCGCCAGCCCTGCACATAGCGCATGGGGCGGTCCACCCGGGTGCCTTCAAATACGCAGTTGTTGCCGTTGGCTTGCTCCAGTGGCAAGGCAACCACAATGACGCTGTGGTCGATGGCCGCAGGCAGCAGCCGCTCCAGTTCCAGCGCGGGAGGCAACAGGTCCACCGCATCGGAGTCGATTAGCGTGCCGTCCGGCAGGCGCAGGCGCAGCTGGCTGGCCTTGAGCCTGCCAAGGCGCAACGCGTCCAGATCGAAGCCCACCGAGCCGACGCCCCAGGGGTGCACCAGGGTCAGGTGAGCAATGCATTCGTTGGTCCAGGCTTCCCAGCGGGCCTGTTGCTGGAATTGCTGGGGGCATAGCAAGGCCCCGGCAGCCCACAGCGGGCGGTCGATTTTCATGGCGTCATCCCCTGGGCCGGTTCAGGCCTTGGCCTTCGGCATTTGCGAAACCAGGGACAAGTTGACGTCCATGCCCTCGACCTGGAAGTGCGGCACGGCATACAGCTTGACCCGGAAAAAACCCGGGTTGTCGTCGATGTCCTCGACCGTCACCCGCGCCTCCCGCAGTGGGTGGGACGCCTGCAGGTCATCGCTGGGGTCGGTCATTTCGGTGACCAGGCCACTGACCCAGCGGTTCAGCTCCAGCTCCAGGACGCGACGGTCCTTGGTGGTGCCGATGTTCTCGCGCTGAATGAGCTTGAGGTAATGAGCAATGCGCGACAGCAGGAAGATGTAGGGCAGGCGCGCGTTGATGCGGCTATTGGCCGTGGCATCGGGGGTATCGAACAAGGCCGGCTTCTGCGCGGAGTTGGCCGAGAAAAAGCAGGCGTAATCACGATTCTTGTAGTAGGAAAGCGGGATGAACCCGAGGTTGGCGAACTCGAATTCACGGGTTTCCGGGATCATCACTTCAGAGGGAATCTTCACCTGGTTCCCGGTGCCCAGGTCGTACAGGTGGATGGGCAGGTCGGCCACCGCCCCGCCCGACTGCGGGCCGCGTATCTGCACGCACCAGCCGTTGGCGATGAAGCTCTTGACCATGTTGGCGGCGAAGGCAAACGCCGCGTTGGTCCACAGGTACTTGTGGTGGTCCGGGCCCTTGACGCTTTCCACGTAGTTGAAGCTGCGCACCGGGATGGTGTCGGGGCCATAGGGCAGCCGCCCCAAAACCCGCGGCATGGTCAGGCCGACATAGCGGGCATCGTCGCTGTCACGAAAGGCTTTCCACTTCAGGTACTCGGCGCGATCGAAGTAGTTGCCGATGTCCTTGATGGCAGCCACCTCCTCCATGGTCTGCTTGCCGAAGAACGCCGGGCCGACGGCACCAATGAACGGCATGTGCGCGGCAGCGGCGACCTTGGAGATATTGCGCAGCAAGGCAATGTCCTGCGGCCCGCGACCGAACTCGTAGTTGGAGATGGCCGCGGCAATCGGCTCCCCTCCCGGGGTGT
This sequence comes from Pseudomonas imperatae, assembly GCF_057128625.1. NCBI lineage: Bacteria > Pseudomonadati > Pseudomonadota > Gammaproteobacteria > Pseudomonadales > Pseudomonadaceae > Pseudomonas > Pseudomonas imperatae. The sequence continues at coordinate 114,824 of NZ_JBSKHP010000022.1, read as the reverse complement.
CGTATTCCTGGATGTAGGTGTGCTGGTACAGGCCGCTCTGGGCAATCTCGGGCGCGTCGTCGAAATCCTCTACCAGGTGTGCCTTGCTGATATCCAGCAGCTCGATGCGCACGTTCTGGCGAAAATCGGTCTGGTCCACCAGTGACTTCACCCCGCGCCAGGTGGATTCCACGCGCTGGAAATCGGGATGGTGCATCACCGCATCGAGTTGGCGGCTGATTTGCTGGTCCAGCAAAGCGATATGTTCATCCAGCAAGCTCTTGTCCAGGCGCTCGACCTTGCGCGACGACTGTTTCAACAGCTCGAGGAATACGCTGACGGCTGCGGTCACGCGCTCGTCGGGCGAGGCTTCCGCCATGCCCTCGGCATGTTGGAATACTTCAAGGTCCGCGAGGGTGGCGACCGGGCTCAGATTGATTTTCGCGAACAACCCGCCATAGACACTTTGGCTTTCTTCAGGCAACACTTCAGCGTCACGGCCCGAGGCCGTGTTGGGGCTTGCAGACATGATGAAATTCCCTATAAAACAGAAGCGACAGATTAACGAGGCGTTTGCGAACCCAACAGCAACAGCTCGGCACGCAATTCATTACTTAATGTTTCATCCCTGAGAATGCGCTCGAACTCCTGGCGAAACGTACTGTTATCCAACAGATTGGACTTGAGATCCCGTAACAGATTGCGCATTGCAAGGAGTGAACGTAACTGGGGAATTTGCCTGGCTACCTGTTCAGGCTCGAAATCCTTCATGGCCCGAAAACTCAATGCGGCAACTGTCTCGCCTGCTTCATCCAGCAGGGTATTCTCTACGCTGACCTTAAGGGTAGGTGCAAACTCCGCCAGCACGCTGTCGAAATTGTTCTTGTTGATGTCCAGCTTGCTGCGCGCCGATAGCGGACGGGCCTCCCGGCCGTTGCTGTAATCGCCCATTACCATGAGTTTGAGTGGCAGTTCGACCTTGCGCTGGGCGCCGCCGGTATGCAAATCGAGCCTGATATTGACGCGAGCCTTTGGTACTTCATTCTGGAAGCTGTTCGATGCCATCGGTTTTCCCCTTCGTAACAAAAAGCAACTAACGCAAGACGGCTACGAAGTTGCAGAGTTTCAATCGTTCGGGCACAGCCATATTGCTGCGCAGGAAGGCAGCACGACAGGGTCAAAAGCTGACATGCCGTAATGGTTGCGATGGCGAAAACGTAAGTCATTGCTCGAAGCAATACTACCCCTGGAAGGTATTCAAGAGGCGTCCCACAGGGCAAAGTAATATTTCCTACAAATCGACCTAAAAACCCCTACAGATACACTGCACTTTTAATACACAGATCAGAGATAACCTTCTGTATAGTCAAGAGTGCACTTCGAATAATTGCACGGCTGAGTGACGAGACTCACGCTTTATCTGCTGGTTTGGCAGCTAAAATAGTTTCAGGTCGTATATAAGCGTTGAAGCCGGGGGTGATGGCCACGTGGGACATGGCGCGACACCCCCTGACGCGGCCTGCGGCCGCTGCTACGGAAACATTAGCGAAACCCGCCGCCCACCTGCCACACCCGCGCGCCGCTGGCGACGCTGCCCGCCACGGCAAAGGCGCAGCCCAGCCACAACGCCCACTCGGGCCCGCTGCTGAGCGATGCATGGAAGCACAGCGCTACCAGCGAGGCGCCGAGGGTCTGCCCCAGCAGCCGCGAGGTGGCGACGATGCCACTGGCGCCGCCGCTGCGGTTGGCCGGGGCGCTGGTCATCAGGGCCTTGAGGTTGGGCGACTGGAAAAAGCCGAAGCCGGCGCCGCACAGGGCCATGCGCCAGCCGATGTCGACGGCGCTGGCACCTGGGCCCAACAAGGCCAGGGCGGCCATCCCCAGGCCCAGGGCCAGCAGGCCGATACCGCCCAGCAGGCCTGGCGAGAAGCGGTCGGCCAGGCGCCCGGCCACCAGGGCGGTGAGCGCTACCACGGCCGGCCAGGGGGTCATGAGGAAACCGGTGGCCACCTGGCTGTGGCCCAGCAAGCTTTGCAGCAGGAACGGCAAGGCGACGAAGGCCAGGCCCTGGCTGGTAAAGGCGCAGATGGCGGTGGCCGAGGACAGGGCGAACAGCGGCCGCTTGAACAGGTCCAGGGCCAGCATGGGCGCCGGGTGGCCGGCCTGGCGGCGCAGCAGCAAGGCGCCGCAGGCCAGGGCCACGGCCAGCTCGGCGCCGGTGAGCAGGCCGTTGGCGCCGTGCACGGTGGTGCCCAGGCCCAGCACCAGGCAGCCGAACAAACCGGCGCAAAGCACGGCGGCCAGGCGGTCGAAGTCGTGGCCGGCGGGTGCGATGTCCGGCAGGTGGCGCTGGGCTAACAACGCTGCCAGCACGCCCAGGGGCACGTTGATCAGGAACAGCCAGTGCCAGCTGGCCACCGAGAGGATCGCCGAGGCCGCGGTAGGCCCGAGGGTGAACGCCAGGCCTACCACCAGGGAGTTGTAGCCCATGCCGCGGCCAAGCATTTTCGACGGGTAGATGAAGCGCAACAACGCGGTGTTGACGCTCATGATCGCTGCCGCGCCCAGGCCCTGCACTACCCGGGCGATGGCCAGGGACGACAGCGACCAGGCCAGGCCGCACACCAGCGACGACAGCAGGAATACCAGCAGCCCGCCCAGGTACACGCGGCGGTGGCCGAGCACTTCGCCCAGCGAGGCGAACGGCAGGATGGTGGCGACCATGGCCAGCTGATAGGCGTTAACCACCCAGATGACCGAGGCGGAATCGGTGCCGATGCCGCTGGCCAGGGTGGGTAGCGCGGTGTTGACGATGGCCGTGTCGAGAGTGGCCATGCCGACGGCCAGGGAGATGGCGATGACGGCGGGGGTACGGTGCTGCCGGGGCAGGCCGTCGGTGGGGGCAAGCATGGGCGAAGGTATCCAGAATCAGGCAATGAAGTTCTGGAGAGTAGCGCCGCACGGGGCGGAATTCACCGCACCGCGCTCAAGCTGTCAGAGCTTTCATGTTGCTGTCATTCAATTGACTAGCGAACGGTGGTAACGCAAGGCGCCGCAGCGTTCGCAGCGCTCGCAGGTCATCAGCGCCGAACCCAGTTGTTGTGCGGGATAAGTGGCCCATTCGCAACCTTTGATCAAACAGATGATACTCACGGCAACCTCCTCGGGGTGACGCCCCGATTATTCTTGCCATGACCGTTGCAGGGTTCGGGCCAACTACCCAGAGGTAGTAAAAACCGCGTTTTTGCAGGTCGAACCTCATGCATTTTGCACGGTGCCCGTCCCATGGCCGTGCAGACCGCCCTGCAGCTCGTCAGGTGGCCCTGCCCGCCCCTCAACTTTGCCCGGTTTTATCCGATACCCGGTTCAAACGCCATGTCGGCGTTGCGCAAGACAGGACGTCGACGCTCTTGATTCGGCAGGCATCGATGACCCAGAAAACCCTCAATGACTTCCTGCGTTGCCCGGGCACCCGCTACCTGGCGCTGACCGCAGCCCTGCTGGCCGGCCTGCTGGCCATGACCGGCCGCGCGCAATGGCAGCAGGCCTGGCAGGCCCCGCTGACCTGGCTGTGCCTGGCGGCCATCGTGCTGCTGGGGGTGCTGGCCGTGCAGGTGGGCATCAGCCAGCGCCTGATTCGCCGGCGCAACCTGGAGCTCAAGCGCCAGATCGAAGACCATGCCCGGGTACGCGCTTCGCTTGCGCTGAGCGAGGACCGTTTCCGGCGCCTGTTCGAGTGCTCGCCGGACGCGGTGTGGATCCTCGACCAGCATGGCTTCAGCAGCCAGGCCAACGCCGCCATGCTCGCCACCTTCGGCTTCAGCGACGCTGCAGCGTTTCGCAACATCAGCCCCCTGGACCTGTCGCCGCCCCTGCAGGAGGACGGCACGCCGTCGGTGGAGCGCGCCGACGCGGTGCTGGCCGCTGCCACCGCCAAGGGCGTGCAGCGCTTCGAATGGACGCACCGGCGCCTGGACGGCAGCCTGTTCCCCGCCGAGGTAACCCTGAGCGTGCTGGACCTGGACGGTGAACCGGTGACCTTCGCCGTGGTGCGTGACATTTCCCAGCGACGCCAGGCGGAAGCCGAGTTGCTGCGGCAGAAAACCCTGTTGCAGGCGATTGTCGACAACGCCCCATCGTTGATCTACATGTTCGACAGCCAAGGCCGCCTGGTGCTGTGCAACCAGCTGTACGAAGACGCCGTGGACCACCAGGAGGCCGAACTGGTGGGCCGCCGCCGCGACGATTTCATGGTGCCCAGCGACGCCCGCCAGCAGAACCTGGACGACGCCACGGTGCTGTTCAGCGGCCAGGCCCAGCGCTTCGAGGACATCCACCACAAGCGCGGCGAACCGCGCACGTACCTGACCACCAAGTGCCCGCTGCGCACCCCCGACGGCCAGTTGCTGGGGGTGCTGGGCATCTCCAACGACATCACCCGCCTCAAGCAGACCCAGGAAGCCCTGGAGCGCCTGGCGCATTTCGACGTCACTACCGGGCTTGCCAACCGCGTGCTGTTCCATGAACGGCTGGGCGAGGGCATTCGCCAGGCCGCCAGCCGCGGGCGCCAGCTGGCCGTGCTGGTGCTGGACCTGGACGGCTTCAAGACCGTCAACGACACCCTCGGCCACCCCACTGGCGACCGCCTGCTGCACGAAGCCACCCTGCGCTTCCAGCGCGCCCTGCGCCCCGGCGACCTGGTGGCACGGCTGGGCGGCGACGAGTTCGCCTTTGTGCTGCCGGTCGAGCGCCAGGAGGAAGAAGTGATCGGCCGCCTGCAGGCCCTGCTCGACAGCCTGCGCCCACCGTTCGACCTGGACGGCAGCACCGCGCTGATCACCGCCAGCATCGGCGTGGCGCTGTACCCGGCAGACGGCAGCTGCGCCGATACCCTGCTGCGCCACGCCGACACCGCCATGTACGCGGCCAAGGAAGCCGGGCGCAACGACTACCGCTTCTACCAGCGGCACATGACCCAGCACATGCAGGAGCGCGTGAGCCTGGAGCATGCCTTGCGCCGGGCGCTGGAGAACAGCGAGCTGGAGGTGTGGTACCAGCCCAAGCTGAGCCTGGCCGATGGCCAGGTGATGGGCGCCGAGGCCCTGATGCGCTGGCGCGACCCGGTGGCCGGCCTGGTCGCCCCCGCCGACTTCATCCCCCTGGCCGAGCGCACCGGGCTGATCGTGCCCATGGGCGAGTGGCTGCTGGACCAGGTGTGCGCACACCTGCGCCAGTGGCGCGACGAGGGTTGCTTCAACGGCCACGTCGCCGTCAACGTGGCGGTGCCGCAGATCGAGCGCAGCGATTTTGTCGATACCGTCAGCCGCGCCCTGCAGCGTTATCAACTGCCCGCGCGGCTGCTGGAAGTGGAGGTCACCGAGAGCCTGTTCCTGGAAAGCCGCCAGCTGGCGCGCAGCGTGCTGGGGCGCCTGCAGGGCATGGGCGTGACCACCGCGGTGGACGACTTCGGCACCGGCTATTCCTCGCTGGCATACCTGCATCTGCTACCGGTGGACAACCTCAAGATCGACCGCGCCTTTATCCAGGAACTGCCCCACTCCGCCACCCACGTGGCCATTACCCGCGCGATCATCCAGCTGGGCCACGCGCTGAAGTTCAGCGTGACCGCCGAAGGCATCGAGACTCCGGAGCAGTACGATTTCGTCCGCCAGGCCGGCTGCGACGTGGGCCAGGGCTACCTGATCGCCCGGCCCATGCCCGCCGCCGAGTTCGAAGCCTGGCTCTACCAGAACCCGTAACGATAAACGTATCCGTGGGAGCTGGCTTGCCAGCGAGCTGTTGGGCCCCTAAAGCTCGCTGGCAAGCCAGCTCCCACAAAAACGGTCAATGATGGCATTTACGCCATTTCATGAAACATTTTTCATACGACTAAGGTATTATCCCCCCGCGACGAAGTGCCGCAACCGCGAAAAACTTCTAGCAATCTAGATAGCAATACAGGTGCCTTTAGGCACCCCCATAAAGAATGCCCCCTAGTAGCTGTCGCCAATAATTAACAAGAAATCGGCTCCGGAGGGACATGACTACGGAAAAGATAGCTCCCTATCTTTTTCAGTACTCACTGCCCCGGTTATTTCGCCAAAAAGAGCGGGACGCGGATTGAGTTTTTTAAATCAGGGGTTATTGATGTTGAAGAAAATGAACAGGACCCTCCTGGGTCTGGCGTTGTCCATGACGCTGCTGCCGGCCCATGGCGCCGAGCCGAAGAAAGTTGATGTGCTGCTGGTAGGCGGCGGCATCATGAGTTCCACGCTGGGTATCTGGCTCAATGAACTGGAGCCGGGCTGGTCGATGGAAATGGTCGAACGCCTGGACGGCGTCGCCGAGGAAAGTTCCAACGGCTGGAACAACGCCGGTACCGGTCACTCGGCCCTGGCCGAATTGAACTACACGCCGGAAGGCAAGGACGGCAAGATCGATATCTCCAAGGCCGTTGAAATCAACGAATCCTTCCAGGTATCGCGCCAGTTCTGGTCGTGGCAGGTCAAGAATGACGTGCTGAAGAACCCGCACTCGTTCATCAACTCCACCCCACACATGAGCTTCCTGTGGGGCGACGACAACATCAAGTACCTGAAGAAGCGCTACGACGCCCTGCAGGCCAGCCCGCTGTTCCGCCCGATGCAGTACTCGGAAGACCCGGAGCAGATCAAGCAGTGGGTGCCGTTGATGATGGACGGCCGCGACCCGAAACAGAAAGTCGCCGCTACCTGGACCCCGATTGGTACTGACGTGAACTTTGGTGAAATCACTCGCCAGTTCGTCGGCTACTTGCAGACCAAGTCCAACTTCGACTTGAAGCTGTCCAGCGAAGTTGAAGACATTTCCCGCAACGACGACGGTTCGTGGCGCGTGACCTACAAGAACTTGAAAGACGGCACCGAATCGGTCACCGACGCCAAGTTCCTGTTCATCGGCGCCGGCGGCGGTGCCCTGCACCTGCTGCAGAAGTCGGGCATCCCCGAAGCGCGTGAATACGCCGGCTTCCCGGTGGGCGGCTCGTTCCTGGTCACCGACAACGCCAGCGTTGCCGAGCAGCACATGGCCAAGGCCTACGGCATCGCCTCGGTGGGCGCACCGCCCATGTCGGTACCGCACCTGGACACCCGCGTGCTGGACGGCAAGCGCGTGATCCTGTTTGGCCCGTTCGCCACCTTCTCCACCAAGTTCCTGAAGAACGGCTCGTACTTCGACCTGCTGACCAGCACCACCACGCACAACGTGTGGCCGATGACCAAGGTCGGTATCGAACAGTACCCGCTGGTGGAATACCTGGCCGGCCAACTGATGCTGTCGGATGACGACCGCTTCAACGCCCTGAAGGAATACTTCCCGAAAGCGAAGAAAGAAGACTGGCGCCTGTGGCAAGCCGGCCAGCGCGTGCAGATCATCAAGCGTGATGCCGACAAGGGCGGCGTGCTGAAGCTGGGCACCGAGATCGTCGCGTCCCAGGACGGCACCATCGCCGGCCTGCTGGGCGCCTCGCCAGGTGCCTCGACCGCCGCGCCAATCATGCTCAGCGTGCTGGAGAAGGTGTTCAAGGACAAGGTCGCCACCCCGGCCTGGCAGGACAAACTGCGTCAGATCGTGCCCAGCTACGGCACCAAGCTGAACGACCATCCTGAAGCCGTGATGCAGGAATGGACCTACACCAGCCAGGTGCTGCAACTGAACCCGCCACCGGCCATCGACCTGACTGCGGCCCCGCAGCCACAGGCCGCGCCGGCTAAAGCGGCGAGCAACCCAGCGGCCGACATGGCGCTGTAAGGCTCGACGGCAGCCGGCCCCGCAAGGCCGGCTGCCTTGGCTTACCGGATCAAACCACCTGCAACACAATCTTGCCGATGTGATCCCCGCCTTCCATGCGCCGGTGGGCACCCGCGGCGTCGGACAGGGGAAACACCTGGTCCAGCACCGGCAGCGACTTGCCTTCGGCCAGCAACGGCCACACGTGACGCTCCAACCCGGCGGCGATCACCGCCTTCTCTTCCGTGCTGCGCGAGCGTAGCAGCGACCCGGTGACCACGGCCTGCTTGGCCATGATCGCCAGCAAGTTCACCTCCTTGACCTTGGCGCCGCCCAGGAAACCAATCACCACCAGGCGCCCGCGACGGGCCAGGGCGGCAATGTTCTGCTCGAAATACGCGCCGCCCATGATGTCCAGGATCACGTCCACGCCCTTGCCTGCGGTGCGCTCGGCAATCACCTGGGCGAAATCCTGCTCGCGGTAATTGATCGGTTCGCCGCCCAGGGCCTGCACCTGCGCGCATTTCTCTGCCGTGCCGGCGGTGGCAAACGCCTTGATGCCCAGCGCCTTGCACAGGGCCAGCGCGGTGGTGCCAATGCCGCTGGTGCCGCCGTGAATCAGCACGCTCTGGGTGGCGTCCAGGTGGGCCATGTCGAACAGGTTGGCCCACACGGTGAAGAAGGTTTCCGGAATGGCCGCGGCGGTGATCATGTCCATGCCGGGCGGCACCGCCAGTGCCTGGGTGGCGGGCACGGTGCAGTACTCGGCGTAGCCGCCGCCGTTGGTCAGCGCACATACCTTGTCACCCAGGGCAAAGCCCTGCACGTCCGCGCCCAGGCCCACCACCTCGCCGGCCACTTCCAGCCCCGGCAGCGGGTTCATGCCCGGCTGCATGGGATACTGGCCGGCGCGCTGCAAGGCGTCGGGGCGGTTGACGCCAGCAGCGTGCACCTTGATCAGCAGCTCATGGGGCTTGGCCACGGGCAGCGGGCCCTGGCGCGGTTGCAGCACTTCGGGGCCACCGGGCTGGGTGATCTCGATGTAGGTCATGGTGGACGGCAGTTGGATGGCAGGCATGGTGGTGCTCCGATGAAGTGGGCTATTGGCAGTGACAACCACCAACGGCAAGGCGTTCATCATAGCGCCGCAGGAAGATGCAATAATGCAGCGATTATCCATCTATCGAATGCATAAATGCATCAGCGGAGTGAGCATGAACTGGGACGACACGCGCTTCTTCCTGGCCCTGTGCCGCGAGCGCACCCTGCGCGGTGCTGCGCGCCAGCTGGGCGTGGACCAGGCCACCGTGGGCCGGCGCATCGCCGCCCTGGAGGAGGCCCTGGCCGCAACCTTGTTCCTGCGCAGCTCCGACGGTTACCGGCTGACCTCGCCTGGTGAGGCGGCCTACAGCGCGGCAGTGCAGATGGAGCACTCCGCCCACGACCTGCAGCGGCGCATCCAGGGCCTGGACGACCTGCCCAGCGGCCAGGTGCGCCTGGCCACCACCGACTCGCTGGCGGTGGACTTTGTCATCCCTGCCCTCGCCCGCCTGCGCCTGCAGCACCCGCAGGTGCAGGTGGATGTGAAGGCCTCGACGCAGATGCTCAACCTGGCGCGGCGCGAGGCCGACCTGGCCATCCGCACGGTCAAGCCGGACAACCCCGACCTGCTGGTGCGGCGCCTGGCGGCCTGGCCGGTGGGGTTGTTCGCCTCGGCCGACTACGTGCAGCGCCACGGCCTGCCGGAGCCGGGCAACGGTTTTGCCGGCCACGCCCAGGTGGCCTGGCAGCCCTATGTGGAAGCCGGCCGCGCCAGCACCCTGCTGGACGAGCCGGCCCATGGCGCGCAGATCAGTTGCAGCGCCAGCACCAGCCTGCTGGTGCGCCAGGCCGTGGCGGCCGGGCTGGGCCTGAGCGAGCTGCCGGTGCTGGCCGGCGAGCGCGACGGGCTGGTACGGGTGTGGCCGCAGCGGGTCCGTGCGCAGCCTTATGACGTGTGGCTGGTGAGCCACGCCGACCTGCGCCACACGGCGCGGGTCAACGTGGTGGTGGAGGCGCTGGTGGCAGCCTTCAGCACACCGACAGCAGGTCCCGACGCTCCAGGTTGAGCAGAAACTGCTTGGCCGGCAAGCCGCCGGCAAAGCCAGTGAGGCTGCCCGAACTGCCGATGACCCGGTGGCACGGCGCGACGATGGAAATGGGGTTGCGGCCATTGGCAGCGCCCACCGCGCGCACGGCCTTGGGGTTGCCCAGCTGGGTGGCAATGTCCAGATAGCTGCGCGTTTCGCCGAACGGAATGGCCAGCAACGCGTGCCACACCTGCACCTGGAAGTCGGTGCCGGCAAAGTCCAGCGCCAGGTCGAACTGCTGGCGCTCGCCGGCGAAATATTCCTGCAACTGCGTGGCGGTGCGCACCAGCATCGGGTGGTCACCCTGCTCCTGCAACTCGCCCAGGCGCACGCGGTTGGGGCGGTCGTCTTCCCACAGAATGGCCGCCAGCTTGGGGCCACGGGCGACCAGGGTCAGCAGGCCCACGGGGGATTCGAGGAATTTGCAGGCGTAGTGCATGGCGGCGGTTCCAATCGGTCGAGCGGCCATTCTAAGCGCCCCGCCCCTGGAAAAAACCCCATTTCTTGCGCAACCCAGCCCCCCTGTAGCAGCTGCCGCAGGCGGCGTCAGCCTTCACCGCGCCAATGCAGGCATTACCGGGGGCAGCCGGACGCCGCCTCGCGGCAGCTGCTACAGACATCGAGCTATTGGACCATTGTCGACAATAACTGTTTTTTCTTTGACTTGATCCGCGCATATGGCTATTTTCGACCCTATCAGAACACAGTGTGTCGACAATATGCCTACCACCCTCGCCACCGAAGACTCCGAAACGCTTTCCGAAAACGTCTTCCGGCGTATCCAGGCCGCCATCGTCAAGGGCGACATCGCCCCCGGCAGCAAGATCTCCGAGCCGGAGCTGGCGCGCACCTACGGCATCAGCCGCGGGCCACTGCGCGAGGCCATCCACCGCCTGGAAGGCCAGCGGCTGCTGGTGCGTATTCCCCACGTGGGTGCGCGGGTGGTGTCGCTCAGCCATGCCGAGCTGATCGAACTGTACGAAATTCGCGAATCGCTGGAAGGCATGGCCTGCCGCCTGGCCGCCGAGCGCATGACCGAGGCCGAAATCGAAGAGCTGCGCCAAGTGCTGCACACCCACGAGCGCGACGCCGCGTTTCAGGCCGGCGTGGGCTACTACCAGCAGGAAGGCGACTTCGACTTCCACTACCGCATCATCCAGGGCAGCGGCAACCGCACCCTGGTGCAGATGCTCTGTGGCGAGCTGTACCAGCTGGTGCGCATGTACCGCATTCAGTTCTCGGCCACGCCCAACCGCCCGCGCCAGGCGTTTGCCGAGCACCACCGCATTCTTGATGCCATCGCCGACCGCGATGGCGAATTGGCCGAATTGCTGATGCGCCGGCACATCGGCGCATCGCGGCGCAATATCGAGCGTCACTACGCGGACGCATCCACCCAGCCTGAGAGGTGAGTCATGAACAATAAGAACAGTCCCGGCCAACGCTTCCGCGACGCCGTGGCCAGCGAACATCCGCTGCAAGTGGTGGGCGCCATCAACGCCAACCACGCCCTGCTGGCCAAGCGCGCCGGCTTCAAGGCCATCTACCTGTCCGGTGGCGGCGTGGCAGCGGGCTCCCTGGGCCTGCCGGACCTGGGCATCAGCGGCCTGGACGACGTGCTCACCGACGTGCGCCGCATCACCGACGTCTGCGACCTGCCGCTGCTGGTGGACGTCGACACCGGCTTCGGCTCCTCGGCGTTCAACGTGGCGCGCACGGTCAAGTCGATGATCAAGTTCGGCGCTGCCGCCATCCACATCGAAGACCAGGTGGGCGCCAAGCGCTGCGGCCACCGGCCCAATAAAGAGATCGTCAGCCAGCAGGAGATGGTCGACCGCATCAAGGCGGCCGTGGACGCCCGCACCGACGACAGCTTCGTGATCATGGCGCGCACCGACGCCCTGGCCGTGGAAGGCCTGGACGCGGCCCTTGAGCGCGCCGAAGCCTGCATCGAGGCCGGCGCCGACATGATCTTCCCCGAGGCCATCACCGAACTGGCCATGTACAAGCAATTCGCCGACCGCGTGCGCGCGCCGATCCTGGCCAACATCACCGAGTTTGGCGCCACGCCGCTCTATACCACCGAGCAGCTGGCGTCGGTGGACGTGTCGCTGGTGCTGTACCCGTTGTCGGCGTTCCGCGCCATGAACAAGGCCGCCGAGCACGTCTACGGCGCCATCCGCCGCGACGGCACGCAGCAAAATGTCATCGACACCATGCAGACTCGCATGGAGCTGTACGACGCCATCGACTACCACGTGTTCGAGCAGAAGCTGGACGCCCTGTTCGCCCAGAAAAAAGGTTAAGAAACACCTGTGGGAGCTGGCTTGCCAGCGAGCTTTTCGGGGCCCCACAAACTCGCTGGCAAGCCAGCTCCCACATTCCAGACAATAAATTCAAGAATGGAGACAACCATGGCCGAAGCAAAAGTATTGAGTGGTGCCGGCCTGCGTGGCCAGGTGGCCGGGCAGACCGCCCTGTCCACCGTCGGCCAGGCCGGCGCCGGCCTGACCTACCGTGGCTACGACGTGCGCGAACTGGCCGAGCACGCCACCTTCGAGGAAGTGGCCTACCTGCTGCTGTACGGCGAGCTGCCCAACCACCAGGACCTGGACCACTACCAGCACAAGCTCAGCACCCTGCGCGACCTGCCCAAGGCGCTGAAGGAAGTGCTGGAACGCATCCCCGCCAACGCCCACCCCATGGACGTGATGCGCACCGGCTGCTCGTTCCTGGGCAACCTGGAACCGGAAAAGACCTTCGCCCAGCAGCACGACGCCACCGACCGCCTGCTGGCGGCCTTCCCGGCGATCATGTGCTACTGGTACCGCTTCAGCCACCACGGCGTGCGTATCAACTGCACCAGTGACGAACCGGACGTGGCCGGGCACTTCCTGCACCTGCTGCACGGCAAGGCGCCCAGCGAGCTGCACCGCAAGGTGATGAACGTGTCGCTGATCCTCTACGCCGAGCATGAATTCAACGCCTCGACCTTCACCGCGCGGGTGTGTGCCTCTACCCTCTCGGACCTGCATTCCTGCGTGACTGCCGCCATCGGCAGCCTGCGCGGCCCGCTGCACGGCGGCGCCAACGAGGCGGCCATGGCCATGATCGAGAAGTTCAAGAACCCCGAGGAAGCCGTGCGCGGCACCCTGGGCATGCTGGAGCGCAAGGACAAGATCATGGGCTTCGGCCATGCCATCTACAAGGACAGCGACCCGCGCAACGAAGTGATCAAGGGCTGGTCGCAAAAGCTCGCGGCCGAGGTGGGCGACACGGTGATCTACCCGGTGTCCGAAGCCATCGACAAGACCATGTGGGAGCAGAAGAAGCTGTTCCCCAACGCCGACTTCTACCACGCCTCGGCGTACCACTTCATGGGCATTCCCACCGAACTGTTCACGCCGATTTTCGTCTGTTCGCGGCTGACCGGCTGGGCGGCGCATGTGTTCGAGCAGCGTGCCAACAACCGCATTATTCGCCCCAGCGCCGAGTATGTGGGCGTGGAACAGCGCAAGTACGTGCCAATAGAGCACCGATAACGCAAAACCAGGGGTGCAAACACCGACCGTAGGAGCCGGCCTTGGCCGCGATGGGGGCCGCAATATCGCCATCGCGGCCAAGGCCGGCTCCTACGGATGAGTGCTCGCCCTCGCGATTGTGTGACCGACACCGTGAATGAGCCCACTACCATGAACACTCAATACCGCAAGAACCTGCCAGGCACCGCCCTGGACTATTTCGACACCCGCGCCGCCATCGACGCGATCAAGCCCGGCGCCTACGCCACCCTGCCCTACGTGTCCCGCGTGCTGGCGGAAAATCTGGTGCGCCGCTGCGACCCGGCCACGCTGACCGCCTCCCTGAGCCAACTGATCAACCGTGCGCGCGACCTCGACTTCCCCTGGTTCCCGGCCCGCGTGGTGTGCCACGACATCCTCGGCCAGACCGCCCTGGTGGACCTCGCCGGCCTGCGCGACGCCATTGCCAGCCAGGGCGGCGACCCGGCGCAGGTCAACCCGGTGGTACCCACCCAGCTGATCGTCGACCACTCCCTGGCCGTGGAGCGCGCAGGCTTCGACCCGCAGGCGTTCGAGCAGAACCGCGCCATCGAAGACCGCCGCAACGAAGACCGCTTCCACTTCATCGACTGGACCAAGAAAGCCTTCAAGAACGTCGACGTGATCCCGCCCGGCAACGGCATCATGCACCAGATCAACCTGGAGAAAATGTCCCCGGTGATCCAGGTGCGTGACGGCGTCGCCTTCCCCGACACCTGCGTGGGCACCGACAGCCACACCCCCCACGTCGACGCGCTGGGCGTGATCGCCATCGGCGTCGGCGGCCTGGAAGCCGAGAGCGTGATGCTCGGCCGCGCCTCGTGGATGCGCCTGCCCGACATCATCGGCGTCGAGCTCACCGGCCAGCTGCAGCCGGGCATCACCGCCACCGACATGGTGCTGGCCCTGACCCAGTTCCTGCGCCAGCAGAAAGTGGTCGGCGCCTGGCTGGAATTCCACGGCGCAGGCGCGGCCAGGCTGACCCTGGGCGACCGCGCCACCATTTCCAACATGGCCCCCGAATACGGTGCCACCGCGGCGATGTTCTACATCGACCAGCAGACCATCGACTACCTCAAGCTCACCGGCCGCGAAGACCAGCAGGTGCAGCTAGTGGAGGAATACGCCAAGCTGACCGGCCTATGGGCCGACAGCCTGGCCACTGCCGAATACGAGCGCACCTTGAGCTTCGACCTGAGCACCGTGGTGCGCAACATGGCCGGCCCCAGCAACCCCCACGCGCGCCTGGCCACCAGCGACCTGGCCGCCAAAGGCATCGCCGCCCCCTGGACCGAGACGCCGGGGCAGATGCCCGACGGCGCGGTGATCATCGCCGCCATCACCAGCTGCACCAACACCAGCAACCCGCGCAACGTGATCGCCGCAGGCCTGCTGGCGCGCAACGCCAACCGCCTGGGCCTGACCCGCAAGCCGTGGGTGAAGACCTCGCTGGCCCCCGGCTCGAAAACCGTCAAGCTGTACCTGGAAGAAGGCGGCCTGCTGCCGGAACTGGAACAACTGGGCTTCGGCGTGGTGGCGTTCGCCTGCACCACCTGCAACGGCATGTCCGGCGCCCTGGACCCGGCCATCCAGCAGGAGATCATCGACCGCGACCTGTACGCCACCGCCGTGCTCTCGGGCAACCGCAATTTCGACGGGCGCATCCACCCCTACGCCAAGCAGGCGTTCCTGGCCTCGCCGCCGCTGGTGGTGGCCTACGCCATCGCCGGTACCATCCGCTTCGACATCGAGAAAGACGTGCTGGGCCACGGCCCTGACGGCGCGGAAATCCGCCTCAAGGACATCTGGCCCAGCGACGCCGAAATAGACGCCCTGGTCAAATCCTCGGTGAAGCCCGAACAGTTCCGCCAGGTGTACATCCCCATGTTCGCCATCCACGAGGACACCGGGCCCAAGGTCAGCCCGCTGTACGACTGGCGCCCCATGAGCACCTACATTCGTCGCCCGCCCTACTGGGAAGGCGCCCTGGCCGGGGCCCGGCCGCTCAAGGGCATGCGCCCGCTGGCGGTGCTGCCGGACAACATCACTACCGACCACCTTTCGCCGTCAAACGCCATCATGCTCGACAGCGCCGCCGGCGAGTACCTGGCGAAAATGGGCTTGCCCGAGGAAGACTTCAACAGCTACGCCACCCACCGCGGCGACCACCTGACCGCCCAGCGCGCCACCTTCGCCAACCCCAAACTGTTCAATGAAATGGTCAAGGAAAACGGCCAGGTCAAGCAGGGTTCCCTGGCCCGCGTGGAACCCGAGGGCCAGGTGATGCGCATGTGGGAAGCCATCGAGACCTACATGAACCGCAAGCAGCCGCTGATCATCATCGCCGGCGCCGACTACGGCCAGGGCTCGTCACGCGACTGGGCCGCCAAAGGCGTGCGCCTGGCGGGCGTGGAAGCGATTGCCGCCGAAGGCTTCGAGCGCATCCACCGCACCAACCTGGTGGGCATGGGCGTGCTGCCGCTGGAGTTCCTGCCGGGCACCAACCGCCACACCCTGGCCATCGACGGCAACGAGACCTATGACGTGGTCGGCGCACGCACCCCACGCGCCACCTTGACCCTGGTGATCCACCGCGCCAACGGCGAGCGCCTGGAGGTGCCAGTAACCTGCCGCCTGGACACCGCCGAAGAAGTGTCCATCTACGAAGCCGGGGGCGTGCTGCAACGCTTCGCCCAGGACTTCCTCGAACAAGCCCCTGCGGCCTGAGGAGCGATGCCATGAGCTACCCCGCACAAATCCGCATTCCCGCCACCTACATGCGTGGCGGCACCAGCAAGGGCGTGTTCTTCAAGCTTGATGACCTGCCCGCAGATGCCCGCCAACCGGGCCCGGCCCGCGACGCGCTGCTGCTGCGCGTGATCGGCAGCCCCGACCCCTACGGCAAGCAGATCGATGGCATGGGCGGCGCCACCTCCAGCACCAGCAAGACGGTGATCCTCAGCCAGAGCACGCGGCCTGGCCACGACGTGGACTACCTGTTCGGCCAGGTGGCCATCGACGCGGCGTTCATTGACTGGACCGGCAACTGCGGCAACCTCTCGGCCGCCGTCGGCTCGTTCGCCATCAGCAACGGCCTGGTCGCCGCCGAGCGCATCCCGCGCAACGGCGTGGCCACCGTGCGCATCTGGCAGGTCAACATCGCCAAGACCATCATCGCCCACGTGCCCATCACCGACGGCGCGGTGCAGGAAACCGGCGACTTCGAGCTGGACGGCGTGACCTTCCCCGCCGCCGAAGTGCAGCTGGAGTTCATGGACCCGGCGGCCGAGGAAGAAGGCGGCGCAGGCGCCATGTTCCCCACCGGCCAGCTGGTGGACGACCTGGAGGTGCCCGGCATCGGCACCTTCAAGGCAACGCTGATCAACGCCGGCATCCCCACCATCTTCCTCAACGCCACCGACATCGGCTACACCGGCACCGAACTGCAGGACGCCATCAACGGTGACACCAAGGCCTTGGCACGCTTCGAGGCCATCCGCGCCCACGGCGCCCTGCGCATGGGCCTGATTTCGCACCTGGACGAGGCCGCCACGCGCCAGCACACGCCCAAGGTGGCCTTCGTCGCCGGGCCCGCCGCCTACACCGCCTCCAGCGGCAAGGCGGTAGGTGCAGGTGACGTCGACCTGCTGGTGCGCGCGCTGTCCATGGGCAAGCTGCACCATGCCATGATGGGCACCGCGGCCGTGGCCATCGGCACCGCTGCGGCCATCCCCGGCACCCTGGTGAACCTCGCCGCCGGCGGTGGCGCGCCCCAGAGCGTGCGCTTCGGCCACCCCTCCGGCACCTTGCGGGTGGGCGCCCAGGCCGAGCGGGTCAATGGCGAATGGAAGGTACTCAAGGCCATCATGAGCCGCAGCGCGCGGGTGCTGATGGAGGGCTGGGTGCGCGTGCCGCGCTGATTCCCAAACGCGGCCGTTGCTACGCACACCCGTAGCAGCTGCCGCAGGCTGCGTTCCCCCCCACCCCTACAACCAAAGAGGCCCCCTGTCGCCCCCCTGAACAACCCGCAAAAATCCCCCCATATCGGATTTCCTCGATATAATTGACCGTTGCGTGCCTGCCAGCACGCCACCCCGCGGCCACGTCCGTGTTCCAGGATAACGTTCAATGCGCCTACCTTTACTGTCTCTCTTCGCCGTTGTGTGCGTGGCCGGCTGCGCCACCCCCAACTCCCCCAACAAGACCTTCACCAGCCTCAAGTCGCCACAGGAAGTGGGTGAATGCATCGCCCCCAAATGGCAGGCGCTGCGCCCCGACACCGAATCCTCGGGCAACAGCCGCCACTACCGCCTGGTGGTGAGCAGCAAGCTGGCCGCCGACGAGATCCTGGAGATCTACAAGACCTCCAACGGCAGCGAAGTCTCCTGGTACCAGCGCGAGCCCCTGACCCTGGGCCGTGGCGCGCTGAACAAAGCCGTGCGCGATTGCCTGTAAGCGACGTCGCAAACACACCCCCACCCTGCATATTGGGCAAGGCCTTGACCCACGTTCAAGGCCGCCGCCGCGCCCGGCCTTGACCTGCCCCGCACTTGCCAGCGTGCACCAGGGCACTGCACGCAATGGTGCAAAATGGCGCGCCCACCCGCTTGACGGCCAGCCCCTTGCAGCCTGCGCTGCCCTGGTCGGGGCACCCTGCCCGCGCATTTGCGTGCCCGCCGCGTGGCCCTTGAGCAAAGCGCATGGCCTGAACCAATAAACCATTCCCGCCCCGGCCCGCCTTCATCGACCCTGCAGTTCCCCGGTCTTCCCAAGGAGCTGTCGATGAACAAAGGTTATGCTACCGCCGCGTCCCTGGCCGTCTTTGCCCAAGGCCTGGCCTTGGCGCCACAGGCCCAGGCAGACGGTTTTCCCGGTATCGCCATGATCGCCCCCGGCTTTGGCTACTACGCCATCGACAGCGGGTTCGACAGCAAGCTCAAGGCCTACGGCACCCTGGACGCCTTCGCCAGCTACCACGATTCCGGCCACTCCACCGGCACCCAGCTGGGCGGCGGTGGCGCCTGGACCAACAAGCTGGGGGTGTACGCGCGCACCCCGGTGGCCACCGACACCGTGCTGGAAATGGACGTGGAGGAAGGCTTCAACGTCAACGGCAACACCGTGGGCCAGGACTGGAGCAGCATCGGCACCCTGCGCCTGGCCGTGGCGGCGCTGCGCAGCAAAGCCTACGGCAAGCTGGAAATCGGCAAGACCTACGGCATGGGCACGCCCACCTACGCCGACCCGTTCCTGGCCAGCTACGGCTCGCCCTACACCTACCTGGCGGTGCCCGCCGCCGGCAAGGGCGCCTACTACCTGGACCTGCGGCCCAAGCACACCGTGGCCTATACCACCCCCACCTTCCATGGCTGGAGCATCGGCACCGCCGCCAGCCTGGGCCTGGACGACCACGCCAGTGCGGGCCGCACCCTGCGCGGCGGCGGCGCCAAGCTGCAGTACACCGACAAGCGCCTGATCCTGCTGGCCTCGTTCAACCGCTACCTCAGCGACCCCTGGGAAGACAACGGCAGCCTCAAACAAACCGCCAACTACTACAAGAGCCTGTCGGCGTTCTACGACTTCGGGCCCTTCTCCAGCAGCCTCACCTGGCAGCGCCAGGACGTGGATGAAAGCGGCACGCCGAGCACCACGGTGCTCACCGCCGGCTTCATCAAGCCCCTGGGCAAGCGCGACCTGGGCCGCCTGCTGCTGGTCAAGCGCACGGTGGAGTTCGGCGCCAAGGATGCCTATGGCGCGATGATCGGCTGGGACCACTTCTTCACCCCGCGTTTCGCCAGCTACGTGCACGTGGGCATGATCAGCAACCAGCGCAACGCCTCGGTGACCTACGAGGGGACGCCGGTGGAACAGGCAGGGGACGACCCGCAGAACCTGACCGTGGGGGTGTATTACCACTTCTGATGCGGTGGTGTGGCGGGACGCGGCCTGGCGGCCACTGCTACGGGGCGTGCGACGTTCGTCTAACCACGGAACCTGCACAAAACCGTCAGGTCATTTATCATCCTAGGCCACCGCCGGCGTTCAGGGAGTAGGACGGATGAGGATTGAGCCCTTCAAGATTGCCATCGAGCAGACGGCACTTGATGATTTGCACCAGCGCCTGGGGGCCACCCGCTGGGCTGCCGGCGTGGAAGGCAATGGCTGGAGCGAAGGCACCGACAGCGCCACCCTGCACCGCCTGGTAGAGTACTGGCGCGACGGTTTCGACTGGCGCGCCCAGGAGGCGCGGCTCAACCGCCTGCCGCAGTTCATGGCGCACATGCCTGGGCAACGCATTCATTTCCTGCACCAGCGCGGCCAGGGCCCGGCGCCGTTGCCGCTGGTGCTGACCCACGGCTGGCCCGGCTCGTTCGTGGAAATGGAAGCCATCCTGCCGCTGCTGGCCGACCCCGCCAGCCATGGCGGCGACGCCGCCGACGCCTTCCACGTGGTGGTGCCCTCGCTGCCCGGCTACGGCTTCTCGCCCGCGCCCAGCGCCAAGGGCACCGGCCCGTTCGAGATCGCCGGCCTGTGGGCACAACTGATGACCGCCCTGGGCTACGACACCTTTGGCGCCCAAGGCGGCGACTGGGGCGCCAGCGTCTCCACCTGGCTGGCCTACCGCTACCCGGTGCGGGTCAAGGGCCTGCACCTGAACTTCATCCCCGGCTCCTACCGCCCGCCCCTGGGCCCAGACCAGCCACCCGCCAGCGACGAGGAACGGCGCTTTCTCGACCAGGCCAGCGCCTGGGCGCAGATGCACGGCGCCTATGGGCAAATCCAGGGCACCCGCCCGCAAAGCCTGGCGGTGGGCCTCAACGACTCGCCCGCAGGCCTTGCGGCGTGGATACTGGAAAAATTCCAGGCCTGGAGCGACTGCCAGGGCGACGTGGAACGGGCCTTCGGCCTGGACGCGCTGCTGACCAACATCGCCCTGTACTGGTTTACCGGCGGCATCGGCGCCACCTTCCGCCTGTACCTGGAAAGCCGGCGCAAACCGCTGCAGTTCAGCCCCGGCCAGCGCGTGCTGCCACCCCTGGGCGTGGCGCAGTTCCCGGCGGAACTGCCCATGCCGCCGCGCAGCTGGGTGCAGCGCTGCTACAACGTGCAACGTTGGACGCACCTGCACCGCGGCGGGCATTTCGCCGCCATGGAGTGCCCTTATGCGCTGGCCGAGGACATCCGCGCGTTCTTCCGGCCGCTGCGCTGACCCCCTAGGGCACCAGCAGGGCCTCGTGAATCTCCACGCTAGGCACCTCGCACTGGTGCCGGCGGTCCTGCAGCCAGGCCCGCATCTTGTGCACGTCGAATATCTGGCCCTGCTCCATCAGGGTCAGCACCAGCTCATGTGACATGCGATAACGCCCGCATTCGGGGCAATGACGTTCTTCCCACGCGCCTTCGCACTGCAGATCTTCTGCGCTTCCCGCGCATATCAAGCAGCTCATGGGCAGCCTCCTTATTGTTGTTTTTCTACACTTTACCGGGCAATGCCTGCAATTTATGTGACAGGCGCCGACCGGCAAGTTCCTTTCCCTGGCAGGCGCACCGTAAATCAATGGAATATTTGTTGTCCAGCCGTCGGAACCTGCGGCGGGCGAACGAATCAATGTCACATTGGGTTGGCATTGTTAATGCTTGCGTCAAGGACATGACATTTTTGTGACAGCGTAGATGCCTGTTCCAGCGCATCGCGTTGCAGTATCGCGGAAACCTGCACCATGAAAGAGCGCGCTACCTTGATTTGCCGCCGTGAAGACCGGATTCTTTACGTGCGCAAGGCCAAATCCCGCTGGAACCTGCCCGGCGGCAAGATTGAAAAAGACGAGAGCCCCGCCGCGGCCGCCGTGCGTGAGCTGCGCGAGGAAACCGGCTTGCAGGTGGTGGACCTGGTGTTCCTGGGCGCTTATGAAAGCGACGACACCCTGCATCACCTGTTCGAGGCACGTATCGCCGACAGCGCCGAAGCCACGCCGCAGAACGAGATCGCCGAGTGCCGCTGGCAAAACCGCCAGCAGCTGGGCGATCTGCGCCTGACTGCCAATGCTCTGGCCATCGTCAGGACGTTGCGCGCCGCCTAAGGTTTGCGGAAAAACAGCGACACCTGGCCCAGCTCGATGCCCAGCTTGCTCATGGTCGAACGGTTGGCCAGGGTGTGCGCGTCCAACAGGTACATCCAGTCATCGAAATGCACCTGCCAGGTCTTGCCGTCCACCACCAGGTTGAGGTCGTACTGCCAGTGCAGGGTGTTGCCCGAGACCTCCCCCGTGGCCTCGCCGATCACATCGCCAGCGGTGCCGCGCCAGCGCCCGGGGCCGTCGGGGCGCAGGGTCCATTCACGCACCTGCCGGGTGCCGTCGCTGTAGGTGAACGCCTCATGCAGTATCAGCGCGTCGCCCTGCAGGCGGCCGTCGACCACCACGTGCATGCGCTTGGCCACCTCGCCGGAGCGCTTCTGGAAAATGCCCCAGGCCTCGGTGCGGCCAGCGAAAAAGGTCGCAAGGTCCAGCGTCGGCTGCTGGTCGCGGTAGGTGTGTACGTCCACGCCGCTGCAACTGGCCAGTGCCAGGCAGCACAGCAACATCAGGGTTTTCATGGCAGCGGCGCTCGGCAAGATTTCCCTTGAGCGTAGCTGGCGGGCCATTAGAATCCATGCTTTCGCCCACTCCAAGGACCGGCCATGGCCCAGATCATCACCTACGACGACAACCTGCACCGCGACGCCGTGATAGCCCTGTGGCGCGACGTGTTCGCCTACCCCACGGCCCACAACCGCCCTGAGCTTGCGCTGGAACGCAAGCTGGCGGTGGATGACCTGCTGTTCGTGGCGGTGCAGGATGGCCGGGTGGTGGGCACCACCATGGCCGGCTACGACGGCCACCGCGGCTGGCTATATTCGGTGGCGGTACACCCGGCCTGGCAGCAGCACGGCATTGGCGCCGCCCTGGTGCGCCATGCCGAAACCGCCCTGGCCGCGTTGGGCTGCCTGAAGATCAACCTGCAGATCACCGCCGGCAACGACGCGGTGGCGGGCTTCTATGAGCGTCTAGGCTACGCCGTTGAACCCCGCATCAGCATGGGCAAGATCCTCTACACCCCGTAGCAGCGGCCGCAAGCCGCGTCCGCCGCACCACGGTAGTCACCGTGACTGAAAGCGCATAGACTTCACCTGACCGAATATTTTCTTCAAATGAAGGATGCAAAATGAATCCTGCCCTTCCCTCGCGCCACACGCCACGTAGCAAGGGTAGCCCGCGAGAGCAGGTCACCGAGCAATTCTGGGCATTCAGTAACGCCCGCGCTTCGCTGCTGGACGCCCAACGCCTGGTACAGATCAAGGAAGGCTTCGCCGCCGACTTGTCCATGGCCATCCGCGTGACCTTCGACCTTGCGGAGCGGCAGTTGGAAACGCTCATGAACGCCTCGATTTCCACGCTGGAACGTCGCCGTCGAGAACACAAACCGCTGGACCCGGTGGCTTCCGAGCGGCTGGACCGCATTGCCGCGGTATCGCAACTGGCCCAGGAAGTGTTCGAAGCCAAGCCAGCAGCGGCGCAATGGATGGCCACTGCCAACAAGGCCCTCGGCAACGAGGCCCCGATCATGCTGTGCGAAACCGAAATCGGTGCCCGCCAGGTGCTGCGCGTGCTGCATGCACTGGAATGGGGGGGCGTGGCCTGATGCGCGGTTGGCGCATCGCCAAAGCCCGTCGTGCAACTGATCTGTCCGGCCAAGGTGCTGCCATCGCTGGCGGCCGCTGGAACGACCAGGACCTGCCCGCCGTGTACATGGGCCTGACACCTGGCATTTGTTGCCTGGAAACCTTCGTGCACGCCAACGGCGAGCCGGGCATGGCCATGAAGATTACCTGCTTCGAACTGCCGGATGACCCCGCCCTATACCTCGAGCCTGGCGGCCATGAGCTGCCCGCTGGCTGGAATACCCTGCCCGCCGACCGGCCGAGCATGGCGTTCGGCAGCGCCTGGCTGCGCGAGGGCACGTACCTGGGGCTGATCGTGCCCTCGGCCGTACTGGCACTGGAACGCAATGTGCTGCTCAACCCCAGGCACCCCGCCATCAGCCAGGTGCAGGTCGTGCAGGTCTATGACTTCATGTACGACCCACGGATGTTCGAGCGCTAGCCCCGTAGCAGCGGCCCCAGGCCGCGTCCGCCGACACCGCGGTATCGCGCCATCAGGTCTTCGAAGCCCCCTCGATCGCCTCGGCCAAATCCTGGTACTCCTCGCAGGTGGTGCTGCAAATGGACTTGATGGTCGCCAACTGCTCCTTGGCCAGGTCCAGCCGCCCCTTGATCACGTAGGCCTCGCCCAGGTACTCACGCACCTGGGCATAACGCGGGTCGAGCTGCACCGACTGCAGGTAGTAACCGATGCCCTCGTCGGTGCGCCCCAGCTTGCGCGTGGCGTAGCCGCGGTAGTTGAGCGCCTTGGCGGTGTTGGGCTGCTTGAGCGTGTCGAGCAAGGCGATGGCCTCTTCGTAACGCCCGTCCTTGGCCAGGCGGTAGGCATAGTCGGTGCGGTCTGCATCGCTGGCGGCGCTGCTCTGTTGCATCACGCAGCTTTTGCTTTTGCTGTCCCAGACCTTGCCCTTGGGGCAGTTGGGCTTGGGCGGCGAGTCGTCGCCGCCACTGGCCCACAGCGGGGCACTGGCCAGGGCGGCGCTGAGCAGGGCGATGGGCAACAGGCAGGTGCGCAGGTTCATGGCGTGACTCCTGAGAGGAACACGGGAAGGGAATTGCAGTATAGGCGGAACGCCAGCCGGCACAGCCGGTCTCGATACTTGCACCTATGCTGTCTGACTCATCCAACGGGAGACCCGCCATGCATATCGATTTGAACGGCAAGACCGCGCTCGTCACCGGCTCCACCCAGGGTATCGGCTTCGCCATCGCCAAGGGCCTGGCCCAGGCCGGCGCCCACGTAATCATCAACGGTCGCAAGGCCGACGTCGTGGACGCTGCAGTGGCCAAGCTGCAGCAGGCCGTGAGCGGCGCCAAGGTGCAGGGCCTAGCCGGCGACCTGGCCACGGCTGAAGGCTGCAGGCAGGCGGTGGCCAGCGTGCCCCAGGTCGACATCCTGGTGAACAACCTGGGCGTGTTCGCCCTGCAGGACTTCTTCGACACCCCCGACGAGGAATGGGAACGCTTCTTCCAGGTCAACGTGATGTCCGGCGTGCGCCTGTCGCGGGCCTATGCGCCGAAGATGGCCGAGCGCGGCTGGGGGCGGATCATCTTCATCTCGTCCGAGTCGGGGCTGAATATCCCGGCGGACATGATCCACTACGGCTTCACCAAGACCTCCAACCTGTCCATCTCCCGCGGGCTGGCCAAGCGCATGGCCGGCACCGGGGTGACGGTGAACGCCATCCTGCCCGGCCCTACCCTGTCGGAAGGCTTGCAGGAAATGCTCAAGGACGACCAGGCGGCCAGCGGCGCCTCGTTGGAGGAAACGGCCGCGGCGTTCGTGATGAAAAACCGCCCCACCTCGATCATCCAGCGCGCAGCGAGCATGGAAGAGGTGGCGAACATGGCGGTGTACATCGCCTCGCCCCAAGCCTCGGCCACTACCGGGGCTGCGTTGCGCGTGGATGGCGGGGTGGTGGATACCATTGCCTGATGGCGCAAAAATGTCCGTAGCAGCGGCCGTAAGGCCGCGTCCGGGCCGCGCCATCTGATCCGGTTTTTTCTCGCGTTTCTGAATCTGGTGTCCTTCGACCCCTGCAGCGCATAGTTCAGCCATCAGAACAGCGATGCAGGAGTCGAGACAATGGAAGAGTTCGGAGTCAAGGAGCTGGTCAGGTTTTCACTTTACGTGGTAGTGGCCTGCGGGGTGTTCTTCGCCGTCGCCATGTCCTTCTGACACCTGCGGCCGCGGGCGCGCCAGGGCGGTCACCACCGCCCCCACCGCCATCAGCACGCAGGTCACCACGAACACCACGCGCATGCCCACGTGGCCACCCAGGTAGCCACCGGCCAGCGGCCCCAACACCTGCCCCACGTACTGGCTGGAGGTGGAATAGCCGAGCATGCGCCCCGCAATGCCTTCGGGCACCGAGTGGCGGATGATGGCGGCAATGCACGGCAACAAGCCACCCAACGCCAGGCCCATCAACAGGCGCAACACCACCAACTGCCACGGCTCGGTGACCAGGGCCTGGGGAATCAGCAACACCGCGGCCGCCACCAGGCAGCCAATCACCACCTTCCAGTGCCCTACCCGGTCCGCCAGCTTGCCCAGGCGCGACGCCGAGAGAATGCTGCCCAGCGCCGCCGCCGACATCACTACCCCGGCCACCAGCGTCACGTTGGCCGCGCCCAATTGCATCAGGTACACGGTGATGATCGGTTCGATGGACATGTTCGAGAACATCACCAGGCACGCCACCACGAACATCGCCCACACCGGCTTCATGTTTACCCCGGCGGTGGGTTTCGGCGCGCCCTTGGCCACTGGTGCACGCTTGGGCCGTGGCGCTTCCTTGAGCAGGAAGGCGGTGCCCAGGAAGGTCACGAAAATCACCGCACCGGCGAGGAAGAAGGTGTTGCGGATACCCACCAGCGGCGGCAACAACCCACCCATCAACGGCCCCGCCAGGCTGCCGGCCATGATGCCCGACGACAGGATGCCCAACGCCCAGCCCGAGCGCGCCTTGGGGGTTTGCGTGGCCACCAGGATGGTCGCGCCCGAGGCGTAGCCGCCCAACAAGCCCGCCAGCAAGCGCAGCAGCACCAACTGCCAGATATTCTCCGCCAGGCCGATCAGCGACATGGCAATGGCCATACCCAGGCTGGCGCGAATCAGCATCAGCTTGCGCCCGTAGCGGTCGCCCAGGCGGCCCCACAACGGCGCGGTGAGCGCTGCCGAGAGGAAGGTGGCGCCGAAGGCAATGCCCGACCATTGCACCACGGCGGCCGGGTCGCTGACGCCCAGGTGCTCGACATAGATGGGCAAGAACGGCAACAGCAGGGTCATGGCGACGATGGTGGTGAAGGCGCCAAACACGCACACGGCGAGGTTGCGTTGCCAGTGCTGTTCGTGGGTGGGGGTGTCCATGGTGTTATCTCCTTTCAGGTGCAGATAAAAATAACCCCCGCCAACCCATAAATAAAATTCATGTTTTTTATGCAGCCGATTCCGCCAAGGAATGGCTGTGCGCCCGCACCATCTCATGCTGGATCACCTGCTCCAGCTGGATGAAGCTGAACAGGTACAACACGCTGGAATGCGCCGCCCGATGGCGGATCGAAATGCCCAGGCTGTAGCGCGGCAACCCCGCCACCTTGATGGCCTCGAACACATGCACCAGGTAGTCCTGCCACAGGAAATTGGCGCCGCTGCTGATGGCCAGGCGCTTGTTGGCCGAATACACCAGGCTGCGCCGTGATTCGCGCGAGGCCCTGATCAGGCCGTCGTCGATGTGCACGCCGCTCACTTCCAGTTCGGTACCGCCGTGCACCACGTAGGGTTTGTAGACCTTGTCGGCAGGGTCCAGCTGACGAAAGTGCACGCGCACCTCCTCCATGCCCACCTGCACGGCCTGGCCGAACAGGTGGGTGGCCAGGTGCCCGGCGACAGCCAGCAGGTAGGTGTCGAAGCCGCCCGTGCCACCGGCCAGGAAACGGTCGGTCTCCGCGAGCAAGGCATGGTGGAAGCGGCACACCTTGAACACCTGCCGGGGCAACAGTTCGAGGAAATCGGGATGGATCAGTTGCTTGTGCTGCAACGGCAACGGCATGGCCAGGCGCCCTTTGGCCACGCCATCGCGGGCCTGCAGCAGCGCTTGCGCCTCCTCAAGCTCGACGGCCAGCAACCGCTGTTGCACGTCCAGCTGCGCCTGGCGCTGGTCGAGCAACGCCCGCTCGGCGGTCAGCGCCTCGATATTGAGTTCACGCTTGAGCAGCGTCTCCAGTTCGTGACGCTTGGCGTCGTGGTAGGCGTCCAGCGCCTTGTTGTTGCCAAACACCACGTCGATCAGGGTGATGCGGTACCGGGAGTCCTGCTTGAGCAGTAGTTGGGTCAACAGCGCGATGGTGGCGAAAAAACCCACCACGTAGGCGCCGCCAAGGGTGAACACCAGCTCGCCCGATTCGTGCCCATAGCCCATGAAACCCTGCAAGGCCGAATCCGTCTCCAGGGCCACCGCGCCCAGGCTGGCGGAGCCGGCGATCACCTTGCCGGTCTTGGTGCCGAAGGTGAAGGCGGCCCAGCCGCCCATGACGCCAGTGAACAGGCCCACGAGGATGAAAGTGATGATGTCCATGTTGAAGGTGTTCCGGTAGCAGTCGTTGGCCGCCATTGAACGCCGGAACACCGGTGCGCGTTACTGGTAGAAGGCGCAAGGCCTCAACGAGGCAGCTCGGGCCTTGGTTCACCGCCCGGGCACTGTGGGCCGGGTTGGCGGTCAAACAGTGCATCGTTGCTGGGCCGCCGTTGCACCCGGGTATGCCGCATCAGGCGCGCCTGGCTCATCATGCCCTGCAGTAGCACGGGCTCGTTGGGAGAGTCTGTGGTCATCGCGCACTTTCCTTGTAGGACTGGTCCTACATTGAACCGGTTAAATGAAACCTTGACTACTGGTAGTTCTGACAGGTGACAAGTCTTGAAAAAAAGTGTATGGCGGACCGCGTTTTGCCCAACTCCTTACTGCCTCCACACCGTGTAGCCGCTGCCGCAGGCTGCGCTGGCCCTTGATTACCCAGAAAATCTTCAGCGTGCCCCAGGGCCAGCGCAGCCTGGCGGCAGCGGCTACAGTCCATGTACCACTCATTCAAAGGATTGCCATGGCCCTGCCCAGCCTGCCCCGCACCCACCCTCGCCTGTCATCCTCCGCCGCCCTGGGCATTGCCGCCGGGCTGCTGGCCCCCGCCGACCCGGTGATGCGGGTGATCATCGGCTGGAACTGCGGCGTGTGGTGCTACCTGCTACTGATGACCTGGCTGGCCACCCACGCCGACGCACAGAAAGTCCAGCAAACCGCCCAGCAGGAGGACGAAAACGCCGGCCTGGTGCTGGTGACCGTGTGCATCGCCGCCATCGCCAGCCTGGCCGCCATTGGGTTCCTGCTGGCCGGTGGCAAGCAACTGAGCACCGGCGTGCGCGGCCTGCACTACGCGCTGACGGCATTGACGGTGATCGGCTCGTGGCTGATGACCGGCATCATCTTCGCCCTGCACTACGCGCGGCTGTTCTACCTGGCGAAAGCCAAGGACGCGCCCCTGCGCTTTGCCGATGGCGAGACCGAGCCAGACTATTGGGATTTCCTGTATTTCTCCTTCACCATCAGCGTGGCCGTGCAAACCTCCGACGTGGGGGTAGCCACCCGCGCGTTGCGGCGGGTGGTGCTGGGGCACTCGTTGATCGGGTTTCTGTTCAATACGGCGATACTGGGTTTTTCCATCAACATCGCCGCTGGGTTGCTCAACTGAAACCGGCGCCGCTCAAGGTTGCGGCGTACACGTCTCGTCGGTGACAGGGTCACAGTCCAGGCACCAATCCTCCTCTTCCGTGGGGTAGCCGTCCCAACTGCAAGGGCAATGGGCCCCGGACCGTATCAGGTCAATGCGGCAATAGGATTGCTTATGCTCGTTGTAAGTGGCGGGCTGGCCCGGTGAGTACAGCGTGTAGAAAGCGTAGCCGGAGCCGAAGGTGCTCTGGCCCTCGCCCTGCCCCCGGTAGCTGGTAGCCAAGATGCAACGGCGAAAATCAGCCGGGAGAATCGTGAAGGTAACCTCCTGTTTTTGCGTTGCTGCGGTGATAACGCGCTCCTCCTGATACTGGGTTCCAGGCAGGAACGAGCTTTCTGCCAGGTTGGAGGTGGAGTAACCCCGCCAGTTCAGCACAATCCGGCTGTCGGTGACGAAACGGTCACTGGCCGGAATCTTGATGACCAGGCCGCGCCATGGGTGGGCCGCGCAATTGTAATTGGCGATGATCGGGTTCCAGGTCTCCTCAGGGTCGGCAGCGAACGTGGCAGGGTTGGGGTCCGGGTAGAACGGCATTGGCAAGGTACGGTCCTCTACGGCAACCTCCACGCGGCACAAGGTGTCCCGGCACTGCTGGCCGTTGATGCCGTTGAAGGTGGTGTAACGCACCGGCACCTCCAGGCCGCCGCCAGCCGCCAGCACGTCCGCCCAGGGCACCTCGAAGACGATCAGCTTGCCCGCCACGTCGCCGGCTTGCACGATGTAGGTCGCCACCGGTCCGTCCCCCACCAGCCCACCCCAGAACAGGTCAAGTTCCTCGTCGGGCTGCGGGTTTGCGTACAGCAGCACTTCCACGCGCACCGGCTGGTTGGCGTCGGCAAGGGTGATGACGTTGTCGCCGGTGACGCCTTTCACCGTCACCAGCGGGAGGCGCGAATTGATCGGATCGATGGCCGGGTTGGGCGGCCCGGCAACACTGAAGTCAACCGCCACCTCAAGTTCCAGCGATGTCCAGCGATGCGCGCCACGCACCACGGTATAGGTTACGTCGACGTCGTGAGGCCGTTCGAAATGATCGCCGACCGCCAGCACATCCCAGGGAATCAGCCGGCGCAGGGGAAACGAAGGGGTGGGCTCCACGGGGAGCTGTACCATGACCTGCCCGCCCCAATCGACGCTGATGAAATCACCGACCTGGTAATCATACGCGTCAATCAGCACTTCCACGCCGGGGTTAACGATGACGTCTGAACGGGTGACCAGGCCATCATCGAGGGCGGGCACCCGCGGCGGCGCCAGGCTGGGCGGCGCCGTGACATTGACGCTCACGTACGTTTCCCTCGAGTCAACGCTGGCGTTGCCCGCCCGATCCCGAATGTAATACTTCAGCGATTTTGCGCCGTTGCGGCGCGCGCGAACCACATCGCCGAGTACCACCACCTCGAACGGCCCGATGCCAGCCCCCTGCGGTACCACCAGCCTGGCCGCCACTGCCTCATCCCCTGGCAGTGGGGAAAGATTGCGCCAGAACAGTTCGATCACATCATAAGGCTTGCAATCGAGATAGGCGTCGACAGTGATCAGTACCTGGTCGCCGTGGCTGGCCAGATAAGCGTCGTCAATGCCTCCGGCGCCGACATCCACGGGCAACCGCGGCGCCAACGGGGTGGAATTGCCGTACGGCGCACTACGGTCGATGGTCACCTCTGCAATCTTCGAGTCGTCATCGGCCAAGAAGGAGGTTATCCGGTACTTGAGCCTGTGAATGCCCTCCTGCAGGGCAGCCACGGGCACTTCGAAAAACAGCTGGCCAGGGTCGAAGGGGTAGCTGAATGTCTTGCTGCCCAATTCGGCGTCATTCCAGTAGTAGAACACCTGCGCAGGAGGATCACTCGGGTTCACGGGCGCAAGGGCCCATTGGTCGAACTCCACGACCAGAGGGGCGGTCAGGGCGCTGATGGGCAACAGGTTATGTTCCAACGCCCCGGGCAGGTCTGGCAGCACCGCTTGGGCCCTGGGTGGGGGAAATACGTCAGGCAGACGTACTGGGGTGCTGGGGCCAGAAGGTGGGGTGATTGTCATCACAATTCCTCATCGGTGGGTAAGCCATGGCAAGCCGCCAGTGCTTGTATTACCGATTAGGCGTGCCGTGCCATATGGCTCGCTACTGTCAGAACTAACAGTTCGGATGAGTGGGGTTGCTGCCGGGCGCGGGCCAATTGACCGTCGGTCGGGCCATGGCGCCTACCTGTCATTTCTATCAGTAGGCACCCCCCAGAAATGAGCATTGAATGGGTATCAGTAGGTGTGCACCACACCGCGCCATCGGCTTTGGAAGCAGCGTTTGCCAATAGCCTTAATGCACTGACTGATACGGAGTTCGACCTATGTCGTCATCCACCCCCACCCATAAAGAAAATATTGCCAGCTGGAAAGCCAAGCTTCAGGCAGAAAAGCGGCGCATCGAGTTGGCGACCGCTCGGCAGCCTGGTATTAACCAGGTATTGCCGCCCATCGTGGAAGGGGTGCTCCCCAACCTTCCCGACCCGCAACTGCCTGGTGACCATTTCAACCTGCTGAGCGCTGAAAAAACCCACCAGGACCTGCCCATCATCATTCCTTATGTTTCCCATCCCACCGTGGCAAGCACTATCTCCGGCACCTGGGACGGAAACGACACCGTGGTGACACGCGTCACCATTCCGGCTGGCAGGCCAGTGGAGGATCAGGTGGTGGTCCTCAGCCAGACCGCTCTGCGCACCAGCGGCGTTCATACATTTATTGGCAAAGTAGAAAACTTCGTCACTGGCGACGATGTGACCGCGCCATACACCATTACCATCGATCACGACCGTCCCAATTTCGGCAACTCGCTCGCGCCGGTGGTGTTCCCCCAGGAGGTGCTGGATGGGATTACCGACGAATACCTTACCCAACATAATGGCATCACGGGTAATGTGCAGCGTTGGTTGGACATCGCCCGGGATGATCGAATTGAATTCCACTGGACCCGGGTGACAGCGCTCGGCACCAAAGACGACGCTGGCATCATTGTCGATACGCAGATCATCACAGACCCCACGCTGCCCATTACTGTCACGGTTCCCGCTACGCTCATCAGGGCGCAACTCGAAGGCACGTTCGTGCTGTGGTATCAAGTTTTCGACCGGGCAGGCAATGACAACGCCCAGATGACCGCGCTGCAACCAAAACTGCAAGTGCTGTTGACCCCCCTGCCCGATTTCCACGGCGAACTACTGACCCTGGAAAAAGCGAGCACCGGCACCCTGTTGACTCGCGAAGACCTGTATCTGCAAGCCGGATTGAAGCTGCCGGTCTATTCCCCATTCATTACAGGCGACCAGGCCCAAGTGTACTGGGATAACATGACGACCCCCGCCTTCGTTTATCCCCTCGTGACGGATAGCGCGCTGATTCCCCTGCCATACAGTGTGGTATCGAGTGGCGGCCAGGACGGCACCAATATCGCCGTCAGGGTCAAGGTAGTCCGGAACCAATCCAATGTCGGCACCTTCACCAACACTATCCGTGTGGACTATGACCTGGCGGCACCCGGCCCTGACTTCCCGCCTGGCGAACCCGGCCCGGAAAACAGCCGGTTGAACCGGGTACGCGTCAAGAGCGCCAGCTGGCAGAATGCTGCGGACGACAACAAATTGTTGCCCGGCGATGAGGGCGAAGACGCCACCGCAGACGTAGCGCTGATTGCTGGGTTTACAGCAAACGCGCACTTTCTGGCACTGATGTGGCCTGGCATTGACGAGCCCGTTGATGTTCAACCCATCACGAATGCCGCTGTTGGCCAAGTCATCACCTTTGACATTCCATGGCAGTTCATTCTAGAAGGGACATTCGGGCCGTCGGTTCTCGTGTATTACAAGGTCATCACCGACGACCCGGCCGACGGCTACCAGCAGTCTCGCGCCACATTGGTCGATTCGCAGCTGGGGGGCATTGTCGACTTGCCGCTGCCGAGTGTCACAGGCCGCCCTATTGAACAATTCCCGAGTGCCACGCCGTTTTCTACCTATATCGTGCGCTGCAACGACAGGTATTGGGAAGGGTTTGGCCTGAGCATTCCGCCTGCAAACGGGAAGTGGGGTGTCGGCGCGAAGTTTACTGCAACCTTCCAGGTTTATGACGTACTCGACTCCGGCGGCACTGCGGGGGCGACCGAAACAGTCCCAACCCCGCCATACGAAGCAACGCTGGGTGATGTCGTCAACGGCTTCAGCTACCCAGTGGTGTTCTCCGACCTCCTGCGTGCTTCGACCATGCTGCGTATTGAAGTCAAGTACAACATCGATAATGCAGGGCAAACGGGCAGTAGCGGCGTTATCAACCTGGTGATGGTAAACCTCGACGGCGGCGGCAATACCTGCGTGCCAACGCCGTAATTGCCGCTTTACAGTCGTTAAATATCACCCGCTGCCTGAAGTAAAGTTCCGCACAAGTTTACACCAAGACTTGTGCGGACTTACCTAAAGGCAATGTAGAACTTTCCTACATGGAAAAGTCAGCATGCCTACAACCATGCCAAACGTGAAACCTTATCGTATTGAGCTTCTAACACGTGCCCACACGAATCAATGGAGCCAATCAAATGAATGAAAAATCTTGTACGGGACAAGTTCCCGGCAACGCCCATTCACCCTCAAGTTTCAAGACCCAAAACTTGGCAGGCGCACTGCTGCTGGCACTGACCAGTTACTCCACGGGAGCCCAGGCCACCATCCTATTTTTCAATGTCGACAAAGAGATGACCATCAGGGCCGATTACGATATTTATCAGATGCAGAAAGGCTCCACATTGACCACCAACGGCCGTCAGCTAGAAGGCGCGTATGCCATCGAGGGTAGCACCCTTAACCTGACGCCCGGGACGCTCCTGCTTCGGGCTGGCGCCAGGGCGGCGGATGGCAGCACCGTCATTGCCAATGGTGTGAGCATGGTTAACGATGGCTCGTTCGGCTACTTTGCAGCGCTTGATGTTCAATACGACAGCGTCGCCACGGTCCGTAATTCCACGATTCAAAGTGCGCTTCAATATGCAGTCAATGCTGACCGGGGCGCACAGTTGACGCTGATAGATAGCGAGGTCACCGGCCAGATGGGCATTCGCGTTGCAGGGGCTGCCACGACATTGGACCTGGTCAATACACAGGTGACGGCCAGGGGTGGCAGCATCAACCCGGAGTTCGACGCCGGCTTGTTGCTGGTCTCGGGCGGCACCATCAACCTCAGTGCCGGCACAGTGGTTACCGGGGCGGCCAATGGCATTATGATACTGGGGATTCCCGCCATCCCTACCACCCTGGTCATCGATGACTCTACCGTGACCACCACGAGCGGCGCCGGAATAACGATGGGGGGGCTTCTAGGCGGATCGGCTTCGGCGAACATCGTGCTGCGCAACGGCAGCCTGCTCACCAGCGATGCTGGCATCGCCATGTTGATGGACTCGGGCTCCACTGCCAGCGTTGCGGTGGACAACGCGCATATCAAAGGGAATATTTCCCTCTCCGATGCGAACACGGCAGCGGTGTTCACGCTGAACCAGGGGCTGGTCACCGGCGATATCAGTGCCACGGCAGGCAGCTCTGTGGTCGTGAATGCAGGCGGCGGCAGCCAACTGCTCGGCAACGTCGACGCCAGCGGCGCAAGCACCGTAGCGCTAAACCTGGCCAGCAGCCTGATGGAAGGGAACGTGACCTCCGATGGCACCGGCAGCACCTCGGTGCAAATGTCCGGTTCACAACTGACCGGTAACCTGCTCAACGTCGACAGCCTGACCCTTGCCAGCAGCGTGCTCAACGGCAACATCAGCAACGACGGCGCCACGACCACTACCGTGCACGCGACTGATTCGCAGATCAACGGCAACCTGCTCAACGTCGACAGCCTGACCCTTGCCAGCAGCGTGCTCAACGGCAACATCAGCAACGATGGCGCCACGACCACTACCGTGCACGCGACTGATTCGCAGGTCAACGGCAACCTGCTTAATGTTGCCAGCCTGGCACTGGACGCCAGCGCCCTGAACGGCACCATCAGCGCCAATGGCATGGCGGCGCAGGCACAACTCACCGGCAGCGATTGGATCGGGACCGGCGTCGCCAGCAACGGCGGCAACCTCCAGGTCAACCTGGCCCGGAGCACTGTGGTGGGCGATCTCACGGCCGACACCTCCAGCCAGGCCAGCGTGGTGATGACTGAC
The DNA here is from genome assembly GCF_057128625.1 of Pseudomonas imperatae. NCBI lineage: Bacteria > Pseudomonadati > Pseudomonadota > Gammaproteobacteria > Pseudomonadales > Pseudomonadaceae > Pseudomonas > Pseudomonas imperatae. The sequence goes on along the minus strand of NZ_JBSKHP010000022.1, from coordinate 79,709 downwards.
GGTTCGAGCCTCAAGGGCACCCTGACCAACATCGCCAGCGCCAACCTCAGCGACTCGACCTGGCAAGTCACCGGCGACAGCAGCGTCGGCACGCTTGCCTTGGCGGATGGCACCGTGGCCCTGGGTGACGCGGGTCAATTTTATCGACTGTCCCTGGCTTCATTATCGGGCACCGGCACCTTCCAGCTGAGCGTGGACTTCGCCCGCGAGCTGGCCAGCTTCGTCGACGTCAGCGGCACTGCCACAGGCGATTACAAACTATTGGTCAGTGCCCGCGGCGAAGACCCCGCCGCCGACAACAGCCTGCAGGTCGTACACACCGGCACTGGTTCCACGGCCCAGTTCAGCCTGTTGGGTGGCCCCGTGGACATGGGCACCTATTCCTATGAGCTGATGCAGCGCGGCACTGACTGGTTCCTGGATACCAGTACCAAGACGATCAGCCCTGAAACCGCGACGGTATTGGCCCTCTTCAACACGGCGCCCACCGTCTGGTACGGCGAGTTGTCGACCTTGCGGTCACGCATGGGCGAGCTGCGCTACAACGGTGCCCAGCCCGGTTTCTGGATGCGCGCCTACGGCAACAAATACAACGTCACCACCAGCACCGACGTCAGCTACAAGCAAACCCAGCAAGGCCTGTCGTTTGGCGCCGATGCTCCCTTGCCGATGGGCGATGGCAATTGGTTGGTCGGCCTGATGGGCGGTTACAGCGACTCCAGCCTGGACCTCAACCACGGCACCTCCGGCAGCGTCGACAGCTACTACCTGGGCGCCTACGCGACCTGGCTGAACCCGGACAACGGCTACTATTTCGACGGTGTGTTGAAGTTCAACCGCTTCCAGAACGACGCCACGGTCCGCATGAGCGATGGCACGCGCGCCAAGGGCAACTACGACAACAGCGGCGTGGGCACGTCGCTGGAGTTCGGACGGCACATTGCCGTGGCTGATGACTACTTCGTGGAGCCTTATGCCCAACTGGCCGGCGTGGCAATCAGTGGCCGCGACTACACCATGGACAACGGCATGCGTGCCGAAGGCGACATGACCCATTCCCTGCTGGGCAAGGTCGGTACTACCCTTGGGCGCACCATCGCGCTGGACAACGGCATGGTGCAGCCTTATGTGCGGGTGGCATTGGCCCATGAATTTGCCCAGAGCAACCGCGTGCAGGTCAACGGCAATGGCTTCAACAACGACCTGTCCGGCTCACGCGGCGAAGTCGGCACCGGCGTCGCGGTATCCATGAACAAGCACCTGCAACTGCACGTGGACCTGGACTACAGCAACGGCAAGAACATCGAGCAGCCGTGGGGCGCAAACCTGGGGTTGCGCTATAGCTTCTAATCAGCAAGATGGCGGTTGCCTGATCGGCCCTGCGGGGCCGATTGTTACAAGTTGCCTGCGGGGCGCAGTTCGAACTTCGCCCCGCCTGCCGATAAACGGTACACTTGAGGCCCCGCCCCTCAAGGTGTGCGCTGCGCCCGTGCTGAGTTCATGTCAGCCTGCCTCGCCCCTGGCGGCAATCATGCCAACAAGGAACAAGGCCCGTGAGCAGCCCCACCACCCCGCCCCGCCACCGCGTCACCATGCTCGACGTCGCCCGCCGCGCCGGGGTGTCGAAAGCCAGCGTGTCGCGCTTCATCGGCGACGACAAAGCCCTGCTCTCGGACGCCATCGCCCTGCGCATCGAAAAAGCCATCGGCGAGCTGGGCTACCGCCCCAACCAGATGGCCCGCGGCCTCAAGCGCGGGCGCACCCGGCTGATCGGCATGCTGATGGCCGACATCCGCAACCCCTATTCGATTGCCGTGATGCACGGTGTGGAAACCGCCTGCCGCCGCCATGGCTACAGCCTGGTGGTGTGCAACACCGACCGCGATGGCGAACAGGAACTGCAGCAGCTGCAGGCGCTGCGCAGCTACAACATCGAGGGGCTGATCGTGAACACCCTGGGCAAGCACATGGACGAGCTGCGCGAGCTGCAGAGCGAGCTGCCCATGGTGCTGGTGGACCGCAAGCTGGAAGCCTTCCACAGCGACATGACCGGCCTGGACAACGCCGGCGCCATGCGCATGGGCCTGGTGCACCTGAAGGCCCGTGGGTACCGCGACCTGGCGCTGGTCAGCGAGCCCCAGGACGGCACCAGCTCGCGCAACGAGCGCATCAGCGCGTTCGATGCGCTGGTGGTGCAGGATAAGCAACTGCGCGGCTGCAGGCTGCAGACCGGCGAAGCACTTGAAGCCCGCCTGCGCGACTTTCTTGCCAGCAACGACCACGGCCCCAAGGCGCTGTTCTGTGCCAACGGCCTGGCCGCACTGGCCGCCGCCCAGGCGTTGCGCACGCTGGGCTGCGACCTGTTCGACGACGTCGGCCTGATTGCCCTGGACGACCTGGACTGGTACCCGCTGGTGGGCAGCGGCATCACGGCCCTGGCGCAGCCTACCCATGCCATTGGCGTGCGTGCGTTCGAGTGCCTGCTGGAGCGGCTGCGCGGCGATGCGGGGCCGGCGCAGCGCTTTGATTTCGCCGCCGAGCTGGTGGTGCGCGGTTCGACGCCCCCAAAGCAACCCTGAAACCCCTGTAGCAGCGGCCGCAGGCCGCGTCCCGGGCACCGCGCCCGCCCCTGACGCAGCCTGGCGGCAGCTGCTACGAGCGCGCGCAGGGGCTTGACGTGCGCGCGTGGAAGGTGTTTTCTAATTACTACTGAAACCGATTTCAGTAACGCTAAAACAACAACAATATCGAAGAAGGAAACCAGGCCATGTGCCGTCTCTTTATTTTCAATATCGCGCCAATCCCCACCAATAACTGAACCACCGGCCCCACGCCGGGGTCTTCCGCATACCTTTTTATTGATCGAAATGTAACCGGTTTCAGAGGCCCAATAACAATGAATCTCTACCCCGTGTCCATCAGCCTGTCCAGCTACGGCGCCACCCTGGTTCGCGAACAGGGCCAGGTGCCCTTCGCCGCCCTGCTCAAGCAGGCCGGCGCCAACGTCATCGAATGGCGTGAAGAACTGTTCACCACCCTCGAAGCCGACCAGTTGCGCCAGGCCGCCGAGGCCCAGGGCCTGGAAAGCGTGTATTCGTGCCCCATGGAGCTGTGGCAGGCAGGCCGCACCGAGCCGGACCCGGCGCTGGTCACCGCCCTGGCCAACGCCGCGGCCTGCGGCTCGAAGTGGCTGAAGGTGTCCCTGGGCTTCTTCGCCCCGCACAACGACTTCACTGCCCTCAAGCAACTGCTGGCCGACCAGCCGGTGCGCCTGCTGGTGGAGAACGACCAGACCACCCAGGGCGGGCGCATCGACCCGCTGGCGCGTTTCTTCACCCGCGCCCGCGAGCACAAGGTGCCGGTGGGCATGACCTTCGACATCGGCAACTGGCAGTGGCAGGACCAATCGGTGTTCAGCGCCGCCGTGCAACTGGCGCAGTACGTGGAGTACGTGCACTGCAAGGCCGTGGAACGCACCAGCGCCGGCAAGCTGGTGGCCATACCGCCGCACCCGCGTGACCTGGAGCTGTGGGAACAATTGTTGCGGCGCATGACGCCCGGAGTGATGCGCGCTGCGGAATTTCCGCTGCAAGGCGAGGATCTACTGCAAGTAACCCGTGGCCACGTGGCCACCCTCGCCCACTTGGGCCAACCGCAGGCAGGGAGCGTCGCCCATGGCTGATATCCTGTGTTTTGGTGAAACCATGGCCATGCTGGTGGCCGAACAGACCGGCGACCTGGCCGCCGTCTCGCACTTCCACAAGCGCATTGCCGGGGCCGACAGCAACGTCGCCATCGGCCTGTCGCGCCTGGGTTTCAAGGTCAGCTGGCTGAGCCGCGTGGGCAATGACTCCCTGGGCCGCTTCGTGGTCGACACCCTGCAGCGCGAAGGCCTGGACTGCCGCCACGTGGCCGTGGACAATGCGCACCCCACCGGTTTCCAGTTCAAGTCCCGCGAGGACGACGGCCAGGACCCGGTGGTGGAGTATTTCCGCCGCGGCTCGGCCGCCAGCCACCTCAGCGTCGCCGACCTCAACGATGAACTGCTCGGCGCCCGCCACCTGCACGCCACCGGTATTCCGCCGGCGTTGTCGGCCAGCGCCCAAGAGCTGTCCAGCCACCTGATGCAGACCATGCGCGGTGCTGGCCGCAGCGTGTCCTTCGACCCCAACCTGCGGCCGTCGTTGTGGCCCAGCCAGACGCGCATGATCAGCGAGGTCAACGCCCTGGCCAGCCACGCCGATTGGGTGCTGCCGGGCCTGGCCGAAGGGCGCCTGCTGACCGGCTATGAAACCCCGGGTGACATCGCCGCGTTCTACCTGGACCACGGCGCGGAAGCGGTGGCCATCAAGCTGGGCGCGGAAGGCGCCTATTACCGCACGGCCCTGGGCGAAGGCTTCGTGGCCGCGCACAAGGTGGCCAAGGTGGTGGACACCGTGGGCGCCGGCGACGGCTTCGCGGTGGGCGTGATCAGCGCGCTGCTGGAAGGCCTGCCCCTCGAGCAGGCCACCGACCGCGGCAACTGGATCGGCAGCCGCGCCGTGCAAAGCCAGGGCGACATGGAGGGCCTGCCCAGCCGCGACCAATTGCTGGAAGCCGCGGCCCTGCGCCGCGCCTGATCCACTCGAACAACCCTGTTGCGACAACAACAAAATGCTCAGGAGCCTTGCCATGCAACCGCTGAAACTGGCGCCGCGCCGTTGGTGGGTGATCATGCCCATCGTGTTCATCACCTACAGCCTGGCCTACCTGGACCGGGCCAACTATGGCTTTGCCGCTGCCTCCGGCATGGCCAAGGACCTGGCCATGACGCCGGGGCTGTCGTCCCTGCTGGGCGCGCTGTTCTTCCTCGGCTATTTCTTCTTCCAGGTGCCCGGCGCCATCTACGCCGAAAAGCGCAGCGTGAAGAAGCTGATCTTCGCCAGCCTGATCGCCTGGGGCGCCCTGGCCAGCCTCACCGGCATGGTGGAGAACGCCTATTGGCTGATCGCCATCCGCTTCATGCTCGGCGTGGTCGAGGCCGTGGTGATGCCGGCCATGCTGGTGTACCTGTGTTACTGGTTCACCCGCGCCGAGCGCTCGCGCGCCAATACCTTCCTGATCCTCGGCAACCCGGTGACCATGCTGTGGATGTCGGTGGTGTCCGGCTACCTGGTGCAGCACTACAGTTGGCGCTGGATGTTCATCGTCGAAGGCCTGCCGGCCATCGCCTGGGCGTTCATCTGGTGGCGCCTGGCCGATGAAAAACCGGCCGACGCCACCTGGCTCAGCGGCCAGCAGAAGCAGGACCTGCAGCAGACCCTGGCCGCCGAGCAGCAAGGCATCAAGCCGGTAAAAAACTACGCCGAGGCGTTCCGCTCGCCCAAGGTCATCATCCTGTCGGTGCAGTTCTTCTGCTGGAGCATTGGTGTGTACGGCTTCGTGCTGTGGCTGCCGTCCATCCTCAAGCAGGGCCAGGAAATGGACATGGTCGAGGCCGGCTGGCTGTCGGCGCTGCCGTACCTGGCTGCGGTCATTGCCATGCTGGCGGTGAGCTGGGGCTCGGACCGCATCCAGCGGCGCAAACGCTTCGTGTGGCCACCGCTGCTGCTGGCGGCCCTGGCGTTCTATGGCTCCTATGCCCTGGGCAGCGAGCACTTCTGGTGGTCCTACGGCCTGCTGGTGCTGGCCGGCGCTTGCATGTACGCCCCTTACGGGCCGTTCTTCGCCATCGTCCCCGAAGTGCTGCCTGCCAACGTCGCCGGCGGCGCCATGGCGCTGATCAACAGCATGGGCGCCCTGGGCTCGTTCGCTGGCTCCTACCTTGTGGGCTACCTCAACAGCGAAACCGGCAACCCCGGTGCCTCGTACCTGCTGATGAGCGGCGCGCTGGTGCTGTCGGCGGTGCTGACGATATTGCTGGCCCCCGGTGGCTGCGACAAGGTCGTGGCCCGCACCCGCCCCCTCACTGCCCACCATTCCTGACGTCGAGAGTTCCTGATGAAAAAGCACGTGGTGCTGTACAAGAAACTGTCCCCCGCCCTGCTCGCCCGCCTCGGCGACCAGGTGGACGTGACCTACATCGAAGACCCGGCCAGCGACGGCCTGGCGCGCCTGCGCGAAGCCCTGCCCCAGGCCCACGGCCTGCTGGGCGCCAGCCTGAAACTGGACGCTGCCTTGCTGGACCTGGCGCCCAATCTCGAAGCCGTCTCCAGCGTGTCGGTGGGCGTCGACAACTACGACATCGCCGACCTCAGCCGCCGTGGCGTGAAGCTTACCAACACCCCCGACGTGCTCACCGAGACCACCGCCGACACCGGCTTTGCGCTGATATTGGCCACCGCCCGGCGCGTAGTGGAGCTGGCCAACGTGGTGCGCAACGGCCAGTGGACCGCCAGCGTCGGCCCCAGGCAGTTCGGCACCGACGTGCACGGCAAGACCCTGGGCATCGTCGGCATGGGCCGCATCGGCGAAGCGTTGGCCCAGCGCGGGCATTTCGGCTTCAACATGCCGGTGATCTACCACAGCCACTCGCCCAAGCCCGCCGTGGACCAGCGCTTCGGCGCCCGCCATTGCAGCCTCGACGAACTGCTGCGCGAAGCCGACTTCATCTGCCTGACCCTACCGCTGACCGCCGAGACCACCGGCCTGATCGGCGCCCGCGAGTTCGAGCTGATGGGGCCTGACAGCATCTTCGTCAACATCTCGCGCGGCAAGGTAGTGGACGAACAGGCCATGATCCACGCCCTGCAAACCGGCCAGATCCGCGCCGCCGGCCTGGACGTGTTCGAGCGCGAGCCGGTGGACCCGAACTCGCCGCTGCTGCAGCTGGACAACGTGGTGGCTACCCCGCATATCGGTTCGGCTACCCATGAAACGCGGGAGGCGATGGCGCGGTGCGCGGTGGATAACCTGCTGGCGGCGTTGAACGGGGAGCGGCCGCAGAATTGGGTTAATCCGTAGACCGGTTAGCAGGGACTGCTTTTTGTGGGAGCTGGCTTGCCAGCGATCTTTTAGGGCCTCAACAGCTCGCTGGCAAGCCAGCTCCCACAAAAGCTCCGCGTCATCAGGCCACTGCGCAGCGGTTACGCCCCTCTTGCTTGGCCTGATACAACAACCGGTCACACAACGCGAACAGATCCTGGGGCTGCACCGCCTCGGGATTCTCGCTCAGCGCCGCGCCGATGCTCACCGTCAGCACCCCATGGCCATCAGGCCGATGCTGGTGCAGTATCTTCAAGCCCCGCACCTCATTGGCCAGCCGCTCGGCAGCCAGCAGCAACTGCGGCTGCCCTTCCAGCGGCAGCAGAATCGCGAACTCTTCGCCGCCATAACGGAACAGCTGCCCCTGCCCCACGCTCGCCGCCATCACCCGCGCCACCTCCGCCAGGCAGCGGTCGCCGGCCTGGTGGCCGTAGTGGTCGTTGAAGGGCTTGAAATAGTCGATGTCCACCAGCAGCAACCCGAACCGTTGCCCCACCTGTTCCATCAGCGCCCAGCGCTCGCTCAGGTGCTGGTCGAAGGCACGGCGGTTGCCCACCCGGGTCAGCGCGTCAGTGATGGCCAGGGCCTGCAGGCGCTGGTTGAGGTCGTAGAGTTGCGCCTGCTGCCAGCGCTCTTCCTGGTCGGCCAGGAAGGCCCGGCGCACGCTGGTGATGTTGGTCCAGGCAATGAACAGGCTGAACAGCAGCACCGGCAGGTACACCACCACGAACACCAGCAGCGCCTTGGGATCGCCGGGGTGCAGCAACGCCACGTTGCCCACCACCACCGCGCTGATGGCCAGGGAAATCCACAGCGTGCCCTTGAACGACACGCGCACACCCAGGTTGCACAGCAGCACGAAGATCACCGAGGCGTAAAGGAACGTCGGCACGTCGGGGGAATGGCTGCGCTTGAGCAGCTCGAACCAGGCCACCGCGCAGATCAGGTCGTGCACCGGCATCAGCAGGTCCAGCAGCAACAGGTTCCGGCTGAAACGGAACACCAGGAAAATGTTCACCAGGCCCACCGCCACCAGCGTGGTGCGGGTGACCACCGAGGCCCATGCCATGTCCGGGATCAGGATAGCGTCGGCAAACACGTAGGAATAATAGGCGCCAGCGGCGATCAGGTTGATGGCTAGCAGAAAGCTGCGGTAATGCTCCAGCACGTAGGCTTCGAACGCCGGGCGCAGGTGCGCCGGAATGGGCTGGACGGAATCACGGAAACGCCGGCGCGCGGGCTGTTCGGGCATGGTCATGGCGTGCGCCTGTGGCTACCAAGGGGGGGCTGGCGCAGTGTAAGAGCGCCAGTACCCAGGCGTCCAGTTGCACCGGCGCGGGGCACGCCGAAACATTATGTAACCGTGAACTGTTTGGTTTTAGCGCAGGCCACGGGTTCCAATGGGATTTTTTCCAAGGGAGATTCACATGCCGACCAGCCAACTTGTCCTGCTACTGCTCATCGGCGTCGCCGTGATGGCCTGGGGTGCGCGCCTGGACCTGAAGAACCATCGCAAGGAAAAGGCCGAGCGCCAGGCCCGCGAACAGCGCGAGGCGTGAGCCATTGGGCGGGGTTCATTGCCCCGCCAACCGCCCCAACAACCCCGCCAACTCCTGCCACGGGCCCTGCTCGCGGCGCGCCCCGCACCCGGGCCGGTGGCTGAACGCCTCGCACGGGTGGTTCGCCGACTGCGACGCCTGGCATTGGCTGCAGGTGATACGCCCGTCCTGTACCGTCCAGCGGAAGGTCCAGCCGGCCAGCCGGTCACTGGGGCTCATGCTGTCGCGCAGCGCCTGCGCGATCTCGTCCATTACCCCCATGTCGCCCATGCCCGCCTCCCGCGCGTTATGTACTGGTTGGGTAGTATCTTGGCAGGCATTGCCGACAGTGGTACGACGACAAGGGGCGCAGGACGGTCATTCGGGTGCCCTATCCGGCCATCCGAGTGTTAGTTGAACTGCGCGCGGTACTCCGCCGGGCTGCGCCCCAACCGCTCGCTGAACAGCAGGCGCATGTGCCGCACGCTGCCAAAACCGCTCTTGAACGCCACGGTCTTGAGGGGCAACTCGGTGCTTTCCAGCAGGTTGCGCGCACGGTCGATGCGCGCGTTCTGGATGAACGCCATGGGCGTCATGCCCACGTCGCGGGTGAACACCCGGCTCAGGTGGCGCGGGCTCAACGCGGCCGCCTCGGCCAGGCGTTCGAGGGTCAGCGGCTGCTCCAGGTGGTCGAGGATGTAGTGCTGCACGCGGGTCACCGGCGAGTCCTGGGCGGCCACCTCGGCCACCAACGGGCTGAACTGCGCCTGGTCGCCCTGGCGACGCATCAGCACCAGCAGCACCTTGGCCACGTCCAGCGCCACCTTGCGCCCGTGGTCATGGGCCACCACTGACAGCGCCAGGTCGATGCCCGCGGTCACCCCGCCCGAGGAGATCAGCTTGCGGTCGTGGATGTAGATGTCCTCGGTGCCCACCTGCGCCTTGGGGAAGGCCTTGATCAGCCGTTCGGTGTAGTGCCAGTGGGTGGTGACGCGGTGGTCGTCGAGCAGGCCGGCGTGGCCGAGAATGAACGCGCCGGTGCAGATCGAGCCATAGCCCTGCACCGTCTGTGCGGCGGCGCGCAGCCAGGCCACCAGCTCGGGGTGCTGAGCGTTGTAGGCGCCGGGGCCGCCGGGCACCAGCAGCAGGTCGACGTCGGCGCAGGCCTGCTCGATCAGGTGATCGGCCTGCACGGTAATGCCACTGGAAGCGCGCACGCTGCGCTGGGCCGTGGCAAAGGTGGAAATCCGGTAGTGCTGGCAAGGCGCCAGGTAGCGGTTGGCGATGGAGAACACCTCCACCGGGCCGGCCATGTCCAGCAGCAGGAAGTCGGGGTATAGCGCGATTGCAACGTGTTTCATGTCCAGGGGCCAATTGCCTGTGCTCAAGCAGGCGACAGTACCCTGTCCAGCAATAATCGCAAGCGCAACCCTGTAGCAGCGGCCGCAGGCCGCGTCTCACTCAATGGCTGGGACGCGGCCTGCGGCCGCTGCTACGGGGCTTTGTGTTACTTCTTGGCGGTCAGCGCCACGTAGCTGTTCATCAGGTTGCGGTAGTTGGGCAGGCGCTGGGACAGCAGGTTGCCCAGGCCTTCGATGTCGTTGCGCCAGTCGCGGTGCAGCTCGCAGGCCACGGCGAACCAGTTCATCAGCTGCGCACCGGCGGCGCTCATGCGTGCCCAGGCGGCCTGTTGCACGGTGTCGTTGAAGGTACCCGAGGCGTCGGTCACCACGAACACGTCAAAGCCTTCGGCCAGTGCCGACAGGGTCGGGAACGCCACGCACACGTCAGTCACCACACCGGCGATGATCAGCTGCTTGCGGCCGGTGGCCTTGATGGCCTGGACGAAGTCGGCGTTGTCCCAGGCGTTGATCTGGCCAGGGCGCGGGATGTACGGCGCGTCCGGGAACATCTCTTTCAGCTCGGGCACCAGTGGGCCGTTCGGGCCGTTTTCGAAGCTGGTGGTGAGGATGGTCGGCAGGTTGAAGAACTTGGCGCAGTCGGCCAGGGCCAGCACGTTGTTCTTGAACTCGTTGGGCGAGAAATCCTGCACCAGCGAGATCAGGCCGGTCTGGTGGTCGACCAGCAGTACTACGGCGTCATCTTTGTTCAGGCGGTTGTAGACAGGGGCGTTGCTCATGACGAACTCCTAACGTGTGGTTTGACGGATTCAGAACGAGAAGCAGGAACAGCCCAGCGCACCCCAGAAGCCCTGGAAGTCGCTGATTGGCGCGTTGGACTGGCGCGCCCGGTCGTGGCCATGGGCGTGCACCGCGCACGGGCCGCTGCAGTGGTGCACCTGTTGCGCCATGGGCGCTTGCGGGCGCCAGTGGCCCGGCACCTTGACCACCGGCGACCACTCGGGCACCACCGGCAGGCGCGGTGGCGCCAGGTCGCAGAATTCGGCGTCGGCGTGCACGACTTTGCCGCCGACCACGGTCAGCACCGACTCCAGCCATTTGATCGCCTCCTCTTCTACCGCGAAGAAGTCGGCCGACAGCGCCGCCAGGTCGGCCAGCTGGCCGATCTTGATCTGGCCCTTGTTGCCCTGTTCGGACGAGAACCAGGCGCTGCCGTGGGTGAACAGCTCCAGCGCGGTCTCACGTGGCAGGCCCTCAGGCTGCAAGGCCAGGCCGCCGACGGTGCGGCCGCTGACCATCCAGTACAGCGAAGTCCAAGGATTGTAGCTGGACACCCGCGTGGCATCGGTGCCGGCGCCCACCGGTACGCCCTCGGCCAGCATGCGCTTGATCGGTGGCGTGGCTTCGGCGGCCTGCTGGCCATAGCGGTCGACGAAATACTCGCCCTGGAACGCCATGCGGTCCTGAATGGCGATGCCGCCGTTGAGGGCGCGCACGCGCTCGATGTTCTTCGGCGAGATGGTCTCGGCGTGGTCGAAGAACCACGGCAGGCCGTTGAACGGGATGTCGCGGTTGACCTTCTCGAACACGTCGAGCATGCGCGAGATCGACTCGTCATAGGTGGCGTGCAGGCGGAACGGCCAGCGCTGTTCCACCAGGTGGCGCACCACCGGTTCCAGCTCTTCTTCCATGGTTTGCGGCAGGTCCGGGCGCGGCTCCAGGAAGTCCTCGAAGTCGGCGGCGGAGAACACCAGCATCTCGCCGGCGCCGTTGTGGCGCAGGTAGTCGTCGCCCTGGTGCAGCTTGACGCTGGAGGTCCAGTTCTTGAAGTCGGTGAGCTCTTCCTTGGGCTTCTGGGTGAACAGGTTGTAGGCGATGCGCACGGTTAGCTGGTCGTCCTTGGCCAGTTGCTCGATCACCTGGTAGTCATCGGGGTAGTTCTGGAAACCGCCGCCGGCGTCGATCACGCTGGTCAGGCCCAGGCGGTTCAGCTCGCGCATGAACTGGCGGGTGGAGTTCACCTGGTATTCCAGCGGCAGCTTCGGCCCCTTGGCCAGGGTGGCGTAGAGGATCATGGCGTTGGGCCGGGCAATCAGCATGCCGGTAGGGTCGCCGTTGGCGTCGCGCTGGATCTCGCCACCGGGCGGGTTCGGCGTGTCGCGGGTGTAGCCCACCACGCGCAGGGCCGCGCGGTTGAGCAAGGCGCGGTCATACAGGTGCAGCACGAACACCGGGGTGTCGGGCGCGGCCTGGTTCAGCTCCTGCAGGGTGGGCATGCGTTTTTCAGCGAACTGGAATTCGTTCCAGCCGCCCACCACACGCACCCATTGCGGCGTGGGCGTGCGGTCGGCCTGCTCCTTGAGCATGCGCAGGGCGTCGGCCACCGACGGCACGCCTTCCCAGCGCAGTTCCAGGTTGTAGTTCAGGCCGCCGCGAATCAGGTGCAGGTGCGAGTCGTTGAGGCCCGGAATGACGGTGCGGCCTTTAAGATCGATGACCTGGGTGCCCGCGCCGCGGAAGGCCATGGCCTGGGCGTCGCTGCCCACGGCCACGAAGCGCCCGTCCTTGATGGCCACGGCGCTGGCCGTGGGGTTCTGGCGGTCGACGGTGTGGAACTTGCCATTGAGAAGAATCAGCTCGGCGTTCATTGCAGCTCCTGGAAAGGAAGAAAAATCAGGCGTAGCGCAGCGGTGCGGGCAGGCGCAGGCCCACCGCCAGCCGGCCGGGGCCGCCAATCAGAATCGTGGTAAACAGAATCAGCAGCAGCCAGGCGAACTGGCCCTGTTCAAGGGTCCATTCGGGGTGCACGAACACCAGCGCCACCAGCAGCACCGCCAGCACCGGCAGGCAGGCCAGGCGGGTCAGCACGCCGGCGATGATCAGCAGCGGGCACAGCACCTCGGCGAAAATGGCCAGGCACAGGGTGGGCACGGCGCCCAGCTGGAACGGGTCTTCGATCAGCTGCAGTTGCGCGTGGAAGTCGAGCAGCTTGGGCAGGCCATGCACCTTGAGCAAAAACACCGCGGCGCACACGCGCAGCCACAGCAGTGCAAGGTCGGTGGGGTCATGGCGGCGCTGGCTCATCGAGGGTCCTTGGCGGGTGATCAGGAGCGCCTATAGTGAGCGCCCTGCGGCCGGACCTATTGCACGGACGTGCTGTGTTTTGAACGGGTGTGCCCTTCGCGTAGCCGCTGCCGCCAGGCTGCGCTGGCCCCGTGCCCCACTGGAGATTTCCTGGGTTCATACCTGCCAGCGCAGCCTTCGGCAGCGGCTACGGTACGGGGTGCTTCATGGCAACGGCGCCGCCATTACTCGGCTGATATGGGCGCGCAACCAGCGCTCGGCCGGGTCGTTGTCGTGCACCCCGCTCCACACCATCGACAGCTCCGCCGGCACGATCGGGAACGGCGGCTCGTCGGCGCGCAGCACGCCGTCTTCCACCAGCGCGCAGGCGGCGTAGTCGGGCACCGTGGCAATCAGGTCGCTGCCCTTGAGCAGCGCCCGCAGGCCATGAAACTGCGGCACCCCCAGCACCACCCGGCGGCTGCGGCCGACCTTGGCCAGGTCCATGTCGATGTTGCCGCTCAGGTCGCCCGAGAACGACACCATGGCGTGGGGCCGCTGGCAGTAATCATCCAGGGTCAAGGGCCCTGGCGCGCTGTCGCCACGCAGCACCTTGCAGCCGATATCGCGCAGCTTGCGGCGCTTGGCGTTGGCCGGCAGGTCGGTGGTGTAGCTCACCCCCACCGAAATTTCGCCGCTGGCGAGCATGGCCGGCAGCAAGAGGTAGTTGGCCCGGCGCACGACGATGATGATCCCCGGCGCCTCCTCGCGCAGCTGCGCCAGCAATGGCGGGAACAGGCCGAACTCGGCGTCGTCCGACAGGCCGATGCGGAAGGTGGCGCAGCTGGTGCTGGGGTCGAAATCCTTGGCACGGCTGACCGCGCCGGAAATGGTGTCCAGCGCCGGGCGCAGCTCTTCCAGGATCGCCAGCGCGCGCAGCGTCGGCTCCATGCTGCGGCCGTTGCGAATCAGCAACGGGTCATCGAACAGGTCCCGCAGCCGGCCCAGCGCGGCGCTCACCGCCGGCTGGCCGATGAAGTGCTTTTCAGCGACGCGCGTCAGGTTGCGTTCGAACATCAGCGCTTCGAACAGCACCAGCAGGTTCATGTCGACGTGGCGCAGGTCGTTGCGGTTCATGGGCGGCGGGCTCCTGACGGGCTGGGGGTTGGCGACCCGATAGTGAAGCATAACTGTGGGCCGGCGTTTTGAATGATTGTGCTATTCGCGTGCCATAGGGGTCATACGACCAGGCCTAGCAATATCTGGAGAACAGGCAATGAAAGCATTCAAGGCAGGCGACGCCGTACGCTGGAACGCCGAAGCCGGTGAAATTCACGGCAAGGTGGTGAAGGTGCACGTTCGCGACGTGGAGTTCATGGGCAAACACCGCCCCGCCTCCAAAGCCGAACCGCAATACGAAGTGAAAAGCGACAAGACCGGCCACCTGGCCATGCACCACGCCCAAGCCCTACACCCCCTGTAGCAGCGGCCGAAGGCCGCGTCCCGGCCCCACGTCGCACGCGTTGGCTTCGGACGCAGCCTGCGGCAGCTGCTACGGGTCAGGGTTGTTTTGGCAAGCCGGTTATCGAGGCCTCCACCAACGCCCGGGCGATTTCCGCCAGGTGCTCGATGTTGCGTGCCAGGGGGCGCAGGTGCTGCGGACAGTTCTCGACCATTTCGGACGCGCCTGCGCTGGCGCTGCGGAGGTAGCCGGAGGCGTGGATGAGCACCTCTTCCAGGGGCATGCCTTCGCGCACGGCGAGGATGGGCATTTCGCCTTCGCTGGGGGCGAAGGGGTGGAAGGCGGTGGTGAGGTCGGGTGGGTCGGGGGTAACTGGGGTCATGGTACAGCTCCTGGGTTGCTGGGAGCCGACAGCCTTCGCTACTAAACGAAGGGTGGCGGCTGTGACGACAGGTTAGTAGACCGGGAACCCAGGGACCCAGCGCACCGAAGTGCCCTGTGCACAGCCGCCATGACAAGGCCTGCAACCGCAGGCTGGCAGCGTGAAAATCTGGATTGACGGGCTACTAAACCCGACCGCTGACAAGCAACGGCGGAGCGAGATTAGCCACTCAAACCCAGCACGGCAAGCGCCATTTTTCGAGCTGTAGGACGATTATCGCTGAAGTTGTAGGGCATTTCCTACAGTTTTTTAGTAACCAAACACGGATTTCCGTAGCAGAAACTGTCTTTGTGGGAGCTGGCTTGCCAGCGAGTTTTTAGGGCCTCAACAGCTCGCTGGCAAGCCAGCTCCCACAACAACGTATCGGACGCGGCCTGGGGCCGCTGCTACAGGTTGCAGCGCCACAAAAGCACACCCATTCAATTATTCATCTACCCCACCCGCCACCCTGACGCCATCCGCTTACCCCTCTCTGGAGTTTGTCATGCGTCATACCCTGCTCATGCTCGCCATCGCCACGCCGCTGTCGGCGCTGGCCGCCACCGGCCCTGCGGTCGGCCCGCAGTACGACACCAGCCACGTGTACGTGGCGCCCGCCGACGTCGATGCCTTCGTGCAAAGCTTCACCGCCACCTTTGGCGGCAAGAGCACCCCGCAGGTGGTGGCCGACGTCACGCCCACGCCCAGCAGCACCACCTCGCAGCTGCTGCAGACGCCGTCCGGCACGGTGTCGCTGTTCGGCTTCAAGACGCCCATCCCGCACCCGTTCGGCCATGAGCGCAACGGCTACCTGGTCAAGGACATGGACCAGGCCGTCAAGCTGGCGCGCCAGGCCGGCGCCGACGTGATTGTCGCGCCGTTCCCCGACCCCATCGGCCGCGACGCCGTGGTGCAGTGGCCGGGCGGCGTGAACATGCAGCTCTACTGGCACAACACCGCGCCCAACTACACAGCGTTCCAGTACGTACCGGAAAACCGCGTGTACGTATCAGCAGACCGCGCCCCCGCCTTCATCAAGGCCTTCACCACCTTCTCCCATGGCAAGGTGGTGGCGGACGACAAGCACGCCCCGGGCGCCGAAATCGGCCGCGACAAGGGCACCTACGAGCGCGTGCGCATCACCTCGGACTTCGGCCGCATGACCGTGCTGGTCACCGACGGCCACCTGCCCTTCCCCTACGGCCACGAAACCACCGGCTACGAAGTCGCCGACCTCAACGCCACCCTGCAGAAGGCCACCGGCAGCGGCGCCAGCGTGCTGGTGCAACCGGCCAGCAGCGACGGCCGCCAGGCGGCCATGGTGCAGTTCCCGGGCGGCTACGTGGCTGAAATCCACCAAGCCCTGGCCAAGCAGTGAGGCGGCCAATCGTCGGCCTGTCGCTGGCGCTGCTGCCGCTGCTGGCTGCCGCCGACGACACGCGCCCCGCCATCAAGGCCAACCGCTGGCAGGAGGACTGGTCGGCGCTGGCCTCGCCGGCCCTGCGCACCCAGCCACTGGATGACCTCAAGTACATTGCCCTGGGGGACAGCGCCTGGCTGTCCCTGGGGGCCACCCTGCGCGAACGCCTGGAAATGAACGATGCCAACGGCTTCGGCACCAAGGGCGTGAAGCGCGACAACTACCTGCTGCAACGCTTCCAGGTGCACGCCGACCTGCACTTCAACGAGCACTGGCGGCTGTTCACCCAGCTCGAGGACGTGCGCGCCTACGACAAGACCACCATTGGCGGTGCCGACCAGAACCGCCTGGACCTGCGCCTGGCGTTCCTGGAATACATCAACGCCTACGACAGTGGCACCCTGAAAACCCGCGTTGGTCGCCAGGACTTTGCCTTCGACCTGCAGCGTTTCGTCTCCTCGCGCGACGGCCCCAACGTGCGCCAGTCGTTCGACGCCCTGTGGGCCGACTGGGAAACCGCGCAGTGGCGTTTCATCGGCATCGCCAGCCACCCGGTGCAGTACCGCGACGACCAGGACTTCGACGACACCTCCAGCCAGGCCGTGCGCTTCGACATGCTGCGGGTGGAGCGGCTGGTCAACGGCAGCCAGGAACTGTCCGCCTACTACGCGCTGTACCAGCGCGACGAGGCCCAGTACCTGGACGCGTCGGGCCGTGAAAACCGTTCCATCTTCGACGCCCGCTACGCCGGCACCGCCGCGCAGGTGGACTGGGACCTGGAGGGCATGTACCAGGGTGGCAGCGTGGGCGGCAAGGACATCCGCGCCTGGGCTGGCGGCAGCCGCGTGGGCTACACCTTCGCCAGCACGCCCTGGACGCCGCGCCTGGGCCTGCAACTGGACGTTGCCTCGGGTGACAGCCACCCCGGCGACGGCCGCGTGGGCACCTTCAACCCGCTGTTCCCCAACGGCTACTACTTCACCCTGGCGGGCTACACCGGCTACAGCAACCTGATCCAC
Source organism: Pseudomonas imperatae (assembly GCF_057128625.1). Lineage (NCBI taxonomy): Bacteria > Pseudomonadati > Pseudomonadota > Gammaproteobacteria > Pseudomonadales > Pseudomonadaceae > Pseudomonas > Pseudomonas imperatae. Next base: position 62,462 of record NZ_JBSKHP010000022.1, on the reverse strand, counting down.
GTCAAGCCATCGCTGACGGTCAAGCCGCTACCGGGCCTGAGCGTGCAGACTGCCATCGGCCTGCTGTGGCGCCAGACCACCGAGGATGCGGTGTACACCCAGCCCACTATTGCCGTGGCCAACACCGCCGGCACCGGCCAGCGCTGGACTGGCGCCTATGCCCAACTGCGCACCGACTACGCCTTCACCGCCAACCTGGCCGGTGCGGTGGAAGCGGTGCACTACGACGCCGGGCAGACCCTGCGCGACGCCGGTGGGCATGACAGCAATTACCTGGGCGTGGAGCTCAAGTTCAGTTGGTAAGCGCCTGACGCGGCAGCGCCCGGCGCCACGCGAACGGCGTGGTGCCGGTCGCCCGGGTGAACACCCGGGTGAAGTGCGACTGGTCGGCGAACCCGCAGTCCAGGCCCACCTGGGCGATGGACAGGGCCTTGTCGGCCAGCAACGCCTTGGCCCGCTCCAGCCGCGCCTGTTGCAGCCAGTCCCGGGGCGACTGCCCGGTGGTCTTCTTGAACGCGCGGGAAAAATGGCTGCGCGACAGCGAGCAGGCGCTGGCAATGTCGGCGATCGACGGGCTGCCGCCCAGCTGCTCCAGCATCAGCTGCTTGGCGCGCCGCGCCTGCCAGGGCGACAGCGCCAGGCGCTGGGGCTCGGGGGCGCTGTCGCCGTAGTGCACCAGCAGGTGCGCACACAGGGCACTGGAATGCTGGTGCAGGGCTTCGGGCTGCGGCGTATCGGCGTCGGCCAGGGTAGCGGCCAGGGTCAACAGCAGGTCGAGGGTCACCGGGTCCAGCGGGCCACCAGGGATATGGGTACGGGCGTTCATGGGCAAGAATTCCTTCTACGGTCCAGGCTGCCAGTCTCCCCGCGCGTGCGCGCAACGTCCTTGCCGCCACCTTAAATGTTCTGAATTAAGAACGATTAAGGTTCGGCCAAGGAATTACCCCGGCAGACCCGTTAGCGTTGGCCATTCCATACCCCTACCGAGGCGTTCGCACATGGCTTACTTGACCACCACCGACGGCACGCAGCTCTACTACAAGGATTGGGGCACCGGGCAACCGATCGTGCTCAGCCACGGCTGGCCGCTGAACGCCGACATGTGGGACTACCAGATGAACTTCCTGGCGGCCAACGGCTTCCGCGTCATCGCCCACGACCGTCGTGGTTTCGGCCGTTCCAGCCAGCCGTGGACCGGCTATGACTACGACACCTTTGCCGATGACCTGGAGCAGTTGCTGGACGAGCTGGACATCAGCAACGCCATCCTGGTGGGCTTTTCCATGGGCGGCGGCGAAGTGGCGCGCTACCTGGGCCGCCACGGCAGCCAGCGCATCGCCAAGGCGGTGCTGGTGAGCGCGGTGACGCCGCTGATGAGCCGCCGCGACGACCACCCCGAGGGCATGGACCCGGCGATTTTCGACGGCATTCGTGCCGGCCTGTTGAACGACCGCGCCGGCTTCCTCGACGCCTTCGGCCCGGTGTTCACCGGCAGCGACAAGCCCGCCAACAAGGTCGGCAAGCCGATGCTCGACTGGACCCAGTTCCTGGCCCTGCAGGCCGGTTTCAAGGGCACCTATGACTGCGTGGCAGCGTTCTCTGAGACCGACTTCCGCGCTGACCTGCGCAGCATCACCATCCCCACCCTGGTCATCCATGGCGACGGCGACGCGGTGGTGAGCTTCGAGGTGACCGGCAAGGCCGCGGCCGAGCTGGTGCGCGGCGCGCAGCTGAAGGTTTACCCCGGCGCCCCGCATGCGGTGTATTTCACCCACAAGGACCAGCTGAACCAGGACCTGCTGGCGTTCGCCCGCGGGTAACGCAGCGCCTGCATCGCGACCAAGGTCGGCTCCTACCCCTGTCCGGCGTAGGAGCCGACCTTGGTCGCGATGGGCTCCACGCCGCCATCACGCCAGGCCGGCACACGGCAAGGTAAACACGAACACCGTCTGCCCCTGCCGCCCCCGGTGCAGGTGCAGGGTGCCGCCCTGGGCATCCATGATCGAACGGCAGATGGCCAACCCCATGCCCATGCCGTTGGCCTTGGTGGTAAAGAACGCGCTGAACACCTTGCCCTCATCTTCGACGCTGATGCCCGGCCCGCTGTCCTCCACCATGACCACCAGCTGCCCGGCCACCGGTACGTTGGACGTCACCTGCAGGCGCCGCGCGGCAGCCGGCACGCTGGCCATGGCCTCCACGGCGTTGGCCACCAGGTTGTAGAGCACCTGCTGCAACTGCACGCCATCCACCTGCACCTGCACCCCGGCCGCCTGCAAGGCGGTGTGCACCGTGACCTGCTGGGCGTCGGTTTCCACCGCCAGCAGGCGCAGCACCTGGGTGATCAGCTCGTCGATCAACAGCCAGCTGCGGCTGGCCGGTTCCTGGCGCGCCAACGCCTGCAAGGCACGGATGATATCGGCAGCGCGGCGGCCGTCACGGGCAATGTCGCGCAGGCCTTCCAGGGCCTCGCCCACCTGCGGCACCTCGCGCTGCAGCCAGCGCACGCTGGCGCTGGCGTTGGTGACGATGGACGCCAGCGGCTGGTTGATCTCGTGGGCGATGCTGGCGGCCAGCTCGCCCATCACCGTGCTCTGGCGCACCTGGGCCAGCTCGGCGCGGGCGCTGCGCAGCGCGGCCTCGGTGGCACGGCGCTCGCTGACGTCGGTGGTCACGCCCACGTACACGCCGTCCTCGGCAGGCTCGGCGTGGGCCTCCAGGTGGCGCACGGCGCCATCGTCCAGGGTGATGCGGAAGGCCATGCGCAGCGGCAGGCGCGTCTGCCGCGCCCACAGCAACTGGGCGTTGAAACGCTCGGCGTCGTCCGCGTGCACCCGGCGCGCCAGCACCTCGGGCGCCGGGGCGGTGGCCGCGACCGGCAGCCCCCACACGGCGAACAGTTCATCCGACCATTGCGATTGGTCGCTGGTAACGTCCCAGCGGAACGAGCCGGAACGAATGATTTTCTGGCCGATGGCCAACAACGCCTGGCTGGTGCGCAACTGCGCCTCGGTGTCGCGGCGCCGGGCGTTCTCTTCCAGCACCTGGGCATACAGGCGCGCGGTTTCCAACGAGATGGCCGCCTGCGCCGCCAGCAACTCGATCATCGCCACCCGCGGGTGGCTGAACACGCCGCAGGCCAGGGCGTTCTCCAGGTACAGCAGGCCAATCACCTCGCCCTGCTTGAGCAGCGGCAGGCACAGCACGGCGCCGGCGGCCTGCACGGCAAAGTACGGGTCGTCGGCGAACTCGGCGTCGCCGCCGGCCTGCTCCAGCGCCACCGTACGGCCGGTGCGCATCACCGTGTACAGCAACGACAGCGGCAGGCTGCGCGGCTGCACCGGCTGCTGGCGCAGGGTCACGCGCACGCCGGCCTCGGCGGTTGCGCCGCTGGCCACACTGAGCAGGTCGCCGCCTTCCACCAGGATCAACGCGCCATTGCGCGCGCCGGCGTGGACGATGGTGTTGGCCAGCAGGGTCTCCACCAGGCGCTCGAAGACGATTTCCCGCGACAGCGCCTGGGACGCCTTGGTCACCGAGACCAGGTCCAGGTACTGCTGGCCGTTGAGCATGTCGATGGACGCGCGAGCGTCCAGCGGCTTGTTGTTGAGGTACAGGTGCGCGGCCTCCAGGGCCGCGACCTTGCCTGACGCACCCCAGCGCTGGTAGGCGTCACGGGCGCTGAAACGGTGGCTGCGGGCAGCGCTGGCCAGGCCCAGCGCCTGGTGACAGTTGGCGGCGCGCTCGTGCGCCAGGGCCAGCACCGGCACGCAGCCACTGGCAGCCGCCTGCTCGATGGCCGCCTCCAGCAGCTGCAGGGCGCGCAGCAGGTCGCCCTGCAGGCGGGCGATCTCGGCTTCCACCAGCAGTTCGCGGCCCAGGAACGCCTGGGGGTTGAGCTGCGCCCAGCGCCGCAGCTCGTGCAACGGCGGCTGCAGGCCCTGGATGGCCGCCAGCGGGCTGTGGGCACTGGCCGCCAGGGCGGCGTGGTTGAGTGCCGAGTAGCACGCCAGGTCCGCCAGGTGCACATGGGCGGCCATGCAGCCCTTGAGCTGGGCCGCGCGTGCCAGATCGTCGCGGGCGGCTTCATGGCGGCCCTGGGTGAAGGCCAGCAGGCCGCGGTACAGCCAGTAGAAGAAGCCGATGGGCAGCATGCTGCTGGCCTCGACCCGGGCCTGCCAGGGCAGCAGCGGGTCGCCGTGCGCCGGGCTGTCGGCATCCCGCAGGCCGCGCACGTAGGCCTGCTGGATTTCAAGCAGCAGGCGGCTGTCGGCGAAACCGGCAGCGTCGGCCACGCCCAGGGCTGCGTCCAGGCGCTGGGCCACGCGCGCAAGCGGGCCGCCCATCACCAGCAGGATGCTGACCATGTGGTGGCACGCGTAGCAGCTCAGCGCCGCCCGCCCCTCGCGGCGGCCAGCGGCGAACGCCTGCTCGCCGCACTCCAACGAGAACGCCAGCGAGCGTGTCCAGGCGCTGGTGCGGCCCAAGGCCAGCTGCGTGGAGACTTGCCCGCTGCCCAGGCCCAGGGCCTGCTCCAGGCGCACCGCCACCTCGACGTAGTGCTGGCCCTCTGCATAGGCGCCGTATTCATCGGCCAGCAGCACGCCGAACCAGGCCAGGCCCGGCACCGACGCTGGGCTGACGCCGTGGCGCACGGTCATCTGCAGCATGCGCGCCAGCAGCGGCAAGGCCAGCTCGCGCTCCACGTGAATGGCCGGGATGATCATCGCCGCCATCAGCTCCAGGGCGGCGGCGATGAAGGAGTTGTTCACCGCCTGGTGCGCGAGCAAGGCGTCGATCGGCCGGTCGCCCAAGGCCTGGCTGACCTGCAGGCGCAGCTGGTCGCGGTCATGGCCGCTGAATTCGATGCCGAACAGCGCCAGGCCGGCGCGCCCGGTGTGCAGGCTGGCGGCGTAGTTGTCGGCCAGCGACAGCGCCTCGATCTTCAGCACATACAGGGCCGACACCTGGGTCAGCGAGTCGGCGCGATCGAGGATCTGGTCGATGCAGGCATGGGCGCCGGCGTAATCGGCGCTGTTCATCAGGCACTGGGCGTACAGCATGTCCATGGCGTCGCGCTGCTGCGGGGCCTGCACCCAACGCGGGCAGCCAGCCAGCTCGCGGGCCAGGCGCAGGTACTGCAGGGCGAAGGGCAAGGTCGAGCTGTCGCGGGCCCGCTGCGCCGCCCGCAGCAGGGCGTCGACGAACACCCGCAGGTCGGCCTCCTGCAGCTGTTCGTGGGCGCACTGCTGGATATGCAGGGCGATGCGGAACAGGTAGCCCGGCGCGCGGCTGTCGTCCATGGCCTGGATCAGCAGGTGCGCCAGGCGCGTGTGTTGCAAGGCGCGCAGGCGCGGAGCGATAGCGTGGTAGGCGGTGTCGCGCACGCGGTCGTGGCTGAAGCACCAGCCCTCGCCGTCGCCCAGCAACAGCCCGGCCTGCAGCGCCGGGGCCAGCGCCAGCCGCGTGCGCGCCGGCGCCAGGCGGCCCAGGTGGGCGATGTGCGCCAGGTCGGCGCGGGTGCCGATCAGCGCCAGCAGCCCCAGCAGCCAACGGCTGCGGCGCGGCAGGCGGGCCATGCGCGTGAGCAGCAGGTCGACGACGTTGTCGGCCAGCGGGCAGGCCTCCAGCGCCTGCTGGTCCCAGGCCCAGCCGAGCCCGCCAGGCCGGGGCACCAGGCGTTTTTCTTCCAGCAAGGTGCGCACCAACTGCTGGATGAACAGCGGGTTGCCGCCGCTCTTGGCGTGGATAACCTCGGCCAGCGGCAGCAAGGCCGGCCCCTCGCTGCCCAACAGGCTGTTGACCATGGCCAGCACGCCATCGGGTTCCAGCGGCAGCAACGCAAGCTCGGTGCAATGGCCACCACCGCGCTTCACGGCCTGGGTCAGGCTGCCTGGCACGCTGTCGCGGCTGGCCAGCACCAGCACCACGTGGGCCAGGGGCGCCTCGACCAGGTTGTGCAGCAGCGCCAGGCTGTGGCTGTCCAGGCCCTGGGTGTTGTCGAAAAACAGCAGCAGCGGCGTGCCGGGCCGGCCAAACACGGCAAGGCAGGCGCGCAGCAGCGACTGCAGGCGGTCACTGCCGTCGGCACGGGCGGGCTCGGGCACTGGCGCGTGTTGCCCCAGCACCAGCGCAAGTTCGGGTACCAGCGCCAGCAGCGGCGCCACGCCGTCGCCCAAGGCCAGCAGCAGGCGGCTGCGCCACTGCGCCAGGCCCTCGGGGTGTTCGCCCAACACCCGCAGCACCAGGCTGCGCAGGGCCGTGGACACCGCCGCGTAAGGCGTGGTCAGGCCGGCGTGGTCAAAGCGGCCAACGGCAAACAGAATGCTGCCGGCCACCAGGTCCTGGTGCACCTGGCGCACCAGCGCGGTCTTGCCGCTGCCCAGCGGGCCGCTGAGCAGCACCCGCTCGCCTTCGCCGGTGACCGCGCAGCGCAGCACCCGGTCATGCAGCACCGCGCACTCGCGCTGGCGCCCCGGCAGCGTGGCGCTGATCACCCCGTGGGCGCGGCTGCCGCGGGCGCCGGGTTCGAAGGGGTGAATGCCCTGGAATTCGGTCCATTGCGCCAGGCACAGGCGCAGGTCGGCAGCCAGTTCGTCGGTGTCGGCATAGCGTTCATCCGCGCGCTTGGCCAGCAGCTTGAACACCAGCCCGGTCAGCGCCGCTGGCACTGCGGGCCGCAGGCTTTCCAGCGGCGCCGGCTGCAGCGCCAGGTGCTGGTGCAGCCACTCCACGGGGTCGTTGCCCTCGAACGGCAACTGGCCGGTGAGCATTTCGTAGAAGCTGACGCCCAGCGCGTACAGGTCGCTGCGCTCGTCCACTTCATGGCCCACGCGGCCGCCCTGCTCGGGCGACATGTAGGCGAAACTGCCACAGATGGCCTCGGCGGCCGGCACCGGCGCGTCACGCTGGCAGGCCAGTGAAAACGCCATCAGGCGCACGTGGCCGTCGGCGCCCTCGACCAAATTGCAGGGCTTGATGTCACGGTGCAGGATGCCCGCCCGGTGCGCCTGGCCCAGGGCATGGGTGGCGCCCAGCGCCAGGCGCAGGAAACGCAGGATAGACAGGTGGTCGCCCATCACCTCGTGCAGGCCGCGGCCCTGGCTGTCGTCCAGCACCAGCAGCGGGCCATCCACGGCGCTGATCAGCGCCACCGGCACAATGGCCCAGGCGGGATGCAGGTGCTGGCGGAAATCGAACTCCTGGTGCAGGCGCCGGAAACCACCTTCGGAAGGCAACGCCGCCGGGCGCGCTATCAGCCAGTCGCGGGCGGAAATGGGTGAGCGCACCCGGTAGCGGGCCACCTCGCCGTCCACCAGTAGCAGGCGCCAGGTGAGGTGTTTGAGCCATTGTTCGTTGAAACCGCCCAGTTGCTGGCGGTAGTCGACCCGCTCAGCCGGCATGGGCGTCGACCCTGGCCGGGTCTACACCGATCTGTTCGCACAGGCGCACCAGTTCCACCAGGGTGGCGGCGCGCATCTTGGCCATGACGTGTTTCTTGTGCACCTTGGCCGTGACCTCGCGGGTGCCCAGGGCGGCGGCAATCTGCTTGTTGACCTTGCCCTCGATCAGCAGCCCCAGCACTTGCCGTTCACGTGGGGTAAGAGTGTGGTAGCGGCCGCGTACCTCGCGGGCCTGGGCCTGGGCGGCGAAACGCTGGCGGGCGCCGGCCAGGGCGCGGTCGATGGCGCCCAGCAGTTCGCCCTCGTCGAACGGCTTGGTGAGGAACTCCTGGGCCCCGGCCTTCATGGCCTTGACCGACATGGGAATGGTGCCGTAGCCGGTCATGAAGATGATCGGCAGTTGGCTGCCACGCCGCTGCAGGTCGGCCTGCAGGTCGAAGCCGGTGCCCACCTGCAGGTTCACGTCCAGCACCAGGCAGGCCAGGCGTTGCTCGAACCCGCAGGCAAGGAAGTCCTCGGCACAGGCAAAGGTTTGTACCGCGATGTCAGCGGAACGCAGCAGCCGCGCCAGGGCGTCGCGCACGCTGGCTTCGTCGTCCACCACATAGACAATGGGCGCGCCGGGCAGCACCGCAGGCGGCAGCTCGGGCAGGCTGGGCACGGGCGCCTCGAGCATGTCGTGCAGGCCCAGGCGCTCCAGCAGGGCAATCAGCAGGCCGTCGCGCGCCCCGCTGGCCGGCGCCGCGGGCGCAGGTTCCGGGTCGAGCACCAGCCGGTAACCGCGCCCGGCCACTGTGCGGATGCGCTCGCGCGAGTCGCCCAGGGCCTTGCGCAAGGCCGAGATGTGCACCTGCAGGTTGTTCTCTTCCACCACCGCGTCGGGCCACACCCGCGCCAGCAGCTCATCCTTGCTGACCAGCTGGCCTTGCGCGGCGATCAGCATTTCGAGGATGTCGAACGCGCGGCTGCCCAGTTTGACCGGCACCGCGCCCTGGCGAATTTCGCGCAGGGCCAACGAGACTGTGACGTTTCCAATACGAATCATGAGGGGCTCACCCAGCCATCCAAGCGCCTGTCCATCGTGAGTCTGGCGATGGTGCCAAGACTAGAGACAGATGCAGGGGTTGGCAATTATCCGCTTGGATACGTTGCGATGGGGGTGAGTGTGCATAAATCAGGAATCGTCATTGATAATGATTCGCATTGCATCTAGAATCACCCTGTCTTCCCCCACGACCGGTGACTGATCGTGAACCCTTGCACGGCAAAGCTCGACCTCTACCTGACCCAGCGCAAGGCGCTGATCAACTACGCCGCCGCCATTGTCGGCTGCCGCGACCAGGCTGAACGCCTGGTGCAGGAGGCGTGGCTGCGCTTTGGCGTGCAGCAGGGGGAAGTGCGGCCCAGCGGGCTGTTCCGCATCGTGCGCAACCTGGCGCGGGCGCGGGTGCGGCCGCCGGTGCTGGCGGTGGTGGAACCTGCACCGGCTCCGCCGCGCGCCAGCGTGTTGCACGGCCTGGTAGCCGCTGCCGCCAGGCTGCGGTGGCCCGCGCGTACGCTTGAGGTCGTTGGCGGCTGGGATAGCCTGCGCCAACGGCTACAGGCGTAACCTCAGCCCAGGTCGCCACCGCCCACCGGCAAGGTCACCCCGGTAATGTACGAGGCCTCGTCCGAGGCCAGGAACAGAATCGCCCCCACCTGCTCGTCCACCGTGCCGTACCGATGCATCAGGCTGCTGCCCAGGGTCTGGTCGACGATCTGCTGGTACCAGGCTTGTTCCTCTTCGGTTTGCGCGGCGCTGTTGCGCGGAATACGCCGTGGCGGCGCTTCGGTGCCGCCCGGCGCCGTGGCATTGACGCGCACGCCGCGCCCAGCAGTCTCGAACGCCAGGCAGGCGGTGAGCGCGTTCACCCCGCCCTTGGCCGCGCCGTAGGGCACGCGGTTGAGGCTGCGGGTAGCGATGGACGAGACGTTGACGATCGCGCCACTGCCCTGCCCCAGCATCACCGGCAGCGCCGCGTGGCAGCACCACAGGGTGGGGAACAGCGAGCGGCGCACTTCGGCCTCGATCTGCTGCGCTTCGTAGTGCTCGAACGGCTTGGCCCAGATCGTACCGCCGACGTTGTTGATCAGAATGTCCAGGCGGCCGAAGTGCTTGACCGCCGCTGCCACCACCCGCGCGCACTCGCCGTATTGCTCAAGGTCGGCGGTCAGCACCAGCGGCTGGTTGGGCAGCGCCTCCAGTTCGTAGACCAGCTCGGAGCGGTCCACCAACACCAACCGCGCGCCTTCGGCGGCCAGGCGCTGGGCCACACCCAGGCCGATGCCCTGGGCGGCGCCGGTGACCAAGGCAATTTTGTTCTCGAATCGGTTCATGAGGTGTCCTCTGTAGCCGCTGCCGCCAGGCTGCGCTGGCCGGGGTGAACCCTGAAGATTTCCAGCGGGGCTCAAGGCCAGCGCAGCCTTCGGCAGCGGCTACGGTGATGGGGGCATCAAGCCGCAGCGAATTTTTCGAAGTAAAAGTTGGCGGGCACGATGGCCTGGTCACGCAGGTAAGCGCTCACCGCCTCCACCATCGGCGCCGGGCCGCACAGGTACAGATCCACGTCACCGTCGTTGAGGTGCACAGGCTCGATATGCTGGGTCACGTAGCCTTTGCGCGGGTAGGTGCTATCAGGGCTGGCCACGCAGGCGTTGTAGGTGAAGTTCGGAATGCGCGCCGCCAGGGCTTCCAGCCGCGCGGTTTCCACCAGGTCGATGTCGTGGGTCACGCCATAGATCAAGTGCATCGGGTACTCGCTGCCCTGCTCGGCAATGCGTTCGAGCATGGCGGTGAACGGCGCCAGGCCCGTGCCGCCCGCCAACAGCAACAGCGGCCGACGGATGTCGCGCAGGTAGAAGCTGCCCAACGGACCTGCCAGGGTCATGCTGTCGCCGGCCTTGGCCAGGCCGGTCAGGAAGCTGCTCATCAAGCCGCCGGGCACGTTGCGAATCAGGAAGCTGACCTCGCCATTGCGTTGCAGCGAGCTGAAGGAATAGGCACGGCTGTGCTCGCTGCCCGGCACCTGCAGGTTCACGTACTGCCCCGGCAGGAAGGCCAACTGGCTCAGGGCATCGCCCTTGATCTTCAGGGCGATGGTGGTGTCGGACAACTGCTCCACGGCGCTGATGGTGGCCTCGTACCTGGCCTGCCTGGTCTTGCACACGTCCGAGGACGCCGGCACGCGCACCACGCAGTCGCTTTGTGCGCGCATCTGGCAGGTCAGCACAAAGCCTTGGGCCGCTTCCTCTTCGGTCAGGGCGTCTTCGATGTATTCCTCGCCCAGCTCGTATCGGCCCGCCTCGGCGAAGCATTTGCAGGTGCCGCAGGCGCCGTCGCGGCAGTCCAGGGGGATGTTGATGCCCTGGCGGTAGGCGGCGTCGGCCACGGTCTCGGCGGCGCTGCTGTCGATGAAACGGGTGACGCCATCTTCGAAATTCAGTGCGATCTTGTAGGTCATGCTGGCCGCCTCAGATGTGGTAGATGTCGATCAGCTGGCGCACGTAGTCATTCTTCAGCACCACCTTCTTGGCCTTGATCAATGGCCGCTCGCCACGGGTATCGAGGGTGTAGAAGCTGGTACCGAAGTAGCTGTCCACGGTCTTGTAGCGAAAGCTCAGGGTGAGCCAGTTAAAGCGCACCTGGGCCACGCCGTCGCGCTGTTCCAGCAGCTCGATGTTGCTGAGGTTGTGCGAGGTGCGGGTGTCGGGAATGCTGGCGCTGGAGCGCTCGGTCTTGATGCGGAACACACGGTCTTCCAGGCCGTCGCGGCGGCCGTACCAGATCAGCGAAATCTCCCGTTGCGGGTCCTGGGTCAGTTCGTCGTTGTCGTCCCAGCTGGGCATCCAGAAGGTCGCGTCCGGGGCGTACAGTTCCAGCCAGTCGTCCCAGGCCTTGTCGTCCAGGTAACGGGCTTCGCGGTAGAGGAAATCGCGCACGGCGTCATGGCTGATCATTGCACCACCTCCACGGCGATGCGCTCGGCCTGCAGGGCCTGGATCATGGTCTGCTGCCAGTACTTGTGCTGCATCACGAACAGGCCTTCGTCCTCGGTGCGCACGCCGCTGAGCTGCGGGTGCAAGTCGATTTCCACCGCGGCGGCGTCGGCGCCTTCCACCCAGTGGGCGGCGCCGCGGGACATGTCGTTCCAGGCGGTGGTGCTGCCCTGGTAGCCCAGCTGGCAGGAGCGGAACTCCTCCAGGTCGTCGGGGGTGGCCATGCCGCTGACGTTGAAGAAGTCCTCGTACTGGCGAATGCGCTGGGCGCGCGCGGCATCGCTCTCGCCCTTGGGCGCAATGCAGTAGATGGTAATTTCGGTGCGATTGACGTCGATGGGCCGGGCGATGCGGATCTGCGAGCTGAACTGGTCCATCAGGTAGACGTTGGGGTACAGGCACAGGTTGCGCGAGTTCTGGATCATCCAGTCGGCGCGGGCGCTGCCGAACTGTTGCGCCAGCTCGTCGCGGCGCTCGTACAGCGGGCGGTCCTGGGGATTAGACCAGCGGGTCCAGAGCAGCATGTGCCCCTTGTCGAAGGAGTAGAAACCGCCGCCCTGCTTGGCCCAGCCACCGGCGCTCATGGTCTTGGCGGCCGCGTTAGCTTCGCGCTGCTGGCGTTGCTGCTGGGTGGCGGCGTAGTTCCAGTGCACGGCGCTGACGTGGTAGCCGTCGGCGCCGTTTTCGGCGGTGAGCTTCCAGTTGCCTTCGTAGACGTAGCTGCTGGAGCCGCGCAGCACCTCCAGGCCTTCGGGGGACTGGTCGACGATCATGTCGATGATTTTCGCCGACTCGCCCAGGTGTTCCACCAGCGGTGGCACGTCGGGGTTCAGGGAGCCGAACAGGAAGCCGCGGTAGGACTCGAAGCGCGCGACCTTGGTCAGGTCGTGGGAGCCTTCGCAGTTGAAGCTTGACGGGTAGCCGGCCTCGGCCGGGTCTTTCACCTTCAGTAGCTTGCCGGCGTTGTTGAAAGTCCAGCCGTGGAAGGGACAGGTGTAGGAACTGCGGTTGCCGGTCTTGTGCCGGCACAGCATGGCGCCGCGGTGGCTGCAGGCGTTGAGGAAGGCGTTGAGCTCGCCGGCCTTGTTGCGGGCGATGAAGATGGGCTGGCGGCCCATCTGGGTGGTGTAGTAGTCGTTGACGTTGGGGACCTGGCTTTCGTGGGCCAGGTACAGCCAGTTGCCCTCGAAGATGTGCTTCATCTCCAGGTCAAACAGCCGCGGGTCGGTGAACATCTCGCGCTTGCAGCGGTAGATGCCCTGCGCGCGGTCTTCCTGCAGCAAGGCATTGAGGTAATCGATTCCCAGGGTCATGGCCGGGGCCTCCGTTGTTATTGTTCAGGCACCTCCAGCGTACGAATGGGTGGGTATGGCCGATAGCCGATCCGTGCAGACCGCTATCCGTTGCGTGCAAGGCCGTCGCGGCGGCGCTTCATGGTCTCGGACGGCAGCTCGCCGAACTGCTTGCGGTACTGCTCGGCAAAGCGCCCCAGGTGCATGAAGCCATGGTCCATGGCCAGCTCGGACAGGCTGCGGACCTTGCAGGTGGGGTCGCCCAGGCAGGCATGGATACGCGCCAGCCGGCGGTGGCGAATGTACTGCGCGGGCGTGGTGCTGGCGTTGCGCTCGAACAGGCCATACAGGCTGCGCACGCTCACCTGCGCCACCTGGGCCAGGGCTTCAGGGGCCAGGTCCTGGCCCAGGTGGCGGTCGATGTGCTCCACCACCCGTTCGAAGGTCATGGGCGGCTCGTCGCCGGTCAGGGGCACCACGTTGGTCAGCTCCAGCAGTTTGCTGGCGATGATCTGCGTGTAGTGGGCCTGCACCCGTGGCGGCGTGCAGGCCTCTTCCGCCTCCTGGCAGACCATGCCCAGCAGGCTCACCAGGCTGGGCAGCTGGTCGAGCCGGTAGCGCTGCTGGCCGAAGCGCACGCCACCCGCTGGCAGTGCCCAGCGCTGCTGCTGGCACAGGCCGTCAAGCAGGCGCACCGGCACCTTGACGATGAATTTCTCGCAGTCGGCCGAATAGGTCAGGTCCACCGGCTCGTCGGGGTTGATCAGCAGCAACTCGCCCGGCGCCAGGTAATGGGCTTCGCGGCCATGGCGCCACAGGCAATGGCCGTGCAGCAGCACCTGCAGGTGGAAAAAGCGCTCCAGCGCCGGCGACACCACGCGCACGGCGGCGCCGTAGCCCAGGCGGCACAGGTCCAGCTCGGCGAACGAGCGATGGCTGAGGTGGGCCAGCGGACGGCTGGCGCGCGGCAGCTGGATGCAATGGTTGCCCACGTGCTGGTTGACGTACTGCGACACCGCGTGGGGGTCGGCCAGGTGAAAGACTTCGCTGCGCTGGCCCAGTAAAGGCGTGTGCATGGCGGGGGTACTCTGATTGTTTTTATTGGTGGCTACATCTTCACCCTTTGCGGGCGCGGGCGCCAATAGGCGCAAGGTCTGGTGCGATACCCAGCGGGTATGGGGCAAAGGCCCCGTCCCTGGGGATTTGCCCCGTTCATGGGGCTAGTGTTGCGCCAGTATCAGCTGCCGCCGCGATCGTCACCTGGCTCGCCCGCGGCGTGGGCGCCGTGGTCATCGCCCACTTCACCGGCAGCGTGCACGCCGTGGTTGTCGCCCGCTTCGGCGTGGGTGCCGCTGCGGCCGGAGGTCGAGGCGCCTGCGTGGCCGTCGCCATGGGTGCCGCCGCTGCTGGCGGAACCACCGTGGCTGCCACCACTGCCACTGTTGCCGCCGCCTCCGCTGCCACCACTGCCTCCGCCGCCTCCGCTGCCACCACCACTGCCTCCGCCTCCGCCGCTACCTCCACCTCCGCTACCGCCACCATGGCCACCGCTGCCGCCCTCCTTGGCATGGACACTGGAAAAACCGCCGAGTGAATCGGGTATCAGCACCACGGACGCCGACAACACCACGCCCATGGCCACCGCCAACAACGATTTCGTGATCAACATGCCTACCTCCACCAAACGCTAGGGATGGGTCTTGCACTAGCAGCCGTAGCAAGGGGCAGGCCACCCCTTAATTGTCCCCAATTCAGAATCAATATTTCTCAAATAAGGCTAATTGTCCCTTCATGTCATCCTCCGTAAAGTGGCCCCCATACCAACCACACAACGTTTGAAGGAACAACCTCATGACCATTCGCAAAGCCCTCACCGCTTCCCTGCTGGCCCTGTCCATCAACAACGCCTTCGCCGCCGACACCGGCGCCGAGCACCACACCCAGGCGTTCCTCGACGCGCTCAATGCCGGCGGTGGCAAGCCACTCGAACAGCTGAGCCCCAAGGACGCCCGTGCGGTGCTGACCGGCGCGCAGAACTCGGTGAAGGTTGACCTCAGCGGCACCGAGGTCAGCAACAAGACCATCCAGGCCAACGGCCAGGCCATCAAGCTGACCATCGTGCGGCCGGCCAAGGTGAAGGGGGAGCTGCCGGTGTTCATGTTCTTCCACGGCGGCGGCTGGGTGCTGGGCGACTACCCGACCCACGCCCGCCTGATCCACGACCTGGTGGTGAATTCCGGCGCCGTAGCGGTGTACGTCGACTACACGCCGTCGCCGGAAGCGCACTACCCCACCGCCATCAACCAGGTCTATGCCGCGACCCGCTGGGTGGCCGAGCATGGCCAGCAGATTGGCGTGGACGGCAAGCGCCTGGCGGTAGCGGGCAACAGCGTGGGCGGCAACATGGCCGCGGTGGTGGCGCTGATGGCCAAGGAACAGGGCGCCCCGCAACTGAAGTTCCAGCTGCTGCTGTGGCCGGTGACCGACGCGCACTTTGACAATGGCTCGTACCAGCAGTACGCCGAGGGGCACTTCCTGACCAAGAACATGATGACCTGGTTCTGGGACAGCTACACCACCGACGCCGCCCAGCGCGCCGAGATCCATGCCTCACCGTTGCAAGCCAGCCCCGAGCAGCTCAAGGGCCTGCCACCGGCCCTGGTGCAGACCGCCGGCCTGGACGTGCTGCGCGACGAAGGCGAGGCCTACGCCCGCAAGCTGGACGCCGCCGGCGTGGACGTGACCGCCGTGCGCTACAACGGCATGATCCATGACTACGGGCTGCTCAACCCGCTGAGCAACATCCCCGAGGTCAAGGCAGCCATGCGCCAGGCCGGCCTGGAACTCAAGGCGCACCTCAACTGACACAGCCTGGCGGCAGCTGCTACGCGAATGCGTATACCCCATATCGCGGCCAAGGCCGGCTCCTACCACGAACGGTGTAGGAGCCGACTTTAGTCGCGATGCAGACGACGCCAATTCAAGATAGTTGCTGCGACGAGCCCCGTAGCAGCGGCCGCAGGCCGCGTCAGCTCATGGCCTGCTCACGATGCCGCCCCCGCAAACACCACAGCGGAAACGGCAAGGTCACCAGCAGCAACAGCCACAGCAACGCATACACCGCGTCCACCCCCTCGTTCTGCAGGTTGACGAACAACTTCACCGGGATGCCCTGGGGGAAGTAGGCGAAGACCATCACTATCCCGAACTCACCGATCACCCGCGCCCAGGTAATGGCCAGGCCGTTGGCCAGGCTGCGTCGCGCCAGCGGCACCGTCACCCGCCAGAATACCTCACCCGCCGTGCTGCCCAGGCTGCGCGCCGCCTCTTCCAGGCTGCGCGGCACCTGCTCGAAGGCATTGCGCGCGCACAGCACGTAGTACGCCAGCCCTCCATACACCTGCGCCAGCACGAAGGCCGGCGGGTTGTTGTTCAGGCTCAGGCCCAGGTGCTGCAGCCCTTCGCCGAAATAGCCGTAGGGTCCATAGGCCGTCACCAATACGATGCCCATGGCCAGCGGCGGGGTCAGCAGGTTGAGCAGCACCGCGCCTTCCACCAGCCCGCGCCAGCGTGCCTGGGTGCGCGCCAGCCAGAACGCCAGCGGCGTGCCCAGCAGCACGATCAGCAGCATCGACAGGGCCGTCAGCCCCAGCGACACAGCCACCGCGTTCCAGTCACCGTACGCCAGTTGCAGATGCGCCCAACCGGTAGCGGCCACCAGGGCCAGCAACGGCGCCACCAGCACCAGCAGCGCCGGCAGCCCCAGCCACGCCGAGCCTGCGCGCCTCATGCGGTCACAGCGCCGGGCCCTTGGGCTGGCCGTAGCCGTTGGCCTGGAACAGCTGCTGGCCTGCCGCCGATTGCAGGTAGCTGACAAACGCCTTGGCGCGCGCCGGCTCCGGCGCGTTCTTCAGCACGGCGGCGTAGAACACCAGCGGCTGCGGGGTGACCACCTGGGCGTTGCCGTCCTTGCCGGGCAGGCTGAGGCTGACGGTGTCGTACCAGTCGTGGCTGAAGGTGGGGTTGCTCAGGTTGATCTCATCGGGCAGGGCAATGTAGGGCAGCTTGGCCGACAGGGTGGCGCTTTCATAACCGGACGCTGCGTCCACCTGCCCCGACTCCAGGCGCGTCAGCAGGCCGCCCTCGCCGAACACCTGCTCGGGGTTCTGGTCATCACCCAACACGGCCTTGGCCAGGCCCGGCTGCTGGTAATACTTCTCCGCCAGCTTGAAAGTGAAGATGATGTTCTGGCCCTGGGGGTCGGTGGCCGCATCGGTGCGGCCAAAGCGCAGGCCGGGGCGCTGCAGCACCTGCCACCACGGCTGGGTGCCTTGGCTGGCGGCCTGCAACTGGCTGGCGAACCGGCTCTTGGGGTTGTAGGCGATGACCATGCGCGTGCTGGCCACCGGCACCGCCTGGTCCACCAGCCCCGCCTGCTTGAGCACCTCGATGGGCCCGGGGGTGATGGACACGAACACATCCGCCACCACCTTCTTCGACGCCAGCAACCGCGCCATGCCATAGGCGCCCTGCCCCTGGCCCTGGTACGCCACGTGCTCGCGCTGGGCAAACGCCGGGCCCAGTGCCTTGTCCATCACCACACCCATGGAACCGGCGTAGGTGACCTGGATCGTGTCCTGGGCGTGAGCGGCCACGGCGCTGGCCATGGCCAGGCCGGCCAGCAGCCCCTGAACGGTTGTCTTCGACATGCGTGTGCGCCCCTCGGTCGCTATTTACCTGGTTATATAGCGCCGATGATAACGGATCCCCCGTCGCAGCGGCCACCAGGCCGCGTCCATGGGCGCGGCGTTGTGCCAGGCATGCTGTGGCGCGTCCGGACGCAGCCTTCGGCAGCTGCTACGGGGGGGTGGGGAACCGGACTGATGCGCACAGGCCGGTGCCGGAGGGGTTGGTGGCGAGGCTGACGCGTGCGCCGTGGCGCACGGCGATGGCCTGGACGATGGACAGGCCCAGGCCCGAGCCGCTTTCGCGGGTGCCCAGGCTACGGTAGAAGGGATCGAACACGCGCTCGCGCTCGGCCTCGGCGATGCCCGGGCCGCTGTCGCGCACCTGGATCAGCGCCCCGCCGTCGGCCAGCGCCACGGCCAGGTCGACCCGGCCGCCGGGCGGCGTGTAGCGGATGGCGTTGTCCAACAGGTTGCGCACCAGGGTGTGCAGCGCCAACGGGCTGAGCGGCAGGGTCAGCGCCGGCCCGGGTTCCACGCCCAGGTCGATGCCCTTGGCTTCGGCCAGCGGCCACAGGGCTTCCAGCACCTGGCGAAAGACCTCATGCACCACCGCCGTCTCGGCCGAGGCGCCGCCCTCCTGGGCCGCGGCCAACGCCAGCAGTTGCTCCACCAGTTGCTTGCCCCGTTCGATGCCCAGCTGCAGGGTGGCCAGCCGCTGCTGAGCCAGCGCCGGCATGGGCGCCGCCGCCAGCCGTTCGGCCTGCAGCGACAACGCGGCCAACGGCGAGCGCAGCTCGTGGGCGGCGTCGGCGACGAAGCGGCGCTGCTCATCCATGGCCCCGGCCACCCGCCCCAGCAGGCCGTTGATGGCCAGCACGAAGGCGCGGATCTCGCTGGGCAGGTGCTGCTCGTCCATGGGGTGCAGTTGCTGGTCGTCGCGTTGCTCCACCTCGCTGGCCAGCTGGGCGATGGGGCGGAACACCTTGCGCACCAGGTCAGCCACCACCATCAGCAGCACCGGGAACAGAATCAAAAAAGGCAACAGCCCGCGCCAGGCGCTTTCCCGTGCCTCACGGTCGCGGGTGCCGGTTTCCTGGGCCACGGCAATGCGCTGGCCGCTGGCGGTGGTGTGCACCAGCACGCGAAACGGCTCGCCGCCCACCTGTTGGGTGGAGAGGCCGTCGGCCAAATCAGTGGGCAGCGGCAACGGCAGCGCGGCATCATCCTGCCCCAGGGCGTGGCTGCCGTCGGCCAGGTACTGGACGATGATGCGCGACTCTTCATCGTCGCCCTTGATGGCCTGGCCGGCCGCCGGGTATGCCAGGGTCATGTGCTGGCGGTCGAACAGCGTGGCCATCTGGCGCAGGGTGTTGTCCTGCATCTCCAGCGCCTCATCGAAGGCGGAGACAAAGGCAAACACCCCAGCGACGATCGCCACCACCAGGATGGCCGCCGACAGGGTTACCGACAGGCGAAGCTGGATGGACTCGTTCAGGCGTCTTTTGCGACCAGCCATCCCATCCCCCTGACGTTCTTGATCACCTGGCTGCCCAGCTTGCGGCGCAACGAGTGGATCAGGAACTCCACGGCGTTGCTCTCCACCTCGTTGCCCCAGGCGTAGATGCGGTCCTCCAGCTCGCTGCGCGACAGAATCGCGCCGGGGCGCAGCAGCAGCGCCTGCAACAGCGCGAACTCGCGGTTGGACAGTTGCACGTCACTGGCCTCGGGGCTGCTGGCCAACTTGGTCACCGGGTCGAGGCTGACCACGCCGTTGCCCAGCAGCGGTTGCGCGCTGCCGCCGCGGCGGCGCACCACCGCGCGCATGCGCGCCAGCAGTTCGGCCATGTGGAAGGGTTTGAGCAGGTAGTCATCGGCGCCGCCGTCGAGGCCGCGCAGGCGGTCGTCGAGGCTGTCACGGGCGGTGATGATCAGCAGCGGCGCGGTGTGCCGGGCGGCCCGCAGGCTGTCGAGCACGCCCAGGCCGTCCTTGCCGGGCAGGCCCAGGTCCAGCAGCACCAGGTCGTAGTGCTGGGTGCGCAGGGTGGCCAGCGCCGCGAGGCCATCGGTGACCCAGTCCACGGCGTCGCCGTTGTCGGTGAGCGCGCCCTGCACCGCCTCGCCGATCATGGGGTCGTCTTCCACCAGCAGGATTCGCATCGTTGGCCCTTTCCTCGATCGGCGCGCGCCGGGGTTATTTGCCGCCTTGCAACGACGTGAAGGTCGCCAGCAGCGCGGTCATCGCCGCCTGGCAATCCTGCTGCACCGGGGTGCCGGCGCGCAAGGCCTCCAGCGCCTTGTCGATGGCATCGTCGAGTTTATGCCAGTCGCTGGCGGCGCGTGGCTTGAGGCCCGCCTCGGCACCGTCCCAGGCCAGTTCCAGGTCCTTGATGCGGGCTTTCGCCGCAGGCAGCTGGTTCTTGTCCACCAGGCCCGCCACGTCGCTGGCGATGGCCTGGAACGCCGACAGGTCGCCCAGCCGCGTGGCCGCGGCCTGGGTGCTGCCGGCGGCGGCCGGCTTGGCGGCCTCCGGCGGTTTCGAGCAGCCGGTGGCCACGCCCAGCAGGGCGATGGCGGCGAGGATAGCGGTCTTGCGTACCAGGTGTTTGACGTAATGCATGGGAAGTTCCTTGAGTCAGGGTGAAGGAGTATTCAGTGGGCAAGCCGCTGGCGGCTGACGCTCCATTGCGCCACGCTGACCAGCATCAGGATCACGCAGAGGAAGATCGCGCTGGTCCAGGCGGCGCCCATGCCCAGGCCGCCGTAGGTCTTGGCCTGGGTGAGCAGGTCGCCCAGGGAGGCGCCGAAGGGTCGGGTGAGGATGTAGGCGATCCAGAAGGTCAGCACGGCGTTGGCGCCCAGGCGCCAGGCCACCAGGGTGGCGGCGATCAGCGCGCCGAAGATCACCGCGCCCAGGGTGAAGCCCAGGCCCAGCGCCTCGGTGGCCAGGTCGCCGGCGGCGGTGCCCAGGGCGAAGGTGCAGAGCACCGTGGCCCAATAGAACAGCTCGCGCCGCGGGGTGACGATGGCCTGGATGGACAGGCTGCGCTCCACCGCGAACCAGGCCGCGAACAGCAGCGCCAGCAGCACCGAGAACACCGCCGTGCTGGCGTACAGGCTGACGCCGAGCTTGTCAGTGAGCACGTCGGTGATCTGCGTGCCGACGATGCTCACCAGCACCACCGACAGCCAATACACCCACGGGGTGTACGCCCGGGTGCGCAGCTGGGTGGCCAGGGCGATGGCCAGCAGCACGGCCATGCCGATGCTGGTCACCGCCTGGCCGAGGCCGACGTCGACCGCCAGGTAGTCCGCGCAGGTTTCGCCCACGGTGGTGGACATGATCTTGATCACCCAGAAGGACAGCGTCACTTCGGGGACCTTGTTCAGCCAGTCGGCTGCGGTGAGAGGTTTCATGCGGGGCTGCTCCGTTTCACGATAAGCAGCAGCCTACGCAGCGAAACTTAGCCCAGCCTGAGCCCCCAATCCCCGTAGCAGCGGCCGACGGCCGCGTCCCTGGACACCGCGGTGCCTGGGGACGCGGCCTTTGGCCGCTGCTACGGAGGGAGGTGTCAGGCGATCGGGACCAGTGGGTCGGCGGCGGCCCAGGCGGCGTCGCGGTCGGCGGCTGGCGGGTAGATCCATACGGTGTTGATCTGGGTCTTCAGCGCCTTGGCTTCCTCACGCACCAGTTTCACCTGGCGGTCCCAGCCCTCGGTGTACACCGCGCCCCAGGCGCCCAGGTCCAGGCAGGTGACGTACTTGGGCTGGCGGTACGGCAGCGGCTCAAGGCCCAGCACCTGGGCGGCAACGTTGTAGCCGCTGAAACGGCCGAGCATGATCGCGTGCTGGCAGGTCATCAGGGCGTGGTTGCCCAGGTCGTCGGTGGCGGCGTGGGCGACGTCGCCGGTGGCGAAGATGTCATCCTGGCCAATCACCTTGAGGCTGCTGTCCACGTGCAGGCGGCCCAGGGCATCGCGCTCGCCGGGGACCTGCGTGGTCAGGCCGTGAGCGCGCACGCCGGTGGTCCAGATCACCGTGCTGGCTTCGATGCGCTGGCCGTCGTCGAGGGTCACGCCCTGCTCGTCCACCGCCACCACCGACGCCTGCAGGCGCCAGCTCACGCCCAGCTCGTCGCTGGCCTGGGCGATGGATTCGGCGATCTGCGCGCCCATGCTGCCGCCCACCTGGGCGCCGCGGTCAACGATGATCACCTCCACTGCGGCGTCGGCGCCGAGGATTTCACGCAACCGCGCCGGCATTTCCGCAGCGGTCTCGATGCCGGTGAAACCACCGCCGGCCACCACCACGGTGTTGCGCGCACGGCTGGCAGGCTGGCTGGCCAGGCCCTTGAGGTGCGCTTCCAGGCGCATGGCCTGCTCGATCTGGTCGACGTCGAAGGCGTGGGCCGCCACACCGGGGGTGTCGGGCAGCGCCAGGCCGCTGCCGGTGGCAAGCACCAGCTTGTCGTAGCTCACCGCCTGGATGGCACCGTGGGCGTCGGTGTAGCGCACCAGCTTATGCCCCACGTCGATGGACTGCGCTGCGCCCTGGATGAACTCCACGCCCACGGCGTACAGCAGTTCACCGATGGGTGCCGCCAGGCGGTGGGCGTTGGGCTCGTAGAACCGCGGGCGGATGCGCAGCTCGGGCTGCGGCGCCAGCAGGCTGACGCGGGTGTCGTGGTGGCCGTGCTGGTTGAACAGGCGCGTGGCGCCCAAGGCAGTCCATACACCGCCGAAACCGGCACCAAGGATAAGGATGTGCTGTTGCATGCTGCGCTCCAGAGGGGCAAGGGAGGCGGCTGGGTGCGCCTCGATAACTGCGACTATATTTGTCGTAGTTTAATTTGGCAATCCCCCGTCCATCGGACAGGCTGCGTTGCCGGGCTGCATGAGCATTGCTAGAATGGCGACTCATTCAGTCGGAGATCCCCCATGTCGCTCTACAGCGCGGGCGTTGAATACGGCATCCATTGCCTGATTTTCCTGGTGGGCCCCGGTGGCGACAGCCGCGAGGCCAGCGTGCGCGACCTGGCCGACCTGCAGGGCGTGCCCCAGGACTACCTGGCGAAGATCTTTACCAAGCTGGCGAAGGCGCAACTGGTGGCCGCCACCGAAGGCGTGCGCGGCGGTTTCCGCCTGGCGCGGCCGGCGGACGAGATCAGCCTGCTGGACGTGGTCAATGCCATCGATGGGCGCAAGCTGATTTTCGACTGCCGCGAGATCCGCGGCCGCTGCGCGCTGTTCGACGGCGAGCCGCCGGCCTGGGCGCTGGAAGGTGGCTGCGCGGTGCACGGCGCCATGCTCACGGCGCAGCAGCGCATGGAAGAGGCGCTGGCGCAGCAGACCATCCTGGACATGGCCCGCAAGGTGGGGCGCAAGGCCCCGGCGGAATTTGGCGGGCAGGTGGATGAGTGGATCAATGAGCGGCGCGACCGCAAGATTCAGGTCACATCAGTGCCCTGAACCTGTGGGAGCTGGCTTGCCAGCGAGCTTTTGAGGCCCGAAAAACTCGCTGGCAAGCCAGCTCCCACAGGTATTACACGCGGAACCGACGCAGCACGTTGTCCAGCTGCTGGCTCAGGGTTTTCAGTTGCGCGCTGGCGCCGTTGGATTGTTCCGCTGCCTGCGCCGCGTGGCGGGACAGTTCGGCGGCCTGGGTGACGTTCTGGTTGATGTCTTCCACCACGTGGGCCTGCTGCAGCGTGGCGCTGGCGATGGAGGCATTCAGGCCGTTGAGTTTGTTCAGCGCCTGGCTGATGGACGCCAGGCTCTGGCCGGCCAGGTTGGCCTGTTCGATGGTGAGCTGGGAGGCACGGCTGCTGTCGCCGATCACCTTCACCGCAGCGTCGGAATGACGCTGCAGGCGCTCGATCATCGCCTGGATTTCCGCCGTTGATTTCTGCGTGCGCTGGGCCAGCAGCCGCACCTCGTCCGCCACCACCGCAAAGCCCCTGCCCTGTTCCCCGGCCCGCGCTGCTTCAATGGCCGCGTTCAGCGCCAGCAGGTTGGTCTGCTCGGCAATGGCGCTGATGACCTCCAGCACGCTGCCAATCTGTGTGCTTTCGCTGGCCAGGGTGCGAATCACCTCGACCGCCTGGCCGATGGTGCCGGACAACTGGTCGATCTGCCGCAGGCTGCTGTCGATATTGGCCTGGCCGCGCTGGGCCTCGGATTCGGCGTCGCGCATCTCGCTGGCCGCATGCTCGGCGTTCTTGGCCACGTCCTGCACGCCATAGGTCACCTGGTTCACCGCGGTGGCCACCAGTTCCATCTGCTGCGACTGCTGCTGGCTGCGCACCTGCGCCTGGTCGGCCTCCACCTCCAGCTCACCGGAGGCCTGGCCCAGGCGCGTGGCCGATTGTTGCAGGTCGCTGACCACCTGGCGCAGGGTGGCGACGAAAGCGTTGAAGTGGTGGGCCAGTTGGGTGACCTCGTCGTTGCCCTGCTCCTCCAGGCGCCGGGTCAGGTCGCTGTCGCCGCTGGCGATACTGGCCATGGCCTGCACCGCGGTATTCAGCGGGCGGACGATGCTGCGCGCGATCAGAATCACCAGCAGCGCCATGATCAGGATGATGCCCAGGCTGATGGCCGCGGCCTTCAGCACCTGCTGATGGAACTCGGCCTCGACGTCGTCCACGTACACGCCCGAACCGATGATCCAGCCCCAGGGCGCGAACAGGCTGATGTACGAGGTTTTCTCCACCGGCGCGCTGGCGCCCGGCTTGGGCCAGCGATAATTCACCACCCCGGCGCCCTGGGCCTTGGCCAGCGCGACCATGGCATTGAATACCTCGACGCCGTCCGGGTCCTTGATGGCCGACAGGTCCTGGCCGTTCAGCTTGGGGTTGGCCGGGTGCATGATCATCACCGGGCGCAGGTCGTTGATCCAGAAGTAATCGGTCTGGTTGTAGCGCAGCCCGCCCACTGCCGCCATGGCCTGCGCCTGGGCCTGCTCGCGGGTCAGGGTGCCGGCGGTTTCCAGGCCGTGGTAGTAATCCAGCAGGCCGCTGGCCGTCTGCACCACGTGCATGGTCTTCTGCGCCTTGGCGTCGTACAGGTCATCGTGGATCTGCCTGACCATCGCCACTGCCATGGCGCACAGCATCAACGCCGCCACCAGCAGGATCAGCCACAAACGGCGGCTGATGGAAAGATTGCGCATGTTCATGTCCGCTACTCCGTGCATTGTTTTTGTTATGGCCTTTGAGAGGCCATCGGCGCGGGGTACGGGAAATGAAGGGGCCAGGTGCCGGTGTCCGGTATTAGGCATAAATGCCGTGCAGCGAAGCTGCACATGAAGTGCACTCGATCAAGCGCGTGATCTGGCTTTTGATCTGCTTGTGATCTGCTTGTGATCTGGCTTGTGATCTGGCTTGTGATCTGGCTTGTGATCTGCTGTTGATCTGGCTCTTGATCTTGATTGTATGCCCCGTAAAGCGCCCGGGCCGACTGGAGGCGTTGATCAAGCGGTCCCTGGCGTAGCCGGGGAAGACGGAACCGGAGGCGCTTCTATTCCGGGCCGTCGTCCGCTTGAGCGACGCCGGAGGGAGGGGACCCGTAGCGCAGCGGAGGGCCCAAGCAGGGGCAAGCCCTTTTTGCTTATTTTTTGGCTGGGCCGGCACACCGGGCGACTGCCAAAAAGGGAGTCGCCGTAAGGGCGAAACGGTCGGTGGTCGCACCGCGAAAATGGATATGTCCGAAACCCTCAAAAGCGGGATCCAAATACCGTGAACATATCCATTACCGAGGGTGATGCACAATCACCTTTCCGGCCTTACGCCGGGTCACTTTTTGGCAAACGCCCCAAAAAGTAACCAAAAAAGGCTTGCCCCTGCTTGGTCCCTACGCTTCGCTGCGGGTCCCCTCCCTCCGGCGTCGCCCAAGCGGCCGACGGCCCGGAATAGAAGCGCCTCCGGTTCCGTCTTCCCTGGCTACGCCAGGGACCGCTTGGCCAACGCCTCCAGTCGGCCCTGGCGCTTTACGGGGCACACAATCAAGATCAACGGCCTCACGGGATCAAGATCAAGGGCGCGATTGCGTTGGTTGAAATAGCGCGTTTCACGCGTTTTCCGCCGCGATCTGTTCGGAGGCTGCAACGTAGTCGGCCTGGAACTGCGGCGATTCAATCCACGCCAACGCCTGCGCCTCATCGGCGCCGGCCGACCATTGGCGGTATTCCAGCAGGGCAGCGAGGATAAAGTCCATGGCGCCCTCCTCGCCTTCCTGCTCGAACACCAGCACCAGCAGCGGGTGCGACAGGAACGCCTTGCACAGCGCCAGCTGGCTGCTGGCCTCGGCGTCGCGCATCAGCTTGAACAGCTCGGTGAGGTCCACCGATTCGAAGTCGATGCGCTGGTCGTTGGGGTCCAGTTCCACATCGGGGGCGGCGGCGCGCTTGACGCGGTTCTGCTTGGCCTTGGTCTTGGCGCGGGCGGCGCGTTTGTCTTGCTTGTGGGTGGCGGCCATGGGGCGCAGTTCCGTATTGCTGGAAAAACGCCCATGTTACCGCAACCAGGGGCCCGTGGTCAGAACAGCGACAACGGGTAGCTGACAATCAGGCGGTTTTCGTCGAACTCGTTGGTGCTGTAGTCGCGGCGAATGCTGGAATTGCGCAACCGCACGTTGAGGTCCTTGAAGGTGCCGCTTTGCAGGGTGTAGGCAATCTCGCTCTCGCGCCCCCACTCCTTGCCGTCGGTGATGGTGCCGCTGTGCACGTTGCTGCCGCTGATGTAGCGGTTCATCAGGGTCAGGCCGGGAATGCCCAGGGCGGCGAAGTTGTAGTCGTAACGCAGTTGCCAGGAATGTTCCTGGGCGCTGTCGAAGCTGGAGTTGTAGCTGTCGTTGGCCAGGGTGCCGCCGCTGGTGCCGTTGACGCGCATCCAGGCGTTCTTGCCGGTCAGTTTCTGCAGCCCTACCCACAGCGTGCCGCCGCCGTAGCGGGCGGAGAACATGCCGGACAGGGTGCGGTTGTCGAGGTCGCCGTCCAGCGCCGCGCCGTCTTCCTTGCCCCAGAAGTAGCCCAGGTTGGCGCCCAGGTTCCAGGCGCCGACGTTTTGGCTGTGCAGCAGTTGCACGTACTGCTGCTGGTAGATGTCTTTCAACTGCGCATTCCACACGCCCACCAGGGTGTGCTTGTCGTTGAAGGTGTACTCGCCGCCGGCGAAGTTGAAGCGGTCGGAGGTGCCGGTGGTGTTCCCCTGCATGGCCATGTCGGTCATGCTCGAGTCGTTGCGCGGGCTGTTCTGGCGGAACTGGCCGCCGTACAGGGTCAGGCCCTCAATTTCCTTGGAGGTGACCTGCCCGCCCTGGAAGGTCTGCGGCAGCGAGCGGCCGTCGTCCGAGCGCAGGATCGGCAGCACCGGCATCCACTCGCCGACTTTCAGTTCGGTCTGGCTGATCTTCATCTTGCCCGCCACCCCCAGGCGGCCGAAGGTGGACGCCGGGTCGCCGTCATGGTCGACCGGCAGCAGCTGCGAACCACCGGTGCCGCCACCGCCGTTGAGCTTGACCGAGTACAGGCCCAGCACGTCGACGCCAAAGCCAACCACACCTTGGGTGAAGCCGGAGCGGGCGTCGAGGATAAAGCTCTGGGTCCACTCCTCCGCCTGGTTCTGGCCGTAGCCTGGGTTGGTGAAGTTGCGGTTGAGGTAGAAGTTGCGCAGGTTGAGGTTGGCGGTGGCGTCATCGAGGAAGCCCTCGGCCATGCCGTCCAGCGGCAACGCGGCCATCAGGGCCAGGGTGCTGACGAAACGCGGATTGAAGGTCATTTTCATTGTTATTGTTTTCCATTTTCTTCGGGCAAGGGGGCTCCGCACGCCCTGAACTGTCAGGGCGCCGGAGGTGAAGCGGGAACGTGTGTGCGGGAGGTCAGGCGGCCTGGCTGGCGGCCAAGGCCTGGCCGGCGCGGCGCTTGGCCACGCCGTTGAGCAGGATGGCCACGGCGGCGAAGAACGCCGGCACGCCGAGCATGGCGAACAGCGCCGGTAGGCTCAGACCCATGCTCAGCACGGCGCCGCCGATCAACGAGCCGAAGATGGCGCCGAAGCGGCCGATGCCCAGCATCCAGCTGACGCCGGTGGCGCGGAAGTCGGTGGGGTAGTAGCCGGGGGCGAAGGCGTTGAGGCCAGTCTGCGCACCGCTCATGAAGAAGCCGGCGGCGATCACGCCCACGGCCAGCAGGCTGGATTCCAGGCTGAACGCACCCAGCAGCAGGATGCAGGCACCGCCCAGGGCATAGGAGGTGGCGATGACGCGGTTGGGGTTGCGACGGTCCATGATCCAGCCGACGACAATGGCGCCCACGGTGCCGCCGATCTGGAACAGGCCGGTGATGGTGGCGGCGCGCTCGATGGGCAGGCCACCGTCACGCAGCAGGGTCGGCAGCCAGCCCATGGTCAGGTAAATCACCATCAGGCCCATGAAGTAGGTGGTCCACAGGGCCAGGGTGCCGGCACGGTAGGTGTCGGTGAACAGCTTGCTGACCGGCGCCTTGTCCTGCGCCGGCGGCTCGCTGAGGGTGAAGCGGGTGTTGCCGTCGAAGGTGCCGCCCAGCTTGTTCAGCACCCGCGCGATGTCACCGGCCGGGGCCTTGCGGCTGGCCAGGAAGCGCGGCGACTCGGGCAGCAGCAGCCACAGGAACGGCAGCAGCGCCAGGGGCAGCAGGCCGCCCACCAGCAGCACCGACTGCCAGCCGTGCAGCGGGATCAGCCAGGCGGCCACCAGGCCACCGCCACCTGAGCCCAGGTTGAAGCCGGTGAACATCACGGTGATGAACAGCGAGCGGTTGCGCTGGGGCAGGAACTCGCTGAGTAGCGTGGTGGTGTTGGGCATGGCGGCGCCCAGGGCCACGCCGGACAGCAGGCGCAGGCCGGCCAGTTCCCAGGGGTTGCGGGCAAAGGCGCAGGCCAGGCTGAGCACGGCGAAGCCGGTGACGGCAATCAGCAGGATTCGCTTGCGGCCCAGGCGGTCGGCGTAGGGGCCGGCGGTCAGCGCGCCGATGGCCAGGCCGATCATGCCGGCGCTCATCACCGGGCCGAAGGCGGCCTTGGTCAGGCCCCATTCCTGGGTCAGCGAGGGGGCGATAAAGCCCATCACCGCCACGTCGAGGCCATCGAACACCACCACCAGAAAGCACAGCGCCATGATCAGCCACTGGTAACGGCCCACGGGCCGTGAGTCGATCCACCCTTTGATGTCGACGGAGTCGTTGCGCATGTTGTTTCACCTTGTTGTTTTTGTAAGGTTGCCGTGGCCTCTGCGGGCCAGCGGGTGTTGCAGTGGCTGCGACTGTACGTCGACTGGGGGGCGGCGCGCCTGCGGGTTCTGGTTAAGCAGGTATGTGATTTGTTTATCGGGCTGGCACGGACGTGCCGCTTTCAGTCCTTGGCGAACTGGAAGCGGCGTTCCTGGGAAGTGAGCCGGCGGGCGGCATCCTTGAGGGGCTCGGGGCATGGCAGGTCGGTGATCCGCGCGATCAGCCGGACGTTGCTGCCCAGGCTGTGCGGCTGGGGCTGCACCAGGGTCTTCATCTGGTGGGCGACCTTGAAAATGTCTTCGGCGCAGCGGCCGTCGAAGTCGCCGTGCAGCTCCAGGAACTGGCCACTCTTGTCGTGATGGATCTGCAGGTGGTAGCGCTGGGAGCCGTCACGGCCGCCGCTGCCCAGCAGCACTGGGGTGAAACCGGGGCCCAGGTAGGCACGCAGCTGGTCCTGCAGGGCGTCCTGGATGGCCACCGGCACTTCTTCGACCAGGGGTTTGGGCCGGGCCTTGAGTTTGCGCTTGAACTTCACAGCGCGCCCTCCACCGCCTGCCACGGCAGCTGCACGGCCACCGGGTGCTGGAACGCGAAGGCGTAGCCGGCCACCTGGGCCTGCACCACGTTGAAGTCGCAATAGCTGGTGAACGCCGGGAAGATCACTTCGGCCACGTAGGGGCCGCGCACGCGTTTGTCCAGTAGCAGGGTCAAGCCGACAGAGCGTATCAAGTCTTTCATCATTACCTCGAAAGCAGAAAACTGCGTCGCGCCTGGCGCTTCATGCGCAACTGGCGCCTCGGGGCAAAGCTTATGCGGGGCGTGGGTGAAAGGCGGTCAAGGGGATGTAATATTGGGTAAAGATGCGCTTCACGCCCGGCGTGGCAGGTGGATGGCCACGCTCAGGCCGCCTTCGGCCAGGTTGCTGGCGCTGATGCGCCCGCCGTGCAGCTCCACGGCGCGCTGGGCGATGGCCAGGCCCAGGCCGAAGCCCGCCTGGTCGCTGCCGCGCTCGAAGGGGTTGAAGATGCGCTGCAGGCGGTGGGCTTCCACGCCCGGGCCCTGGTCGGTGATGCGCACCTTCAGGCAGTCCGCTTCCACCGAGGCCACCACCCGCACGGTGCTGCCCTGCGCAGTGAAGCGCACGGCGTTGCGCACCACGTTCTCGAAGCAGCGGTACAACAGCTCGCCACTGACCCGGCTGACAAACGCCGTGGGAGCTTCCAGCTGCACCTGGCAATCTTTCATGCCGGCTTCGAACTGCGCATCCTCGACGATATCGGCCAGCAGTTCGGTGACATCCAGGCGCTCGCTGTCCAGGCTCTCCGGGCGGCCCTGGACGCGGGCCAGGGTCAGCAGTTCCTCGATGAGGATGTCGATGCGTTCCGACTCGCGCTCGATGCGCCCGAGCATTTCCAGGCGCTCGGGGCTCTGCAGCAGTAGGCCGATGGCGGCGCGCATGCGCGTCAGTGGCGAGCGCAGCTCGTGGGAAATGTCGTGCAGCAGGTGCTGCTGGGCGTCCACCAGCAGCTTGAGCTGGGTGGCCATGCGGTCGCAGTCCTCGGCCAGGTCCACCAGCTCGTCGCGGCGCCGGCCCATCTTCGGTTTCACCCGGGTGTCGAAGCGGCCCTGGGCAACGCTGCGCATGGCCCGGCGCAGGTGCACCAGGGGCCACACCAGGTAATAGGCCAGGTACCAGCTGAACAGCGCGCTCATGATGGTGCCCACCACCAGCGGGATGGCGTGGCTGGGGCCCTTGCCTTCCGGCGAACCGGGGTTTTCCGGGGCGCGCAGGGTCACCACCTGGCCGTCGCGGGCGGTGACGGCCAGGCTGTAGGCGTCGGCCGGCACCGGGCTGCCGGCCAGCAACCGGCCCTGCGGGTCGTACAGGCCGACGCGCTTGCCGTGCAGGTCATCAGCCCACACCGTCAGCAACGGCTTGCCGGCGTCGACGCCGAAGCGTTCGATGACGTGCTGGGTGTTGAAGAACACCGTGCCGATCTGCGGGTCACCGGGAAAGAAGCGCCCCAGCAGCAGGATGGCCAAGCCCACCACGAAGGTCAGGGTGGTGGCCAGCCAGAACGCCAGGAACAGCTTCCAGAACAGCCGGCTGGGCCTGATCATTCGGCGATCAACAGGTAGCCCAGGCCGCGCACGCTCTGGATCCAGGCCTTGGCGTCGGGCCGCGGGCCCAGTTTCTGGCGGATGCTGCTGATGTGCACGTCGATACGCCGGTCATAGCGGGTCAGGGGCCGGCCCAGGGCGTTGAGCGACAGGTTCTGCTTGCTCACCACTTGGCCGGCGTGGCGCGCCAGCTCTTCCAGCAGGCTGAACTCGGTGCTGGTCAGGTCCAGCGCGGCGCCCTGCCAGCTGGCCTGGCGCTTGCCCGGCCAGAGCACCAGCGGGCCGGAGCGCAGGGTGTCGCTGGGCGGCGCGTCCTGGGGCTGCACGCGGCGCATGATGGCGCGCAGGCGCGCCACCAGTTCGCCCGGCGAGCTGGGCTTGGGCACGTAGTCGTCGGCACCCAGTTCCAGGCCGGTGATCTTGTCGATGTTGTCGCCGCGGGCGGTCAGCAGCAGCACCGGCACCTGGCTGCTGGCGCGAATGCGCCGCAGCACCTCGATGCCCGACAGCCGCGGCAGCATCACGTCGAGCACGACGATGCTGTAGCGCCCCGACAGCGCCTGCACCTCGCCCTCCTCGCCGGTGTGCACCGCGGTGGCGTGGAAGCCTTCACGCTCCAGATACTCGGCGAGCATCTCGGTCAGCTCCTCGTCATCGTCGACCAGCAATACGGAAATCATGGCGCACTCTTGAATAGGTATCGGTCGATTATCACCGTAGACCCCTTTGCCGTCACCGCAACTTGCGCAACCTTTACCTAACTTGACATTGGGTTAACCGCACCGAACTTCCCGGCCTTTTATGCTTCACCCCCCAAGCCAAGCGACCGCGTGGCGCCTTGCCTCACCGCGAGCCCCGGCGGTGCGCCTGGGCTGTCTGTCGAAGCGTCCTGGAACCTGTCCTGATGAATTTGTCGCGCCTGCTCTGCTCGGTTGTACTGGTGGCCAACGCCACGCTGGTGCACGCCGAAGCGTTCAAGATTTCCGATATTCGTGTCAACGGCCTGCAACGGGTGTCTGCCGGCAGCGTTTTCGGTGCCCTGCCCTTGAACGTCGGCGATGAAGCCGATGACCGCCGCCTGGTGGAGTCCACCCGCGCGCTGTTCAAGACCGGCTTCTTCCAGGACATCAACCTGAGCCGCGATGGCAGTATCCTGATCATCAACGTGGTGGAGCGCCCGTCCATCTCGTCCATCGAGATCGAAGGCAACAAGGCCATCAGCACCGAGGACCTGATGAAGGGCCTCAAGCAGTCGGGCCTGGCCGAAGGCGAGATCTTCCAGCGCGCCACCCTGGAGGGCGTGCGCAATGAGCTGCAGCGCCAGTACGTGGCGCAGGGCCGCTACACGGCCACGGTCGACGCCCAGGTGGTGCCGCAGCCGCGCAACCGCGTCAGCCTGAAGATCAAGATCGACGAAGGCAGCGTGGCCGCCATCAAGCACATCAACGTGGTGGGCAACACGGTGTTCTCCGAGCAGGACCTGACCGACCAGTTCACCCTCAAGACCACCAACTGGCTGTCGTTCTTCAAGAACGACGACAAGTACGCCCGCGAAAAACTCTCCGGCGACCTTGAGAAGCTGCGCTCCTACTACCTGGACCGCGGCTACATCAACATGGACATCACCTCCACCCAGGTGTCCATCAGCCCGGACAAGAAAAGCGTGTTCATCACCGTCAACATCAACGAAGGCCAGCGCTACACCGTGCGCGACGTGAAGCTGTCGGGCGAGCTGAAGGCCCCCGAAGACCAGGTCAAGGCGCTGCTGCTGGTGCAGAAAGGCCAGGTGTTCTCGCGCAAGCTGATGACCACCACCAGTGAGCTGATCACCCGCCGCCTGGGCAACGAGGGCTACACCTTCGCCAACGTCAACGGCGTGCCGGAAACCCACGATGACGACCACACGGTCGATATCACGTTCGTGGTCGCCCCCGGCAAGCGCGCCTACGTAGACCGCATCAACTTCGTCGGCAACACCAAGACCGACGACAAGGTGCTGCGCCGCGAGATGCGCCAGATGGAAGGCGGCTGGGCCTCGACCTACCTGATCGACCAGTCCAAGACCCGCCTGGAGCGCCTGGGCTACTTCAAGACCGTGAACGTGGAAACCCCTGCCGTGCCCGGCAAGGACGACCAGGTGGACGTCAACTACAGCGTGGAAGAACAGGCCTCTGGCTCGATCACTGCCAGCGTCGGCTTCGCCCAGAGCGCCGGCCTGATCCTGGGCGGTTCCATCACCCAGAGCAACTTCCTGGGCACCGGCAACTACGCCAGCATCGGCCTGACCAAGTCCGAGTACCAGACCAAGTACAACCTGGCGTACACCAACCCCTACTTCACGCCCGACGGCGTGAGCCTGGGCTACAACCTGTTCTACAACAAGACCGACTACAACGACTACTACGACGACGGCGTGTCGTACTACTCGATCAACAGCTACGGCGCCGGCATGACCTTCGGCTACCCGATCAGCGAAACCACGCGCCTGACCTACGGCCTGACGCTGCAGCACGACGACATCAGCCCAGGCACCTACAGCGCCGACGAAATCTACGACTTCATCCAGCGCAACGGCGAGAGTTTCACCAACCTCAAGGCCAGCGTGGGCTGGTCGGAATCGACCCTCAACCGCGGTGTGCTGGCCAACCGTGGCCACTCCCAGAGCCTGAGCCTGATGGCCACGGTGCCTGGCAGCGACCTGACGTTCTACAAGGTCGACTACAACGGGCAGACGTTCCTGCCCATGAGCAACACCACCTCGATCCGCCTGCACACCAAGCTGGGCTACGGCAACGGCTACGGTTCCACCGACGGCCTGCCGTTCTACGAGAACTACACCGCCGGCGGCGAAGGCAGCGTGCGCGGCTTCAAGAGCGGCACCCTGGGCCCGCGCAGCACCCCGGCCACCGGCGCCTACTCCTCCATGGGCCAGGAGTACTACTCGGACCGCAGCACCGACTCCCTGGGTGGCAACATCCTCATCACCGGTGGCGCCGAGTACCTGTTCCCGATGCCGTTCATCAAGGACCAGAAGTCGTTGCAGACCTCTATTTTCTGGGACTTCGGCACCGTGTACTCGGACAAGTGCTACCTTTCCACCACACAGAACTGCGGCAACGTGAGCCTCAGCGAAATGGCCGCCTCGCTCGGCGTCGGCGCCACCTGGTACTCGCCGCTGGGCCCGCTGACCTTCAGCCTGGCGCTGCCGGTGCGCAGCCCGAGCGGCTCCGAGGCACAGGTGTTCCAGTTCTCCCTGGGCCAGACGTTCTAAGCCCTTCATGACGCGGCCTGCGGATTCGCCGTAGCAGCGGCCGCAGGCCGCGTCCGCCACTTTCCAGGACCCTGTCATGAAGACGTTCCCGATCGCCGCCCTGCTGGCGCTGCTGCTGACCGGCAGCGCCCACGCCGCCCAAGCCATCGCCACCCTCCCCGTGGTGCCAGCCACCCAGACCTGCGCCGCCCTGCAAACCCAGGACCTCACCGCCCTGGGTGGCGCCGGCAGCCACATCACCAGCACCCGCGAAACCACCGACAACGGCATCAGCCATTGCGTGGTGGAAGGCACCCTGGCCCCCAGCATCGGTTTCCGTGTCAGCCTGCCCACCCGCACCTGGACCCAGCGCTACCTGCAGGTAGGCTGCGGCGGCCTGTGCGGCAACATCGCCACCCAGATAGGCGCCGCCCAAGGCTGCGTGCCGCTGGACAGCGGCGGCTTCGTCACCGCCGCCACCGACATGGGCCACGAGGGCAACAGCAGCGCCTTCGGCCAAGACCCGCAGAAGCGCGTCGACTTCGCCTACCGCAGCCAGCACCTCACCGCCCTGGTGGCGAAACAGCTGATCAAGGCCTTCTACGGCCAGCCCCAGCAGTACGCCTATTTCAACGGCTGCTCGGACGGCGGCCGCGAGGCGCTGATGGAGGCCCAGCGCTACCCGGATGACTTCGACGGCATCATCGCCGGCGCCGCCGCGCTGAACTTCCAGGTGCAGAACGCGCTGTACCACGCCTGGCAGGCCCGGGCCAACGAGGGCGCGGACGGCAAGGCGATCCTGGTGGCCGGCCGCCTGAACCTGCTGCACGAAGCGGTGTTGGCGCAGTGCGACGCCCAGGACGGCCAGGTGGACCGGCTGATCAGCGACCCGCGCAGCTGCCACTTCGACCCCGCCAGCCTCCAGTGCAAGGCCGGGCAAGCGCCCGACACCTGCCTGACCGCCGCCGAAGTGGGCGCCGTGCGCAAGCTCTACGACGGCCCCCGCGACCCCGCCACTGGCCAGCGCCTGACCATCGGCGGCCCGCAGCCGGGCTCGGAACTGGCCTGGGCCGGGGTGTTCGTGCCGATGTCGGCCGACCAGCCGATCTTCAGCCAGAAAATTGCCCTGGACGCCCTGCAGAACGTCAGCTTCGCCAGCAACCCCACGCGCACCCTGACGCTCGCCGATGCCCGCTTCGACACGGCCACCTTCGACCAACTGCGCGCCCTGCACCCGCTGTACGACGCCACCAACCCCGACCTGTCGGCGTTCGCCCAGCGTGGCGGCAAGCTGATCATCTGGCACGGCTGGGCCGACCCGCACATCTCGCCGCTCAACAGCCTGGCCTACCACCAGGCCCTGCGCAAACAGATGGGCGAGGCCCGTAGCGAAGCGTTCGAGCGCTTGTACCTGCTGCCCGGCGTGCACCACTGCAGCGGCGGCGAAGGCCCCAGCCAGCTGGACCTGCTGACGCCGATGATGAGTTGGGTGGAGCGCCAGCAGGCGCCGGAGATGATCCTCACCACCCAGGCCACGCCCAAGGCCCAGGGCTTCGGCGCGCCCATGGCGCCACCGCCCGGCGCACTGAAAGGCCAGCGGCCGCCCATGGGCCCCATGAGCCTGCCGGCAACCGCCGCCGACCAGGCCAACGCCGGCCGCACCCGGCCGCTGTACCCCTTCCCCTACGTGGCGGTGTACAACGGCAGCGGCGACCCGCGGCTGGCGGCCAGCTACCACCGTGGCGGCCCAATCGACAGCACGCCGACGCCGGCCTGGCTGGGCGCTGATTTCTTCACCCCATACAAACCGATGTAACACCAACTGCCTTTGTGGGAGCTGGCTTGCCAGCGAGCTTTTATGGCCCCAACAGCTCGCTGGCAAGCCAGCTCCCACAGGCCGCGTCACGGCCCGTTCGCCGCCAGCCGCGCGCCCTCCAGCGCCTGGGCGAACCGGTCGGCCTCGTCGGGGGCGAACTGGCTCAGGAACAGCGCCTTCACCGCCCCCTCGTACACCCTCCACATGCGCTGGCGCAGCGCCCGACCCTTGTCGGTGATGGCCACCGTGGCGCCACGGCCATCGCCTTCGGCGCGGCGCCGCTGCACCAGGCCCTCGGCCTCCAGGCGGTCCACCAGCCGTGTCAGGTTGTAGCGCTCTATCACCATCACATCGGCCAGCTCATGCATGCGCCGCTGCCCTTCGGGGCCGCTTTCTATCCCCCACAGCGCGTCGTACCAGGCGTAGGCCGGCAGCTGCTCGGCGGCCAGGCGCCGCTCTATCTCGCGGATCAGCGAGCGGTGCGCACGCACGAAGTTGAACCAAAGATCTGCTTGGCCCTGGGCCATGGCGACTCCTGAAGCAGGGGAAATGTAGTTGCAATTGTACGCTAGCCGGCGCTAGATTGAATGTAATTGCATTTGCAATCAAAACACCAGGAGGCGTGATGAGCGAGCAATCGAGGTTTCTGGACAAGGACCCCCAGCAGACCCGTGAGTGGCTGGAATCGATGGAGTCGGTGCTGGACGTGGAGGGCCGCCCCCGCGCCCATTACCTGATCGACCAACTGCTGGATTTCGACGTGGCGCGCCACGGCGACTTTCATGGCCGGGTGGCCACGCCCTATGTCAACACCATCGCCCCCGACCGCGAGCGGCCCTACCCCGGCGACCTGGGCATCGAAAAACGCCTTAACGCGCTGATCCGCTGGAACGCGCTGACCATGGTGTTGCGCGCCGGCAAGCACTCGGGGGTGGGCGGCCACATTGCCAGCTACGCCTCGGCCGCGGTGCTGTACGACGTGGGCTTCGACCATTTTTTCCGCGGCCGCACCGCCACGTTCGCCGGCGACCTGGTGTACATCCAGGGCCACTCCTCGCCCGGTATCTACGGCCGCGCCTTCCTGGAGGGCCGCCTCAGCGAGGCGCAGCTGGACAATTTCCGCCGCGAAAGCGACCGCGATGGCATCAGCTCCTACCCCCACCCACGGCTGATGCCCGACTTCTGGCAATTCCCCACGGTGTCCATGGGCCTGGGGCCGATCACCGCCGCCTACCAGGCGCGCTTCATGCGTTACCTGGAAAACCGCGCGCTCAGCCAGCACCAGGGCCGCAAGGTGTGGGCCTTCCTGGGCGACGGCGAGATGGACCAGCCCGAGTCGCTGGCGGCCATTTCCCTGGCCGGCCGCGAGAAGCTCGACAACCTGATCTTCGTCGTCAACTGCAACCTGCAACGCCTGGACGGCCCGGTGCGCGGCAACGCCAAGGTGATTCAGGAGTTCGAAAGCCTGTACCGCGCCGCTGGCTGGAACGTGATCAAGGTGATCTGGGGCAGCGGCTGGGACCGCCTGCTGGACAAGGACCGCAGCGGCCTGCTGCGCCAGCGCATGATGGAGTGCGTGGACGGCGACTACCAGAACTACAAATCGCAGAACGGCGCCTACGTGCGCGAGCATTTCTTCGGCAAGTACCCCGAGCTGCTGGCGCTGGTAGCGGACATGTCCGACGACGAGATCTGGAAGCTGTCGCGCGGTGGCCACGACCCGCAGAAGGTCTACAACGCCTACGCCGCGGCCATGCGCCACACCGGCGCGCCCACGGTGGTCCTGGCCAAGACCGTCAAGGGCTTCGGCATGGGCGAGGCCGGCGAAGGGCAGAACATCAATCACCAGCAGAAGAAAATGGGCCTGGAGGCGCTGAAGGCGTTCCGCGACCGTTTCCAGCTCAGCCTGTCGGATGAACAGGTGGCGGCGCTGCCCTACCTCAAGCCCGAGCCCGACAGCCAGGAAGGCCGTTACCTGCAGGCGCGCCGCAGCGAGCTGGGCGGCCACGTGCCCGCCCGCCACGCCCAGGTCGAACCGCTGGCGATCCCGCCCCTGGCCAGCTTCGGCGCGCAGCTCAAGGGCACCGGCGAACGGGAAATCTCCACCACCATGGCCTTCGTGCGCCTGCTCGGCACCCTGCTCAAGGACCCGCAGGTGGGCCCGCGCGTGGTGCCCATCGTGCCGGACGAGTCGCGCACCTTCGGCATGGAAAGCCTGTTCCGCCAGATCGGCATTCACTCCCACGTGGGCCAGTTGTACACGCCCCAGGACGCCGGGCAGCTGAGTTATTACAAGGAGAGCAAGGACGGCCAGATCATGCAGGAGGGCCTCAACGAGTCCGGCGCCATGTCGTCATGGATCGCCGCCAGCACCGCCTACGCCAACCACGGCGTGGCCACCCTGCCCTTCTACATCTACTACTCGATGTTCGGCTTCCAGCGCATCGGCGACCTGGCCTGGGCCGCCGGTGACGCCCGCGCCCGCGGCTTCCTGCTGGGCGCCACCTCGGGGCGCACCACGCTGATGGGCGAAGGCCTGCAGCACGACGACGGCCACAGCCACGTGCTGGCCGCCACCATTCCCTGCTGCGTGGCCTACGACCCTACTTATGCCTACGAGCTGGCGGTGATCATCCACGCCGGCATGCGCCGCATGTTCGTCGACCAGGAAGACGTGTACTACTACATCACCCTGCTCAACGAAAACTACGCCCACCCCGACCTGCCCGAGGGCGCGGAGGACGGCATTCTCAAGGGCCTGTACAACCTGTCCAGCACCCCGCCCGCCACCGGCACGCCCCATGTGCAACTGATGGGTTGCGGCGCCATCCTGCGCGAGGTGCTGGCCGCCGGCGAGATATTGGCTCGTGACTACGGCGTAGCCAGCGACGTGTGGAGCGCCACCAGCCTTACCGAGCTGCGCCGCGAGGGCCAGGCGGTGGAACGCTGGAACCTGCTGCACCCTGAAGCTGCGCCGCGCAGCTGCCACGTGCAGGCCTGCCTGGCGGGCCGGCAAGGGCCGGTGGTGGTGGCCACTGACTACATGAAGATCTTCGCCGACCAGATCCGCCCCTTCGTCGACGGGCGTCGGTTCGTGGCGCTGGGCACCGATGGCTTCGGCCAGTCGGACACCCGCGAGGCGTTGCGCCGGCACTTCGAGGTGGACCGCCAGTTCGTGGTGCTGGCGGCGTTGAAGGCGTTGGCGGATGAGGGAATGGTGGCGCGCGCGCTGGTGGCGCAGGCGCTGGCGGCGTTGCAGATCGATCCCGAGAAGACCGACCCGGCCAGTGTTTGATTGCGGCGCCGGACGCGGCCTTTGGCCGCTGCTACACATTCCCGTAGCAGCGGCCAAAGGCCGCGTCACGCACGCAATCAGAAATCGACGGTCGCCGACAACTTCATCACCCGCGGCTCGCCCTGGGTCAGGTAGCCGCCCTGAGCGGAGGCCCAGTAGTCCTTGTTGAACACGTTTTCCATCGTGGCCCGCAGGGTCACGTCACGCTCGTCCACCTTGAAGCCATAACGCGCACCGGCGTCGAAGCGGTTCCAGGTCGGCAGGCTGATGGTGTTGGCCGCGTCGGCGTACTGGCCGCCGGTGCGCAGCATGCGCCCGTTCAGCGACACGCCTTCCAGGCCCGGCACGTCCCAGTCGATGCCGGCGTTGAGCTGGAAGGTCGGCACACCGATGGCGCGGTTACCGTCGTTGGTGCCGTTCTGGGTGTCTTCCACGCGGGTCTTCATCACCGTCACACCGCCCAGGATGCGCAAGCCCTGCACCGGCTCGCCGAAGGCGTTGAACTCCACGCCCTTGTTGATCTGGGTGCCGTCCTGCACGTACAGCAAGGCGCTGTTGGTGTACCCGGCGGTAGGCTCCTCGATGCGGTACACCCCCAGGGTGGCGCCGTAGGTGCCCATGTCCACCTTGACGCCCGCCTCCACCTGCTTGGTGCGGCCGGGCGCGAAGGTCTGGCCACGGTTGCTGGCCGTATCTGGCGCGGTGTCGCCCGCAGCCAGGCCTTCAATGCGGTTGGCGTAGAACGACACGTGCTCCCACGGCTTGATCACCAGGCCGAACACCGGGGTGGTGATTTCCTTGTCGTAGTTGGCGTCGCGCGCGCCGCTGTTGTAGTCGTAGCCCTCGACCACCAGTTGCTGGCGACGCAGGCCGGCGGTGACCAGCACGCGGTCGTCGAGCAAGCCGACGGTGTCGGAGGCGGCCAGGCTGCGGTTGAAGGTCTTGCCGGTGATGCCCGGGTCGCTGAGGTCGCCGCCGGGGTAGTCGTAGGAAGGCTTGGCGGTGGCCACCGGGTGGTAGATGTTCGAGGCTTCGCCGCTCAGGTCGAAATCGTAGGCGCTGCGTTGCTGGGCCCAGATATCGGCCATGCCGAGGTTCAGGCGGTGGCTGACTGCGCCGGTCTGGAACGTGCCGTTCAGGCCCGCCGAGAAGCTGGTGTTGTCTTCGTCGTGGGGAATGGTGGAACCGGTGACGTTGGCGTCGCCTACGTTGTCGGTCAGGGTCACCGAGGAATAGCGGCCGTTCTCGCGGGTGTGTTTGTAGCCACCGGCGGCGTAGGCGGTCCAGTTGTCGTTGAGGTCGTACTCGCCGCGCAGCATGCCGTAGGTGTCTTCCAGCGTGGTATTGGCCCACTTGGCGTTGGCGTTGCTGGTGGACGATGGCGCCTTGGGGGCCTTGGTGGCACTGCCCAGGAACACCGAGTTGCGGCCGCCGTCGATGTCTTCCTTCTGGTAGCCGAAGTCGGCGGACAGGCGCAGCTTGTCGCCGCGGTAGTCCAGGCCTGCGGTGAACACCTGCTCGCTCTGGCTTTCGTGATCGACGCCGGTGTTGCCGCTGCGCTGGGCCAGGTTCACGCGGGCGCCGAACTGGTTGTCCTCGCCAAAGCGCTGGCCCAGGTCCAGGTGCTCGCCCACGCGGCCGTTGTCGCTGATGTCGGCGGTCAGGCGGCGCAGCGGGGTATCGTCGGCACGCTTGGGCTGCAGGTTGACCGAACCGCCCAGGCCGGTGCCGGTGGGGGTGATGCCGTTGGTGAAGGCGCTGGGGCCACGGAACACTTCCACGCGCTCGATGCCGTCGGTGGAAATGATCTGCCGCGGCAGCATGCCGTACAGGCCGTTGAAGGAGATGTCATCGGTGGCCAGCGGCAGGCCGCGGATCATGAACACCTGGGACTGGTTGCCATAGCCCGAGGCCTGGCGCACGGAGGAATCGTTGAGCAGCACGTCGCCGATGTTCTCGGCCTGCTGGTTCTCGATCAGCTCCGAGGTGTAGGCGGTGCTGGTGAACGGCGTGTCCATGATGTCCTGGTTGCCCAGCACGCCCAACTGCGCGCCCCGTGCCACCTGGCCCCCGGCGTACACCGGGGGCAGCGAAGGCGCGGCAGTCAGCGACTGCGCAGAGATGTTGACGTCGCTCAACTGCAGGGTGCCATCACCCTGCTTGGCGGTCGCATCCTGCGAGTTGGTGACAGTGGCCGCCTGCGCCGTCATGGCCAGCGAGCACAGCAGTGCGAGCATCGTGGGCCGGAACGGGACGCCTTGGCAAACAGGTGGGAGCATGATCAGTCCTGCGGAGGGGAATGGTGAAGGGCGCGGGGCAGAGCCTCGGGTGCGCTGGGTAGAGGCAATGTGCCCCATACATTAATGATATTACTTATCAATTAGATATACATCTCATTTGCGGGTGATATTTGGTCACAGATGCGTTACACAGTTGGCTCACCGGGGGTTACAAAGTAGCCCGGCGCAGCGCTGGACTCCTGAAGCGGGCGGCGGATAATGGGCCGCTCACAAGGAGTTATTCCGGGGAACCCTTACGATGAGCGCGGTATCACGAGACGTATTCGACGCGAAAATCGAGGCCATCGAGGCGCGCATGGACGCCCGCGTCAATGCCTCCATTGCCAAGGCCGACGCCACCCATGCCCGGTTCGACAATTTCCTGCTGCTGCAGGCCGAGCGCGACCAGCGCTATTACGAAGGCCAGGCAATTCGCGACAAGCAACTGGAAGCCCTGACCGGCGAGGTGCGCGACATGGCCGTGGAAATGCGCACCGGCTTCAGCTCGCTGCGCACCACCATCCTGGTGACCGCCGTCACCGCAACCATTGCGATCGTGCTGGGGGTCGCCTCGTTCAACGCCTCACTGACCTCCAACATGCTGGCCGCTTTCCAACTGGGAAAATCGGTCCACCCCATGCCTCCGCTCCCGCTTCTGCCGGCCCCGGCTACAGTGGCCCCTGCCCCACAACCTGCTGACTGATCAGTCATTTCCAAGCCACCAAGTCGCCTTTTCGGCTCAACCCCTTATAAACAAAGGCCCCCGCCAACAATCATGTAGTGCCAGTAAAAAATCACTACAAAAGGTGTTGACGCCCTGCACGGCGCCTTGCATAGTGAAGCTGTCTCCCCGATCGGGAGCCAAGGCAAAGGGTGTCAAAGCCTGGCGACAA
Source organism: Pseudomonas imperatae (assembly GCF_057128625.1). Taxonomy (NCBI): domain Bacteria; kingdom Pseudomonadati; phylum Pseudomonadota; class Gammaproteobacteria; order Pseudomonadales; family Pseudomonadaceae; genus Pseudomonas; species Pseudomonas imperatae. The sequence goes on along the minus strand of NZ_JBSKHP010000022.1, from coordinate 20,134 downwards.
GCCGTCGTCCGGTTGCGTGATGTGTACTGCCCACAAGGCAGATTGATGAAAAGCTGACCGGCAGGTCGCCCGTATGGGGCACCAGGCCGGCGAGACGATCTCAAGATGCTTGTGGCTGACTGCAGTACTGTCGTCCGTGATCTTCCTGATTCGTCGCGCCTTCCTCCCTGCTGTAGCCACTTTCCATCAACGCTACACACATCAACCCTGCGCTATCTGCAACCGGCTTTTTTTGCCTTGCAGCACCGTGGAGTGGCCGATTGGGGGCCATGTTTGAACTCAACACAGACAATAGAAATAACAGTCGAGGGGACTTACATCATGAACTTGAACAATCAACCGACCATTGAAGAACTGGCTCAATTGTTCGCATCGCGCAAAGACACGCTGGACAGCCACATCCTGTGGGTCTGCGCATCGGGCGAAGTTCATATCGACGCAATGGCCCGCCATGCCGGCGAAGCCGAATTCGAACAGAGCAAGCCGAGCATGCGCGCCCGCCTGCGCACCTACCGCCGCGGCCAGGGCTACACCGGCCGCAAGGCAGCGGCCGACCGCGAGTTCCTGGGGCGCGTGCTGCACACCCTTGAGGCCCAATGGCCCGAGGCGCGGCAAGCGGCGCAGGTCCAGGTGATCGACCGCTACTGCTAAGCAGGACACCGCCCTGTAGCCGCTGCCGCCAGGCTGCGCTGGGCCTTGAGTACACTGGAGATCTCCAGCGTGGTTCGAGGCCAGCGCAGCCTGCGGCAGCGGCTACGGTGATTATTCGCCAGGCGGCGTCACGGCTTTACGCCTGCCACCCCTGCTGCCGCTCGCGGCGCAGCGCCTGCCACTCGCCATACCCCCACACCCCGGTGGCCAGCAGCGCCCCCACCACCGCCAGGCCCCAGTGATGGCGTTCGCACAGGCTGCACAGCACCTGCAACGTCAGCAGGAAGATCCCCGCGCCCAGAAAGGGCCGCGCCCCCCGGGGCGGTTCTGGCTTGTGCTGTTCTCTCATCCGTGTGATTCCCTTTGTTCTTGTGTTCAGGATTTTCCACACGTTAACCACGCGCCCGGCGTTCGTCCAGCAGCCGAAGGTCGAAACAGGTGCAGCCACGCCACCTTTTGAGGCACGATGCACACCAGCCGTACAATAAAACCAACAAGACTGTGCACAGTGAACACTTACCACCAGTACCTCTGCCCTGCTTTGCGCAGTGGCCCGCAACTTGCTCCAGCCAGGCCCATCCCTTCACTGCCTGCCTGCGGAGCACAACAATGAGCGCAACCGATTTCCCCTTGAGCGAAGCCCCGCCCCAGGGGCGCAAGGGCCTGCTGTCCATCGCCATGGTGCTGTTCAGCTTCACCTTCTTCACCGGCACCATGTTCGCCGGCGGCAAGCTGGGCATGGCCTTCGGCGTCAGCGACATGCTGTGGATCGCCTTCATCGGCAACAGCCTGCTGGCAATCTATGCCGCAGCCCTGGCGCTGATCGCCGCGCGCAGTGGGCTGAACACCGTGCTGATGGGGCGCTTCTGCTTTGGCGAGGCCGGTAGCCGGCTTTCCGATGTGCTGCTGGGCTTCGCCGAGCTGGGCTGGTACGCCTGGGGCACCGCCACGGTGGCCATCGTGCTGGTGAAACTGCTGGGCCTGAGCCAGGGGCTGACCACGCCGCTGATGGTGCTGTTCGGCTTCGGCTTCTGCCTCACGGCGCTGGTGGGCTACAAGGGCCTGGACGTGCTGTCGCGGCTGTCGGTGCCGCTGATGTTCATTCTGCTGGTGGTGTCGATGGTCATTGCCACGCGCACCATCGGCGGCTGGCAGGGCCTGAGCGCGGTGCTGCCGCAGCAAGCCATGAGCGTCTCGGCCGCCATCACCATGGTCTTCGGCACCTTCGCCAGCGGCGCCACCCAGGCCACCAACTGGACGCGGCTGGCGCGTAGCGGGCGCATTGCGGTGGTCGCCAGCGTGCTCAGCTTCCTGGTGGGCAACGGCCTGATGATCGTTGCCGGAGCCTGGTGCGCCATCGTCTACCAGCAGGCCGACATCGTCGAGGTGATGATGCTGCAAGGCCTGTCGTTCGCCGCCGTGGTGATGCTGTGCCTGAACCTGTGGACCATCCAGGGCCCGACCATCTACAACGTCGCCGCCGCCAGCTGCCACCTGCTGCGCAGCGAACGCCGGCGCACCATGACCCTGGTGGCCGCCGCCGTCGGCGTGGTGCTGGCCATCGAGGGCATGTATGAGCTGCTGATCCCCTTCCTGATTCTGCTGGGCTCGATCATCCCGCCCATTGGCGGGGTGATCATGGCCGACTTCTGGTGCCGCCACCGTGGCCGCTACCCGCGGCTGGCGGACGCCCGCCTGCCGCGCTATAACCTGGCTGGGCTGGGCGCCTACGCCGTGGGGGCGGTAGCTGCATACGCATCACCCTGGATCGCGCCGTTGGTGGGCATTGCCGCCTCGGCCGGCTGCTACTGGCTGCTGTTGCAACTGGGCGGCCAGCGCCGCCCCTACCTGCAGGAGGAAACGTGAGCCTTACCGTTGAACAGATTCTGGCGCTGCCGGGCCTGGAGGCCATGGCCCTGCGCGCCGGCGCCCGCCAGTGCCACCGCAGCGTGCGCTGGTCGTACGTGGCCGAGAACGAAGGCATCGCCGACTGGGTGATGGGCGGCGAGCTGGTATTCGTCACCGGCATCAACCTGCCCCGCGATGAGGCTAACCTGCTGCGCCTGGTGCGCGAGGGCGAGCGCTGCGCCATTGCCGGGCTGGTGATTCTCACCGGCGAGGCGTTCATCCGCCGCATTCCGGCGTCGGTGGTGGCACTGGCCGAGGCGCTGGGGGTGCCACTGATCGAACAGCCCTACGCGCTGAAGATGGTCATCGTCACGCACTTGATCGGCACGTCGCTGGTGCAGATGGCCCAGGTGCGCCGCTCGCGCCACGACATCCTCGGCCAGCTGCTGAGCGGCGACTACCCGGGCCTTGCCATCGTACGCCAGCGCGCCGCCCACCTGCAGGTGCCCCTGGACGGCCCACGGCGGGTGCTGGTGATGCGCCTGTCGAACCAGGCCGCGGTGTTCGCCCACAGCCCGCCGCCCGAGGCCGAGCGCCAGCTGCAGCACTGCCGCCAGGCGCTGGAGGACCAGCTGGAGGCCTGGAACAACGCGCACCCGCTACCGTTGCCGGTGGTCAGCCAGGGTGACCTGCTGGTGCTGCTGTTGGCCGGCGACCTCGACCCGCGCAGCCAGCTGGCGCCGCTGTACCGCGACCTGCTGGGCATGAGCGCGCCCATGACGCTGTTCATGGGCCTGTCCACCGTGGTCCACGACCCCGGCCAGTACCGCCAGGCCCTGGGCGAAGCGCGCCAGGCGCTGGAAGTGGCCGAGCAACTGCGCCCCGCCCACGGCTTCTGCGACTTCAACGAACTGGGGGTGCTGCGCCTGCTGCAGGCCATCCCCGACCGGCGCATCATCGACACGTTCGTGCGCCAGACCCTGGGCCCGCTGCAGGAACCCGGGCGCAAGCAACCGCAGACCCTGCTGCACACCCTGGACGCGCTGTTGCAGGAAAACGGCAACGCCCTCAAGGCCGCCCAACGCCTGGGCATCCACCGCAACACCCTCAACCAACGGCTGCAACGCATCGAACAGCTCAGCGAGCAGTCGCTCGACGATCCCCTTTTCCGCATGAACGCTTCGGTCGCGCTGCTGGTATGGCGCATGGCCGAGGCCCAGCTACAGGACCGCCCATGAACATCATCAATGCCACCCTGCGCAAACGCCAGGGCCTGTTTACCGTGACCTGCGACGGCGCGCGCATCAGCGCCATCAGCGCACAACCCGCCCTGCGCGCCGCCAGCGGCGACGACATCGACGCCCGCGGCCAGCTGCTGATCGCGCCGCTGGTGGAGCCGCACATTCACCTCGACGCTACCCTCACCGCCGGCGAGCCGGAATGGAACATGAGCGGCACCCTGTTCGAGGGCATCGAGCGCTGGGGCCAACGCAAGGCCACCATCACCCACGAAGACACCAAGCAGCGCGCCCACACCACCATCCGCATGCTCGCCGAGCACGGCATCCAGCACGTGCGCACCCACATCGACGTCACCGACCCGACCCTGGGCGCGCTCAAAGCCATGCTCGAAGTGCGCGAGGAAGCCCGCCACCTGATCGACCTGCAGATCGTCGCCTTCCCCCAGGAAGGCATCGAGTCGTTCGCCAACGGCCGCGCGCTGATGGAGCAGGCCATCGAGATGGGCGCCGACGTGGTCGGTGGCATCCCGCATTTCGAGAACACCCGCGACCAGGGCGTTAGCTCGATCAAGTTCCTCATGGACCTGGCCGAGCGCACCGGCTGCCTGGTGGACGTGCACTGCGACGAGACCGACGACCCGCACTCGCGCTTCCTCGAAGTGCTGGCCGAAGAAGCCCGGGTGCGCGGCATGGGCAGCCGTGTCACCGCCAGCCACACCACGGCCATGGGCTCCTACGACAACGCCTACTGCTCCAAGCTGTTCCGCCTGCTCAAGCTGTCGGGCCTCAACTTCGTCTCCTGCCCCACCGAAAGCATCCACCTGCAGGGCCGCTTCGACACCTTCCCCAAGCGCCGCGGCGTCACCCGCGTGGCCGAACTGGACCGCGCCGGCCTCAACGTGTGCTTCGGCCAGGACTCGATCAAGGACCCCTGGTACCCGCTGGGCAACGGCAACATCCTGCGCGTGCTGGATGCCGGCCTGCACATCTGCCACATGATGGGCTTCGAGGACCTGGCCCGCAGCCTGGACCTGGTGACCGACAACAGCGCCCGCGCCATGCACCTGGGCGAGCGCTACGGCATCGAGGTGGGGCGCCCGGCGAACCTGGTGATCCTGGACGCGGAAAGTGATTACGAGGCAGTGCGGCGCCAGGCCAAGGCGCGGGTGTCGATTCGCGCAGGCAAAGTGTTGATGACACGGGTGCCCGAACGCGTCGAGTTCAATGTTGCCTGACCGACCACGACGCCGCTGACGCGGCCTTGCTTGTTGTGGGAGCTGGCTTGCCAGCGAGCTGTTGAAGCCCGAAAAGCTCGCTGGCAAGCCAGCTCCCACCGAAGACGGTTGTGTATTCCCAGTTTCATCTGGTAACGATGAAAATTGGTGTTACAAAAGGTTTCCCCGAAGGCAGAATGAAACACGGACTCACCTGTCCGTACGTCGTTCGGCAACACAAGGAACCCCACAGTGCCCGACAACCGCCCCACGCCCGCCACCTGGATCGCCCTGCTGGTGGCCGTCACCTTCTTCATGGAGAACCTCGACGCCACGGTGATCAGCACCGCCCTGCCGCAGATTGCCCAGCAATTCGGCAAGGCCCCCGTGGACCTCAACATCGGCATCAGCGCCTACCTGCTGGCAGTGGCGATCTTCATTCCGCTGTCAGGCTGGGTGGCCGACCGTTTCGGCACCCGCCGGGTGTTTTCCTGCGCCATCAGCCTGTTCACCCTGGCCTCGCTGTGGTGCGGCCTGAGCCAGAGCCTGGAAAGCTTCGTCGCGGCCCGCGTGCTGCAGGGCATCGGCGGCGCGATGATGGTGCCGGTGGGGCGCCTGGCGGTGCTGCGCACCACCGAGAAGAAGGACCTGGTGAAGATGATCGCAGTCATCACCTGGCCCGGCCTGGTGGCGCCGATTCTTGGCCCGCCGCTGGGCGGGCTGATCGTCACCCATGCCTCCTGGCCATGGATTTTCTTCGTCAACCTGCCCCTGGGCGCCATCGCCCTGGGCTGCGCGCTGTGGCTGGTGCCCAAGGGCCACGCTGAAAACACCCGGCCGTTCGACAGCGTCGGCTTCCTGCTGCTGGCCGGTGCCTGCGCGGCGTTGATGCTGGGCCTGGAATGGCTGGGCGGCGCCGAGCACGTGGGCACCGGCCTCGGCCTGCTGGTGGCCGGTGCGGTGCTGGCGGTGCTGGCCATCCGCCACTGCCGCCGTCACCCCTCGCCGCTGCTGCCCCTGGGGCCGGTGGCCATCGACACCTTCCGCGTCAGCATCTTCGGCGGCTCGCTGTTCCGCGTGGCCATCAGCGCCCTGCCGTTCCTGCTGCCGCTGCTGTTCCAGGTGGGCTTCGGCTTCTCCCCGGTGTACGCCGGCAGCCTGGTGCTGGCGGTGTTCGCCGGCAACCTGGCGATGAAACCCTTCACCACCGCCACCATGCGCCGCTTCGGCTTCCGCCGGGTGCTGCTGGTGAACGGCCTGATCGGCGTGGCGTCGATCGCTGCCTGCGCGCTGTTCAGCGCCAGCACGCCGTGGCCATTGGTGGTGCTGGTGCTGTTCATTGGCGGCCTGTCGCGTTCGATGCAGTTCACCTGCTACAACTCCATCGGCTTTGCCGACGTGCCCAAGGACCGCATGAGCGAGGCCTCGACCCTGTTCAGCATGTTCTTCCAGCTGGGCATGGGCGTCGGCGTGGCTGCCGCGGCGCTGTTGCTGCGCCTGTCCATGAGCGTCCAGGGCCACGCCGCCCAGGCCCAGCCCAGCGACTTCCGCGTGGCCTTCCTGGGCATCGCGGTGCTGGGCCTGATTGCCCTGGTGGACGCCATCAAGCTGCCGCGCCAGGCCGGTGCGCAGGTGCTGCAGGGCTGACAGTTAACGCGGCATGATGCGCAATTCGAGGTACTGCAGCAGCATGATGGTCTTGCCGTCGACGATCTGGCCATTGCTGACCATGGCCAGCGCTTCGTCGAAGCCCAGCTCCAGCACCTCGATGTCTTCGCCCTCGGCTTCCAGGCCGCCGCCGGCGTTCACGCGGTCGCCGTCCTCGTATTCGCCGATGAAGAAGTGAATGCGCTCGGTCACCGCGCCGGGGCTCATGAAGGCCTCGAAGATCTTCTCGATGGCCTTGACCCGGTAGCCGGTCTCCTCCTCCACTTCCAGGCGAATGCGTTCCTCGGGGCTGGCGTTGTCCAGCAGCCCGGCGGCAGTCTCGATGAGGAAACCGTCGTGGCCGTTGAGGAAGGTGGGCAGGCGGAACTGGCGGATCAGCACCACGGTGCGCTTGGCCAGGTTGTACAGCAGGATAGTTGCGCCGTTGCCGCGGTCGTACACCTCGCGGGTCTGGGTCTGCCAGCTGCCGTCGCGGCGGCGCAGGTCGAAGGTGTATTTGTTCAGCAGGTACCAGTTGTCAGAGAGCAGTACCTTGCCGGTAATGCGAATGGGGCTGTCGGCCATGGAAAATCCTTGAGGGTAAAACGCCAAGGGCGCAGGGTTACCCGCCGGCCTTGCCGGCGTCAAGCACCGGCGCCAGCGGGCACACCGCCTGGGCCCGCGCGCTCAGGGCCTGGCGCAGGCCCTGCAACTGGGCAATGCGTTCATCGATGGCCGCCAGCTTCTGCGCGAACACCGCCGCCAGCCGCTCGGCCGGCTCGTCGCTGGCCTGCCACAGCGCCGGCAGGTTCTCACCCACCTCGGCCAGGCTGAAACCCAGCTGCTGGGCGGTGCGAATGTACTGCACCAGCTGCACCGTGTCCGGGTGATAGTGGCGGTACCCGTTGGCGCTGCGGGTGCAATGGATCAGCCCGCGCTCCTCGTAGAAGCGCAGCGCGTCACAGCTCACCCCGGCCAGCGCGGCCACCTGCCCTATTTTCATCCTGCCCCCTTGACCCTGGACCAAGCACCAGGGTTTAGCCTGGCGATCCTATCACTAAGGAAGCCTGTCACAATGGATACCCCCCGCTATTTGCGCCTGGTGCGCACCAGTGCCTGGTACGACCTGTTCGCCACAGCGGCGTTCATGACGCCCTGGAGCATGCACTGGCTGTTCGGCCAGCTGGCCGGTCTATCGACAACCTTGGGCCTGGGTGCGCCGCAGCCGCTCACCGACCCTGCGCACATGCTGCTGGCCAACCTGCTGGGCAGCGTGGTGATTGTCTGGGCGCTGCTGCGCCTGCGGCACACCCGGCCCGAACACGGGCTGTACGACGCCGCGGCGCGGGGGTTGTTCGCGTTATGGCAGGTGGTGGGGGTGCTCAGCGGCGCCAGCCCGATCATCCTCGCCTTCACGCTGATGGAGCTCACCTTCGGGGCGTTGCAATTGTCGCCTAATCGCGACCAAGGTCGGCTCCTACCACGGACGATGTAGGAGCCGACCTTGGTCGCGATGCAGACGACGCGGTGTTTGTCAGGAAGACAGTGGCTGGGTGGCATTCAAGTCACTTTCCTCATCCGCCAGCGCCTGCGGCAACGACGCCCGCAGGTGCTCCACCCAGGTTCGAATCTTCGCGTCCAGGAACAGCCGCGACGGGTAGATGGCGTACAGGTTCAGGCGCTGCAGGCGGTAGCCGGGCAGCACCCGCACCAGCTCGCCGCTGCGCAGGCCGTCGATGGCCGAGTAGCTGGGCAGCACGCCGATGCCCATGCCGCTGCGGATGGCCACGCGCATGGCGTCGATGGCGTTGACCTGGAACGGCGTGGCGCGCAGCGAGGCCACTTCCGGGCCGTCGGGGCCTTCGAACTGCCAGCGGTTGTCCGGGTAGGCGACGCTGCTCATCAGCAGGCAGTCGTGCTCTTCCAGCTCGGCCGGGGTGCGCGGGCCGCCGCCGCGGCGCTCCAGGTAGCGCGGCGCGGCGCACAGCACGCTGTAGATAGTGCCCAGGCGCTGGGAGATGTAGCCCGAGTCGGGCAGCTGCGCGGCCAGCACGATGGAGACGTCGAAGCCATCCTCGATCAGGTCGGGCACGCGGTTGCTCAGGTGCAGGTCGAAGCTCACCTCGGGGTAGCGCTCGCGGTAGTCGGCCATGGCCTCGATCACGTAGTGCATGCCGATGCCCGCCATGGCGTGCACCTTGAGGCTGCCGGCGGCGTAGTCCTGGGTGGCTTCGGCCTCGGCTTCGGCTTCGGCCACCGAGGCCAGGATGCTCTCGCAGCGGTGGTAGTAGCGCTTGCCCGCCTCGGTCATGGCGATGCGCCGGGTGGTGCGGTTGAGCAGCCGGGTGCGCAGGTGGCTTTCCAGGTTCGACACCGCGCGCGACAGGTTGGCGGTGGTGGTGTTCATCTGCTCGGCGGCCAGGGTGAAGCTGCCGGTTTGCGCCACGCAGACGAAGGCGCGCATGTATTGGAGGATGTTCATCTGACGTTTCCCCGAGTGACCGGGTGATTATAAAATTAATTACAACAAACAATCATGTGTTGTTGCGTTTATTGCATCAGCCGCCAGCCGGTAAAATCCTCCCCATCCATAATCAACGGGCACATCAGGGGAACGACCAGCGGTGAATACACGCATGACCAGACACGCCTTACCCCTGATGTTACTCACATTAACGTTAACAATCAGTGGTTGCATCAGCACCCACGGCATCGGCCCGACCAGCCAGCCCATGGCCGCCAACCAGTTGCAGCTCGACGCCGCCATTGCCCAGGCCCGCAACGACGCCCACTGGCCAGACAGCCGCTGGTGGATGGCCTACGGCGACGCCCAGCTCAACCGCTGGATCGACGACGCCCAACGCAATAGCCCAACCCTGGCCGAAGCCGCCGCGCGGGTGCGCCAGGCCAAGGCCATGGCCGGGGTGACCGCCGCCAATGAGGCGCCGCAGGTCAACGGCAAGGCCTCGATCACCCGCCACAAATGGCCCACCGACAACTTCTACGGCCCCGGCGAGCTGGCCGATGTCACCGACTTCGACAACAGCGCCGCCCTGGGCCTGAGCTATTCCCTGGACCTGTGGGGCCGCGAGCAGAGCGCCACTGAACAGGCCCTGGACAGCGCCCACGCCGCGGCCGCCCAGGGGCGCGCCGCGCAGCTGGAGCTGCAGGGCAACATCGTCCGCGCCTATATCCAGCTGTCGGAACAGTACGCCCAACGCGACATTCTCCAGGCCCTGCTCAAGCAACAGCAGCAGGTGCTGGACCTGGCCCAGAAGCGTTTTGACCACGGTATCGGCACCCAGCTGGAGGTTAGCCAGGCGCAGACCTCGCTGCCCGAAACCCTGCGCCAGATCGACAGCCTGGATGAAAGCATTGCCCTGAGCGGCAACCAGCTGGCCGCCCTGGCCGGCAAGGGCCCGGGCGCTGCGCAGAGCCTGCAACGCCCGACCCTGGCCCTGGGCGCCGCGCTGGCCCTGCCAGCCCGCCTGCCCGCGCAACTGCTGGGCCAGCGCCCGGACGTGGTCGCCAGCCGCTGGCGCGTCAACGCCCAGGCACGCGGCATCGAAGTGGCGCGCGCCGGGTTCTATCCTGACGTGGACCTGGCGGCCAGCCTCGGCTTCAGCGCCACCGGCGGTGGCGTGCTGGAGTTCCTCAACGCCAGCAAGCAGACCTGGACCGTGGGCCCGGCCCTGAGCCTGCCGATCTTCGACGGCGGCCGCCTGCGCGCCCAGCTGGGCGCCGCCTCTGCCGGCTACGACCTGGCCGTCGCCCAGTACAACCAGACCCTGGTGCAGGCGCTGAAGGACATCAGCGACCAGCTGATCCGCCGCCACTCCATGGACCAGCAATTCACCCTGGCCAGCCAGGGCGTGGCCAACGCCCAGCGCAGCTATGACATCGCCCGCATCGCCTTCCAGCGCGGCCTGACCGGCTACCTGGAGGTGCTCAACGCCCAGACCCAGCTGTTCCGCGAACAGCAGACCCTGCAGCAGGTGCAGGCCGCACGCCTGCAAACCCAGGCCTCGCTGGTGATTGCCCTGGGCGGCGGTGTGCGCGCCGGCAATGACAGCCCCGATCCAGCCCGCGCCACCCCGGCCAAGCCCGGCCTGGCGCTGCTGCGCGGCGAGCAGCAACCATGAGCCTGGGCAACGACTGGCGCGCCGCCCTGCGCGCCTGGGCCGAACGTGACGGCGTGACCTGGATCTACCTGTTCAAGCTGCTCACTGCCACCTTCCTCACCTATTGGCTGGCCTTGCGCCTGGAGCTGCCGCAACCGACCACGGCACTGGCCACGGTGTTCATCGTCATGCAGCCGCAAAGCGGCCAGGTCATTGCCAAGAGCGCCTGGCGCTTGCTGGGCACCTTGCTGGGCGCGGTGGTGGTGGTCACCCTGATCGCCCTGTTCGGCCAGCACAGCGACCTGTTCCTGGGCTGCCTGGCACTGTGGGTGGGGCTGTGCTGCGGGCTGTCGGCGCGCTACCGCAACTTCCAGGCCTATGCCTTCGTGCTCACCGGCTACACCGCCGCCATCGTCGGCGTGCCTGCCCTCACCCACCCCGAAGGCGTGTACCTGTCGGCGGTGTGGCGGGCCATCGAGATCGGCCTGGCGGTGATCTGCAGCGGCGTGGTCTCGGCGGTGATCTTCCCGCAGAACAGCCGCACGGCGCTGCGCGCCACCATCGGCAAGCGCCTGGGGCTGTTCGCCGCCTTTGCCGCCGACAGCCTGCAAGGCCGCCTGGCCGAAGGCGCCTTCGCCCAGCACAACCGCCGCCTGGTGGCCGAGGCCGTAGGCCTGGAGAACCTGCGCAGCGTGACCGTGTTCGAAGACCCGCTGACGCACATGCGCAGCGGCCGCCTGAGCCGCCTCAACAGCGAATTCATGCAGTGCACCACGCGCTTCAACGCCCTGCACCAGCAGCTGCAGCGCCTGCGCCACGAAGCGCCAGGCGCCTGGCAAGACCTGCAACCGGCGCTGGCCGGGCTGGTGACGCTGCTGGAAGATTATCGCGACCAGCCGCTGGACAGCGCCGGCGCCGCGCCCCTGGCCGAGCGCCTGCAGCGCCTGCACGCCGACACCGCCGTGCGCCTCCGGCACCTGCCGGCCACCGCCTGCCAGCAAGACCTGGACACCGCCGGCGAGCTGCTGCTGGGGCTGATCGACGAACTGCACGACTACGCCCAGACCCACGCCTCGCTCGCCAGCCACCGCCACCCGCGCGAACGATGGGCCGCCGGCTACACGCCGCGCACCAACCTGTGGCTGTGCGCCGCCTCGGGCGTGCGCGGTTTCCTGACCGTGGCCCTGGCCGCCAGCTTCTGGCTCGCCACCGCCTGGCCCAGCGGCATCAGCCTGATGATCTCGGCGGCCGCCGGCATCAGCCTCACCGCCAGCACCCCGAACCCGTGGCGCGCAGGCGTGCAGATGGGCCTGGGCGTGGTGCTCAGCAGCCTGTTCGGCTTCGTCGAATACTTCCTGCTGTACCCGCACATCGACGGTTTTCCCCTGCTGTGCTTCGTGCTGTCCCCGGCGCTGCTGTTCGGCGGTTTCCTGACCACCCGCATGTCCACCATGGGCATCGGCCTGGGCTTCCTGATCACCTTCGCCACCGGCGCCATTCCGGCCAACCTGACGGTCTATAACCCCAGCGGTTTCCTCAACGACTGCATCGCCAACATCATCGCCTTCGGCCTGTGTGCCATCGCCGGTGCGGTAATTTTGCCCAGCAACGCGCCCTGGGCCTGGCGCCACTTGCAACGCGACCTGCGCCGCCAGGTGGGCTTCGCCGCCCATGGCAGCCTGAAGCACCTGCGCCAGCGTTTCGACAGCCGCAGCCGCGACGTGCTGCAGCACGCCACCTCGCTGTCGGCGGCACGCCCGGCGGTGCAGGACGAACTGCTGCAATGGGCGCTGAGCGTGCAGGACGTGGGCCACGCCCTGGTGCGCCTACGCGAGCTGGGCCAGGCGCCGGCGACGGTCAGCGCGGCCCTGGCGCGGCTGTTCGACCGCCCCGGCGCGGCCCAGCGCGAACAGGCGCTGCTGGCCCTGGATGACGCCCTGGCGGCGCACCCGGCGCAGCCCCAGGCAGCATACCTGCACTTTATCCGCAGCGCCCTGCTCAACCCTCGCTCGCCGCTGGCCAGCGCCTGACCCGGACCTGACCGACCATGCCCCGCGAACTGTTTTTCCTCGAACTGTACCTGCCGACCCTGCTGCTGGTGCTTGGCGCCAGCGCCCTTTTGGCCTGGCTGCTGGACCGCGCGCTGATCGCGCTGAACCTGTACCGCTTCTTCTGGCACGCCCCGCTGGTGCGCCTGAGTCTGTACATTTGCCTGTTCAGCGCCCTGGCGCTGACCATCTACCGTTGAGACGCCAACCATGAAAAAACTCTTCAGCGTAGTGGCGACCCTGCTGGTGGTGGCCGTGGCCGCCCAGCTGGGTTCGACCCTGTGGAACCACTACATGGCCCAGCCCTGGACCCGCGACGGCCGCGTGCGCGCCGACATCATCAACGTCGCCCCGGACGTCAGCGGCGTGGTGGTGGAGGTGCCGGTGCACGACAACCAGCTGGTGAAAAAGGGCGACGTGCTGATGCGCATCGACCCGGCCCACTACCAGGTGGCCGTGGACCAGGCCAAGGCCCTGGTGGCCTCGCGCAAGGCCACCTGGCAGATGCGCGAAGTCAACGCCAAGCGCCGCGCCGACATGGACAACCTGGTGGTGTCCAAGGAAAGCCGCGAAGACGCCGGCAACACCGCCAGCGCCGCCCAGGCCGACTACCAGCAGGCCGTGGCCGCGCTGGACGCCGCGCAGCTGAACCTGGCCCGCACCCAGGTGGTGGCCAGCGTCGACGGCTACGTCACCAACCTCAACGTGCACCCGGGCGACTACGCCAAGGTGGGCGAGGCGAAGATGGCCGTGGTCGACCGCCATTCGTTCTGGGTGTACGGTTATTTCGAGGAATCGAAGCTGCCCAACGTAAAAGTGGGCGACAAGGCACAGTTGCAGATGATGAGCGGCGAAGTGCTCAAGGGCCACGTCGAAAGCATCTCGCGCGGCATCTACGACCGCGACAACCCCGAGAGCCGCGAGCTGGTGGCCGATGTGAACCCGACGTTCAACTGGGTGCGCCTGGCCCAGCGCGTGCCGGTGCGTATCCAGTTGGATGACGTGCCTGAGGACATGGTGTTGGCGGCGGGTACCACCTGCACAGTGGTCATCAGCCCCGGCGCTTGAACCGCGGCGCGGCCGGACGCAGCCTTCGGCAGCTGCTACGCGGGGTTTTGCGCATACAATTCCCGTAGCAGCGGCCGCCAGGCCGCGTCCAGCATCACTAAAATCGATAGCAAGCTTACGAAATCCCCGTCCCAGAGCCTTGGGGGCACTCTAATATCATTGTGAATGATATATACCTTCGCCCCATTCGATTCGTCGATAACCCGCCCAAGCGAACACACTCCGCCCATTCTCAATACAGTGGTGGACGTGCCCCATGGAACAGTCAATCAAACATCTACGCTTCCCTCTGGCCGCCCTCGCGGTCGTGGTGATGAGTGCTTGCGGGCGTGCCCCCGAAGTGGCCCAGGCGCCAGCGGCGCCGAAAGTCACCGTGGCCAAGGTGCTGGAGCAGCCCATCAACGAGTGGGACGAGTTCACCGGGCGCCTGGAGGCGCCGCAAACCGTTGAAGTGCGCCCACGGGTGTCCGGGCAGATCGACCAGGTAGCCTTCACCGAAGGCGCCCTGGTGAAGAAAGGCGACCTGCTGTTCCAGATCGACCCACGTCCCTTCGAAGCTGAAGTACGCCGCCTGGAAGCGCAACTGCAACAGGCCCGCGCCACCGCCACCCGTACCGAAAGCGAATCCCAACGCGGCGAGCGCCTGCGCGCCAGTAACGCCATCTCCACCGAGCTTGCCGAGACCCGCACCAGCACCGCCCAGGAATCGCGCGCCGCCGTGGCCGCCATCCAGGCCCAGCTGGACCTGGCCCGCCTGAACCTGAGCTTCACCCGCGTCACCGCACCCATCAGCGGCCGCGTCAGCCGCGCCGAGATCACCGCCGGCAACATCGTCACCGCCGACGTCACGCCGCTGACCAGCCTGGTGTCCACCGACAAGGTGTACGCCTACTTCGACGCCGACGAGCGCGTGTACCTCAAGTACAGCCAGCTGGCGCGCAAGGGCGAGCGCGGCGCCACCACCCCGGTGTACCTGGGCCTGTCCAACGAGGACGGCAACCCGCACCTGGGCCAGATGGACTTCGTCGACAACCAGGTCAACCCCAAGACCGGCACCATCCGCGGCCGCGCCGTGTTCGACAACAGCGACGGCAGCTACACCCCCGGCCTGTACGCCCGCCTGAAACTGGTGGGCAGCGCCACCTACGAGGCCGTGCTGATCAAGGACGAGGCCGTGGCCAGCGACCTGGGCAAGAAGTACGTGCTGGTGGTGGACAAGGACCACAAGGCCGCCTACCGCACCGTGGAGCTGGGGCCGAAACTCGAAGGCCTGCGCATCGTCCGTTCGGGCCTGGCCAAGGACGACACCATCGTCATCAACGGCCTGCAGCGCGTGCACCCCGGCGCCCAGGTCGACCCGCAGGACGCGCCCATGGCCAGCCCCGCCACCCTCGCCGCCCTGGCCGAGCAACTGCGGGCGCTGCAAGCCAGCAACAAGCCCGCCGCCGCTGCCAGCGTGAACCTGGCCAGCGCCGCCACGCCACGCGGCTAACAGGAACAGACCGATGAAATTTTCCCAGTTCTTTATCCAGCGGCCGATCTTCGCCGCCGTGCTCTCGCTGCTGATCCTGATCGGCGGCGCGATCTCGCTGTTCCAGTTGCCCATCAGCGAATACCCCGAAGTGGTACCGCCCACCGTGGTGGTGCGCGCCAACTTCCCCGGCGCCAACCCCAAGGTCATCGGTGAAACCGTGGCCGCGCCGCTGGAGCAGGCCATCACCGGCGTGGAGAACATGCTGTACATGTCCTCGCAGTCCACCGCCGACGGCAAGCTGACCCTGACCATCACCTTCGCCCTGGGCACCGACCTTGACAACGCCCAGGTGCAGGTGCAGAACCGGGTGACGCGCACCGAGCCCAAGCTGCCTGAGGAAGTGACGCGCATCGGTATCACCGTGGACAAGGCCTCCCCCGACCTGACCATGGTGGTGCACCTGACCTCGCCGGACAAACGCTACGACATGCTCTACCTGTCCAACTACGCCATCCTCAACATCAAGGATGAGCTGGCGCGGCTGGGCGGCGTCGGCGATGTGCAACTGTTCGGCATGGGCGACTACTCCCTGCGCGTGTGGCTGGACCCGAACAAGACCGCGTCGCGCAACCTGACCGCCACCGACGTGGTCACCGCCATTCGCGAGCAGAACCGCCAGGTGGCCGCCGGCCAATTGGGCTCGCCGCCCTCGCCCAGCGCCACCAGCTTCCAGATGTCGATCAACACCCAGGGCCGCCTGGTCACCGAGGATGAGT
The DNA here is from genome assembly GCF_057128625.1 of Pseudomonas imperatae. Classification (NCBI taxonomy): domain Bacteria; kingdom Pseudomonadati; phylum Pseudomonadota; class Gammaproteobacteria; order Pseudomonadales; family Pseudomonadaceae; genus Pseudomonas; species Pseudomonas imperatae. Next base: position 4,046 of record NZ_JBSKHP010000022.1, on the reverse strand, counting down.
TCGAGAACATCATCATCCGCACCGGTGCCGACGGCGAGATCACTCGCCTGAAAGACATCGCCCGCGTCGAGCTGGGCTCCAGCCAGTACGCCCTGCGCTCGCTGCTCAACAACCAGCCGGCGGTGGCCATCCCGATCTTCCAGCGCCCTGGCTCCAACGCCATCGACATCTCCAATGAAGTGCGGGCCAAGATGGCCGAACTGAAGAAGAGCTTCCCCGAAGGCATGGACTACAGCATCGTCTATGACCCGACCATCTTCGTCCGTGGCTCCATCGAGGCGGTGATCCACACCCTGTTCGAGGCACTGATTCTGGTGGTGCTGGTGGTGATCCTGTTCCTGCAGACCTGGCGCGCCTCGATCATCCCGTTGGTGGCGGTACCGGTGTCGCTGATCGGTACCTTCGCGGTCATGCACCTGTTCGGCTTCTCGCTCAACGCCCTGTCGCTGTTCGGCCTGGTGCTGGCCATCGGCATCGTGGTGGACGACGCCATCGTGGTGGTGGAGAACGTCGAGCGCAACATCGAGCTGGGCTTGAACCCCGTGGACGCCACCAAGCGCGCCATGGGCGAGGTGACCGGGCCTATCATCGCCACGGCGCTGGTGCTGTGCGCGGTGTTCGTGCCGGCCGCCTTCATCAGTGGCTTGACCGGGCAGTTCTACAAGCAGTTCGCCCTCACCATCGCGATCTCCACGGTGATCTCGGCGTTCAACTCGCTGACCCTGTCGCCGGCCCTCGCCGCGGTGTTGCTCAAAGGCCACGACGCGCCCAAGGACCGCTTCTCGCGGGTGCTGGAAAAGCTGCTGGGTGGCTGGCTGTTCGGACCGTTCAACCGTTTCTTCGTCAAGGCCAGCCATGGCTACGTGGGCACCGTGCGCCGGGTGATCCGCCGCAGCGGCGTGGCCCTGGTGGTGTACGCCGGCCTCATCGGCCTGACCTGGCTGGGCTTCTCCAGCACCCCCACCGGCTTCGTCCCGGCCCAGGACAAGCAGTACCTGGTGGCCTTCGCGCAACTGCCCGATGCCGCCAGCCTGGACCGCACCGAAGACGTCATCAAGCAGATGTCGGAGATCGCCATGAAGCAGCCGGGGGTGGCCAACGCCATCGCTTTCCCGGGCCTGTCGATCAACGGCTTCACCAACAGCCCCAACAACGGCATCGTCTTCGTGGCCCTGAAGGACTTCGACGAGCGCCGTGACCCCAGCGAGTCGGCCGCGGCCATCGCCGGCGCCCTGAACGGCAAGTACGCCGCCATCCAGGACGCCTACATGGCGATCTTCCCGCCACCGCCCGTGCAGGGCCTTGGCACCATCGGCGGCTTCCGCCTGCAGATCGAGGACCGTGGCAACCTGGGCTACGACGCGCTGTACACCGAAACCCAGAACATCATCGCCAAGAGCCGCAGCGTGCCGGAACTGGCCGGGCTGTTCACCAGCTACACCGTGAACGTGCCGCAGGTGGACGCCGCCATCGACCGCGAGAAAGCCAAGACCCACGGCGTGGCCATCAGCGACATCTTCGACACCCTGCAGATCTACCTGGGCTCGCTGTACGCCAACGACTTCAACCGCTTTGGCCGCACCTACCAGGTCAACGTCCAGGCCGAGCAGCAGTTCCGCCTCGAGCCCGAGCAGATCGGCCAGCTGAAGGTGCGCAACAACCTCGGCGAGATGATCCCGCTGGCGACCTTCATCAAGGTCAACAACACCTCGGGCCCGGACCGGGTGATGCACTACAACGGCTTCGTCACCGCCGAAATCAGCGGCAACGCCGCCCCCGGCTACAGCTCGGGCCAGGCCCAGGCGGCAGTGGAGAAACTGCTGAAGCAGGAGCTGCCCAACGGCATGACCTACGAGTGGACCGAGCTGACCTACCAGCAGATCCTCTCGGGCAACACCGCGCTGTTCGTGTTCCCGCTGTGCGTGCTGCTGGCCTTCCTGGTGCTGGCCGCCCAGTACGAAAGTTGGAGCCTGCCGCTGGCGGTGATCCTGATCGTGCCCATGACGCTGTTGTCGGCCATCGCTGGCGTGATCATCGCCGGTAGCGACAACAACATTTTCACCCAGATCGGCCTGATCGTGCTGGTGGGGCTGGCGTGCAAGAACGCGATCCTGATCGTCGAGTTTGCCAAGGACAAGCAGGAAGAAGGCCTGGACCCGCTGGCCGCCGTGCTGGAAGCCTGCCGCATGCGTCTGCGGCCGATCCTGATGACCTCGTTCGCGTTCATCATGGGCGTGGTGCCGCTGGTGCTGTCCCACGGCGCCGGTGCCGAGATGCGCCATGCCATGGGCGTGGCGGTGTTCTCCGGCATGCTGGGGGTGACCTTCTTCGGCCTGCTGCTGACCCCGGTGTTCTTCGTGCTGATCCGCAACCGCGTGGAAAAGAAAAAGGCCCGCAAGGCCGCCCAGCTTCTGACCCTGGAGAACCCAGCATGAGCCTGAAACTCTTCATGCCCAGCCTGCTGGTGCTGGCCCTGGCGGCCTGCGCCGTGGGCCCCGACTACAAGACCCCGGACACGGCGGCGGCCAACGTCGTTGCCGCCAAGGACGGCCAGTACGACCGCGGTCATTTCGACGCGGTGTGGTGGCAGCAGTTCGACGACCCTACCCTGAACCAGCTGGTGCAGACCTCGCTGGCCGGCAACCGCGACCTGCGCGTGGCCTTCGCCCGCCTGAAGGCGGCCCGCGCCATCCGCGACGACGTCAACACCGAGCGCTTCCCGGTGGTGACCAGCCGCGTCAGCAGCGAAGTCGGCAAGGGCCAGGTGCCCGGCCAGACCACCGACCGGGTCAACCAGGAGCGCTATGACCTGGGCCTGGACATGGCCTGGGAGGTCGACCTGTTCGGCCGCATCCAGCGCAGCCTGGAAGCCAGCGATGCCCAGGAAGACGCCGCCCGCGCCGACCTGCAGCAGCTGCAGGTGACCATGATCGCCGACCTGGTGGACGCCTACGGTGACCTGCGCGGCGCGCAACTGCGCGAAGACATTGCCCGGGCCAACCTGAAGACCCAGCAGGAGTCGCGCACCATCACCGTCAGCCTGCGTGACGCCGGCGTGGGCAACGAACTGGACGTGGTGCGCGCCGACGCGCGCCTGGCCGGGGTCGAAGCCACCGTGCCGCAACTGCAGGCCGAACAGGTACGGGCGCGCAACCGCATCGCCACCCTGCTGGGCCAGCGCCCGGACCAGTTGAGCGTGGACCTGAGCCCGGCGAAGCTGCCGGCCATCTCCAAGGCCCTGCCCATTGGTGACCCTGGCGAGCTGCTGCGCCGCCGCCCCGACGTGCGCAGCGCCGAACGCAAGCTGGCCGCAGCCACCGCCAACGTCGGCGTGGCCACCGCCGACCTGTTCCCACGGGTCAGCCTGTCCGGCTTCCTGGGCTTCACCGCCGCCCGCGGTTCGCAGATCGGCTCGGCCGCCGCCAACGCCTGGTCCCTGGGCCCGAGCATCACCTGGGCGGCGTTCAACCTGGGCAGCGTGAAAGCGCGCATCCGTGGCGCCAACGCCGAAGCCGAAGGCGCCCTGGCCACCTACGAACAGCAGGTGCTGCTGGCCCTGGAAGAGTCGGAAAACGCCTTCAGCGACTACGGCAAGATCCAGCAGCGCCTGGCCTCGCTGAACAAACAGAGCCAGGCCAGCCGCGCCGCCGCCGACCTGGCCTCGATCCAGTACCGCGAAGGCACCGTCGACTACCTGGTGCTGCTGGACGCCGAACGCGAACGCCTGAGCGCCGAAGACGCCCAGGCCCAGGCCGAGATCGAGCAGTACCGCGGCATCGTCGCCATCTACAAAGCGTTGGGCGGTGGCTGGCAGGTGCCAGACAAAGGCCAGGCAGTGGCCTCGGCCCAGTGATTTAACCGAGCTCCTTTGGTTGGTTTTTGACTGACCTTTTTGCCCCGCCCTCGTGCGGGGCTTTTTTGTGCCTGACACAAACCCCGAGCCGAACAAACAAAGGCGGACAACTCGGACTATCAGGCCATGGCACGTTGCAACAAACCGTAGGAGCCGACCTTGGTCGCGATGCGCCGCGCGGGCGGCGCTCGAT
>NZ_JBSKHP010000021.1:0-125955 GCF_057128625.1 Pseudomonas imperatae | reverse complement strand
GGCCATCCGTTCGGCTACCGCTTCCCCGGCGAACACGGCAGCTTCGACCTGATCTTCTACGGCCAGGACGGCCAGCCAGGCGGCGAAGGCTACAACGCCGACCTGGGCAACTGGGAATAACCATGCAGCGCGCCCGCGGCTTCACCCTGCTGGAAATGCTCGTGGTCATCGTGCTCATCGGCGTGGCCGCGGGGCTGGTGGGCTATGGCTTGCAGCGTGGGTTGCACAGCGCCGGCGAGCGCAAGGCGGTGGTGCAAGTGGTGGAGGCTCTGCGCGCCACCCGCGTGCGCGCCATCGTCACCGGGCAGCCAGCGCGCACCCAATTCGACCTGGCGGCGCGGCGTTTCCAGGCGCCGGGCAAAGCCATCGAGGCGTGGCCGGCGGACCTGCAGGTGCAACTGCACACCGCTGCAGAACTGGGCTCGGCGTTCGAGTTCTACCCCGATGGCGGCGCCAGCGGCGGCCACCTGCTGCTCAGCGATGGCGGCCAGCGCTGGCGCATCGACGTGTCGTGGCTGACCGGGACGGTCAACCTGCAGGCGCTGCGATGAAGGCGCAGCAGGGCTTCACGCTGCTGGAAATGCTCGCTGCACTGACCATTCTGGCCGTGTGCAGCGCCGTGCTGCTGATGGCCTTCGGGCAGGCGGCGCGCTCGCTCAAGCAGGTGCAGGCCAGCGACCGGCTGACCGCCGCCGGCCGCTCCATTCTCGACCAGCAGGCCGACGGCGAGTTGCAGCCGGGCAGCCGCGACGGCACCTGGGCGGGTATCCGCTGGCACCTGGACGTGCGCCAGCTGCCGGCGGCCAACCATCTGCGTCTGTTCCAGCTGGACCTGCGCGTGCGCGAAGACCAGCGCCAGGCGCACTTCGCCACGCTGACCGTGCGGGGGGCGCAGCCATGAGCCGGCGCCAGGGCGGCTTCACGCTGCTGGAAATCCTCCTGGTGCTGAGCCTGCTGGGCGTGCTGCTGGCGCTGGTGGGCGGGGCGATCCTGGGCGCCAACCGCGCTGTGGCCAAGGCCCAGCACTACACCGAGCGCCTGGACGAAGTGCGCGCGGCGCAGGACTTCCTGCGCCGCGCCATCGGCCAGGCGCTGCCGCTGGACGACGGCCAGCAGCGGGTATTCGTCGGCGGCGCCCAGGCCATGGCGTTCATGGCACCGCTGTCGGCCAACCTCGGCGGCGGCATCGTGCTGCATAGCCTGGCCCTGCACGGCCGGCGCCTGGAAGTGGCGCTGAGCCAGGGCGGCCAGCCCTGGGGCGAACCCCAGGTGCTGCTGCACCAGGTGCGCAGCCTGCAATTCAGCTACCGCGGCTATTCGCCCAAGGGCGAGCTGAGCGCCTGGCTGGCCACCTGGCCGTGGCCGGGGCGGCTGCCACGCACGGTGCAGATCGACGCGCAGCTGGGCGGCCCGGTGCCGTGGACTGCGGAAAGCGTGACCCTGCGCCTGGACCTGTCGACGGTGGCCGGCCAATGAAGCAGCAGCAAGGCGTGGCGTTGCTGCTGGTGCTGTGGGTGCTGGCGCTACTGAGCATTCTGCTGGCCGGGTTGGCCGGCTGGGTGCAGCTGGAAAGCCGCCAGGCCCTGTGGCAGCGCCAGCACACCGAGGCGCTGTTGGCAGCCGAGGCTGGCATCAACCTGACAGTGGCGGCCCTCAGCGACCCGGCGCAGAAAAACGCCTGGCCCGCCGACGGCCGTCCCCACGCGCTGGCCTTCGAGCGCGCCACCGTGCAGGTAAGCCTGTTCAGCGAACGCGGCAAGCTCGACCTCAACAGCGCCAGCACCACCGACATCGCCCGGCTGATGCAGGCGTGCGGCGGCGCGCGCGGCCTGGCAGCGGCCCTGGACCAGCGCCGTGGCAACGGCCAGCCACCGCTGCGAGTGGTGGAGGAACTGCGCCAGCTGCCCGGCATGAACCGCAGCGTGTTCGCCTGCGCCGCCCCGCAGGTCACCTTGTGGAGCGGCCAGGAGCAGCCCGACCCGGCGTTCGCCACGCCGCTGCTGCGGCGGTTGCTGGGCCTGCCCAGCCTCAAAGTCAGCGGCGCCGACCCCGGCCCCATCCTAACCCTGGCCAGCGTCGCGCAGTTGCCTGGCGGCTTCAACGCGACGCTGGTCGTGACCCTGCTTCTCAACCCTTCCACGGAGGGGGCCCGACCGTATCGGGTCCTGCATTGGCAAGAATGAACCTGAACACCTATTACGCCCAAGGGCGCGCCGCCTTGCAGCGGCACTGGCGCGGCAGCGGCGCCCAGCGCCTGTGGCAGGCCTGGCTGGCCGAGTTGCTGGGCCTGTTGCCGCCACGCTGGCACGCACGGCTGGCGGGCGGTGCGCCGTTGCAGGTGCTGCACTGGCCGCTGGACGAGCCGGCCGACCCCACGCCGCCGCGGGTGCTGGTGCTGCCGCGCAGCGAGGTGCTGGTGCAGACCTTGAGCTTGCCGGCGGCGGCCGCCCGCGACCTGCACAACGTGCTGGGTTTCGAGCTGGACAAATACACCCCCTACCGTGCCGAACAGGTGAGCTTCTGCGCCCAGGTGCTGGGGCAGGGCGGCAGCACCATCAAGGTGCGGCTGGTGGTGATCGTGCGCGAGCGCTTGGAGCAGATCCTCGCCGCCTGCGCCGGCTTCACCCTGCACGGCGTCGACGTGCGCGACGGCGAGCGCCTGGGCATCAACCTGCTGCCCGATGCCTTGCGGCCGCAAGCCAGCAGCGGCGGGCGCCTCAACCGTGGCTTGCTGCTGACCTGCGCCGGCCTGCTGTTGACGGTGATGGTCATGTGGCTGCAATCGCGCGAGGCGCTGTTGATCGAAATGCAGGCCCAGGTGCGCCAGCAGCAGGCGCAGATCGGCCAGTTGCAGCAGGTGCGCGAGACCCTCGCGAACACCCAGGGCGCAGCGCGCTACCTGATCCAGCGCAAGGCCGCGCAGCCGGCGCTGGCCAGCGTCATCGCCGACCTCAGTCACTGCCTGCCCGAGGGTACCTGGTTGGAACAGCTGGAAGTGGACGACGGCGGCCAGGTCACGCTGACCGGCCAGAGCACCCAGGCCAGCGCCCTGATCGGCCAGCTGAAGACCTGCCACAGCCTGGACGACCCGCAGTTCCAGGGCGTGATCCAGCCCGATGGCGACACCGGCAAGGACCATTTCAGCCTGCGCGCCCACCTGCATCAGGAGGCCGCCCATGGCTCGTCCGCTGACTGAACGTGAGCGCCGTGGCGCCGCGCTGATCGCCCTGGCGCTGGTGCTGGCGGCGCTGTACTGGCTGCTGGTGCAGAGCTGGTTCGCCGGCCCGCTGGGCGAGGTGAACACGCAGATCGAGCAACTGCGCGAACAGCAGCAGCGCTACGCCGGCCAGCTGGCCCAACGGCCGTTGCTCGACAAGCAGCTGGCCGCCGCCCGCCATGACCCTGCCAGCAGCCTCAGCCTGCTGCCCGGCAGCGACCCCAGCGCCGTGGCCGCCGACCTGATGCAGCGCATCGCCGACCTGATCAAGGCCAAGGCCGACGATGGCGCCGGCTGCGCGCTGACTCAGCGCATGCCCATCACCCCCGAGCAGGACAGCGCCCAGCCGTACCGGCAGATCAAGGTCAGCCTGACCCTGGAATGCAGCATCGAGCCGCTGATGGCGCTGCTGCACACCCTGGAATTCCACCGGCCGTTCCTGTTCGTCGACAACCTCAGCGTGCGCCGCGCCAGCAGTGCGCCGGCCACGGGCGGGGCAGGGCGGCTGACCGTGCACCTGCTGGTGCGCGGCTACCTGGCCAAGGCGGCTGCGGCGCAAGGGGAGGCGCCATGAAGCTGCGCCTCACGCCCCTGCGCGCGGCGCTGCTGCTGTGCGCCGGCACCCTGGCCGCCACCGCCGCCGGCATTGCCGGCGGCCTGGGCAGCGCGCCGGGCTGGCTGCCCCCCGGGCCTGCGCACCCGTTGGCGACAGCCCACGTGGCGGCCAGCGAGCTGCCGCAGGTGAGCCTCGACAGCCTCGACGCCGCCTGGCACACGCCGCTGTTCAGCCCCAACCGCGCCCCGGACCAGAGCGCCCAGGGGCCCAGCGCCGACCTGGCCGGCCTGGTGCTGACCGGCGTGGTGGTCAACGGCGACCTCAAGCTGGCGCTGCTGCGCGACGCCAGCGGCCACCCCCTGCGCGTCCACCAGGGCCAGGCCCTGCCCAACGGCTGGACCCTGCAACAGCTTTCTCCCCTGGAGGCGCAGTTCGCCTACCAGGGCCAAACCCGCAGCCTGCGCTTGCCGGCGCCGCGTCTTCCAGCCCCTTCACGCGCGGCCATGCTCACGCTGCCGCCGGTAACCGAACCTTGAAAACACTGTTCCCTGGAGTCACACCGTTGCGCACCCCCTTGCTCTGCCTGGCCACCGCCGTCGCCCTCGGCGGCTGTGCGACCGCGCCCCACACCTTTGAAAATGACCCGGCGCTGATGCACGAGGCCCTCAGCGGCACCGGCGACCAGCGCCAGCCCGTGGCCGAGGCGCCCGTGGCGCAACCTGCCAGCAACAACGCCGCGGTGATGCCCAAGCGGCAGATCATCAGCGGCAACCAGCGCTTCGTACGGCCGCCGGCGCCGGTCAAGGGCGAGGATGAACAGGGCAGCGGCGACATCGTCTTCAACTTCACCAACCAGCCCATCGAGGCGGTGATCAACACGGTGATGGGCGACCTGCTGCACGAGAACTACAGCATCGCCCAGGGCGTGAGCGGCGACGTCAGCTTCTCCACCTCCAAGCCGGTGAACAAGAAAGAAGCGTTGTCGATTCTGGAGACCCTGCTGTCCTGGACCAACAACGCCATGATCCGCCAGGGCAACCGCTACGTGATCCTGCCCGCCAGCCAGGCGGTGGCCGGCAAGCTGGTACCGGAGATGACCGTGTCGCAGCCTTCCAACGGCCTGTCGGCGCGGCTCTACCCGCTCAAGTACATCTCGGCCACCGAGATGCAGAAACTGCTCAAGCCCTTCGCCCGTGACAACGCCTTCCTGCTGGTGGACCCGTCGCGCAACGTGTTGAGCATGTCCGGCACCCCCGAGGAGCTGGCCAACTACCAGGACACCATCGACACCTTTGACGTCGACTGGTTGAAGGGCATGTCCATTGGCGTCTACGGCCTGCAGCGCGCCTCGGTGGCCGAGTTGATGCCGCAGCTGCAGAAGATGTTCGGTCCCGACAGCGGCATGCCGTTGGCGGGCATGGTCAAGTTCCTGCCCAACGAGCGCACCAACTCGGTGGTCGCCATCTCGGCCCAGCCCGAGTACCTGCGCGAGGTGGGTGACTGGATCAGGACCATCGACGAGGGCGGCGGCAACGAACCGCAGATGTACGTGTACGACGTGCGCAACATGAAGGCCACGGACCTGGCCAAGTACCTGCGGCAGATCTACGGCAACGGCCAGATCAAGGACGACAGCGCCGCCAAGGTCGCGCCTGGGCTGCGCACCACCACGCTGTCGTCGCTCAATGGCAGCAACAGTTCGGGTATCGGCAGCACCGGTACCACCGGGCTGACCACCACCGGCACCCAAGGCCTGAGCGGCGGCAACTCGCTGAACAACAACTCCATGCAAAGCCCTGACGAGGACAGCGACGAGGGCGCGGACGACACCGGCGGCACCGGCAGCGCCAGCGGCGGCCAGCAGAAGAGCCTGGACGACAGCACCCGCATCACCGCGCAGAAGGCCAGCAACCAGCTGCTGGTGCGCACGCGCCCGGCGCAATGGAAGGAGATCGAATCGGCCATCAAGCGCCTCGACAACCCGCCCATGCAGGTGCAGATCGAGACGCGCATTCTGGAAGTGAAACTCAGCGGCGAGCTGGACCTGGGCGTGCAGTGGTACCTGGGCAAGCTGGCAGGCAACTCCTCCAGCACCACCGTGGCCAACACCAAGGGCAGCCAGGGTGCGCTGGGCAGCGGCGGGGCTGGGCTGGGGTCCACCGACACGGCGTTCTATTCCTTCGTCAGCAGCAACTTCCAGGTGGCGCTGCATGCGCTGGAAACCAACGGCCGCACCCAGGTGCTGTCGGCGCCGTCGCTGGTGGTGATGAACAACCAGCAGGCGCAGATCCAGGTGGGCGACAACATCCCCATCAGCCAGACCACGGTGAACACCAGCACCTCGGACACTACCCTGAGCAGCGTCGAATACGTGCAGACCGGCGTGATCCTCGACGTCACCCCACGCATCAACCCGGGCGGCCTGGTGTACCTGGACGTGCAGCAGCAGGTCAGCGACGCCGACACCAGCAACGAAACCAGCACCCAGACCAACCCGAACATCTCCACCCGTTCGGTCTCCACCCAGGTGGCGGTGCAGAGCGGCCAGACCGTGCTGCTGGGCGGGCTGATCAAGCAGGACAACAGCGAGACCGCCTCCAGCGTCCCCTACCTGGGCCGCATTCCGGGCCTGCGCTGGCTGTTCGGCAGCACCACCAAGTCGAAGGATCGCACCGAACTCCTGGTGCTGATCACCCCGCGCGTGGTCACCAGCAACAGCCAGGCCCGGCAGGTGACCGATGATTACCGGCAGCAGATGCAGTTGCTCAAACCATAAGCCCGCGGCGCCCTCGGACGCGGCCTGCGGCCGCTGCTACGGGGGCTCGGCGTAGCAGCTGCCGAAGGCTGCGTCCGGGTCAGGCGCGGGTGTCGATCATGCGCTGTACCTTGCCCACCAGGTCGCTGATCTGGAACGGCTTGATCACCATGTCCATGCGCTCGCCGAGGAAATCCTGGCGGCTGACAGCGTCCTCGGCGTAGCCGGTCATGAACAGCACCGGCAACTCGGCGCGGTAGCGGCGGGCGATGTCGGCCAGGTCGCGGCCGTTCATCTGTGGCAGGCCGACATCGGTGAGCAGCAGGTCGATGCTGCCATCCTCCTGCAACAGGCTCACGGCGTGGTGCACGTCGTCGGCCTGGGTGCAGCGGTAGCCGTTGTCTTCCAGCACCTCGGTGACGAACAGGCGCACGGCCGGCATGTCTTCGACGATCAGGATGTGCTCGCCACTGCCCGGCCGCGTCGGCAGCAGCGCCGGCAGGTCGGGGTGCTGGTTGGCCAGGCCGGCCGGCAGCAGCAGGGTGACCTCGGTGCCATGGCCGACCACGCTGCGAATCCGCGCGTCGCCCCCCGACTGGCGGGCAAAACCATAAATGGTCGACAACCCCAGCCCGGTGCCCTGGCCCAGCGGCTTGGTGGTGAAGAACGGGTCGAAGACCTTGCCGATCACCCCATGTTCGATGCCCACGCCGTCGTCCTGCACGCTCAGCACCACATAGGCGCCGTCGGCCAGTTTCATGTCGCCGTGGGAGTGGGCGGCGAAGGTGCTCAGGCGGATGTGCCCGCCCTGGGGAAGCGCGTCGCGGGCGTTGATCACCAGGTTGAGCACCGCGCTTTCCAGCTGGATGGGGTCGACCAGGGCGATGGCGGCCTTGCTGGTCAGCTCCAGGGTCAACTGCACCCGCTCGCCGATGGTGCGCCGCAGCAGGTCTTCCAGCGACAGGATGTGCTCGTTGACGTCGGTGGGGCGGGTGTCCAGCGGCTGCTGGCGGGCGAAGGCCAGCAGCCGGTGGGTCAGCGAAGCAGCGCTGGTGGCCGAGCCCAGGGCGGCGTCGGTGTAGCGCAGCACGGCGTCGCTGCGGCCTTCGCTGACGCGTTTCTTGATGAGCTCAAGGCCGGTGATGATGCCGGTCAGCAGGTTATTGAAGTCGTGGGCGATGCCGCCGGTGAGCTTGCCCAGGGCGTCCATCTTCTGCGCCTGCAGCAGCTGCGCCTCGGTGCGTGCGCGTTCGGCCACCTCCTTGGCCAGCTGGTCGTTGGCGCTGTCCAGTTCCTGGCGGTGCGAGCGTTCGCGCTGGCGGTGCTCGGTGACGTCCTCGATGAACACCAGGCTGTGGCCTGGGGTGCGGTACGGCGAGATCTGCCATTCGGTCTCGCGCAGCACGCCCTCCACCAACATGTTCAGGGTGCCGCGCCAGCGCTCGCCGATGGCCAGGCGCAGGCGCAGTTCGGCCAGCACTCCTTCCTGGTCAGGAGCGAAGCAGCCCTGCAGCTGTTCGTTGGTGCGGTTGTCCTGCACCAGGTCAGTGAAGGCCTGGTTGCATTCGATCACGTTCAGGGCCGCGTCCATCACCGCGATGGGCGCGCCGATGTTGACGAAAATCTCGCGGAACCGCGCCTCGCTCTCGCGCAGCGCGTGCTCGGTGTCGCGCACCCGCAGCAGGGTGCGCAGGGTGGCCAGGAGTACATCAGGGTCTACCGGGTGGGTCAGGTAGGCGTCGGCGCCGTTGTCGAGGCCGGTGATGATGTCGCCGGTCTGGATCGACGCCGCCGACACGTGGATCACCGGCAGCAGCGCGGTACGCGGTTCGGCGCGCAGCTGGCGAACGATGTCGAAGCCACTCATGTCCGGCAGGTTGACGTCCAGGATCGCCGCGTCGAACAGCTGCTCGGCCAGCAGCGCCAGGCCCTCGGTGCCGGTGCCGGCTTCAAGGATGCGGTAGCCGTGGCGCTCCAGGCGCCGGCGCAGGGCGTAGCGGGTGGCCGCGTTGTCATCGACGATCAGCAGGCAGCTGTCAGCCTTCATCGGGGGTGTCCTGGGCCAAGGCCAATGGGATGATCACGTAGAAGGTCGAGCCCACGCCCGGCTCGCTGGCGACGCCCACGCGCCCGCCCAGCAGCTCGGCGAAGCGCTTGCACAGTGACAGGCCCAGGCCGGTGCCGCGCAGGCGTTTCTGCAGCGGCGAGTCGACCTGGCTGAAGTCTTCGAACAGGGTGCCGTGCATTTCCGCGGGAATGCCGATACCGGTGTCGTTCACGGCGAAGCGTATCTCGTGCTCGTTCTCCAGGCTGGCCGACACCCGCACGTGGCCGCGCTGGGTGAATTTCAGCGAGTTGGAGATGAAGTTGCGCAGGATCTGCGCCAGCTTCTTGTCGTCGCTGTACAGCCGTGGCAGGCCCACCGGCTCCTCGAACACCAGGTCCACCGCGGTGGCGTCGACGATGGGGCGGAACATGCCGCGCAGGGCCGAGAACAGGTCGAACATGTCGAACCAGGCGGGCGAGATGGTGATGCGCCCGGCTTCGATCTTGGCCAGGTCCAGCAGGTCATCGACCATGTCGCTGAGCTCGCGGGCGGCGCCGCTGACGAAGGCCACCTGCTTGTGCTGCTCGGCGCTCAGCGGGCCGTCGAGTTCGTCCTTGAGCAGGCTGGTGATGCTCAGGATCGAGCCCAGGGGCGTGCGGAATTCGTGGCTCATGTACGACAGGAAGCGGCTTTTCAGGTCCGAGGCCTGGCGCAGTTGCTCGGCCTGGTTGTCCAGCTCCGCATACAACGCCAGCACGCCCTGGTTGGTCTCTTCCAGCTCGACCCGCAGGGCCTCGGCTTCGCGTTCCAGCTGCGCCACGCGCGCGGCCTGGGCGTTGGCGGCCAGGGAGGTGAGGTCAGGCATGGGGCATCTCCAGGTCTATGACCAGCACGGTGACGTCGTCTCTGCCGCGGCAGAAGTCACGGTGCAGCACCGTGGCAATCACGGCGGGGTGGCGGAAAATCAGGCCCGGGTAATCGTGCAGGTTCCAGCGCGATTGCAGGCCGTCGCTATACAGAATCAGGATATGGCCGCTGACCTGAGCATAGTCGAAGCTCTGTGCCTTGCGGAACTGGCCGCCGACGATGCCCGGGTGCGAGGCCAGGCCGCGGCTGCGGTCATGGCTGCGGCTGAGCAGGCTGGCACCGATGTTGCCGATGCCGATGAAGGCCAGGCGGTCGGCGCCCGGGTTGAACTGCGCCACGGCCACGGCGCCGCCGCGGCTGCCGGTCATGGCCTGGTGCAGGTCGTCCATCAGCAGCGTCGGGCTGGCGAACGGCGCCAGGGCGAAGGCGCGCACCCCGGCGCGGGCGGCGCGTTCGGCGTCCTCGCCGTGGCCCAGGCCGTCGATGACCAGGGCGCTGATGCCCTGTTCACCGATGTTGACCTGGAAGGCGTCGCCGCAGGCCGGGTCGTTGTGCAGCGAGTGCTGGGTGACGCCCACGGCCAGGTCGCGGGCCTTGTCGCCCCGGCGGAAGAAGCGCGCCAGCAGCACCGCGCCGCGGCTGTCGGCGTGCACATCGAACACCTCGGCCTGGCGCGCCACGGCGCCCAGGCCAATGCCCTGGGTGCCGCCGGTGGAGTAGCCGTCGGTGAGGCAGGCGTGCACGTCGAAGCCGTTGCCGCGGTCCACGGCAATGGCCTCCAGGCCCTGGCCTTCGGGCCGGGGCAGGGTGCGCAGGTGCAGCTCGCCATGGCTGGCGTGCTTGAGGATGTTGCTGCACAGCTCGGTCACCACCAGGGCCACGCGGCCGGCGTCGGCGTCGTCGAAGCCCAGCCGCTCGGCGAGCTTCTGGGCGGTGCGGCGGGCGTGGCCGATCTGGCTGCTGTCTTCGATCAGTAACACTTGAGTGATCGAACTCGGGAAGGTCAGGTCCATCGCGTGATGGTCACCCGTGTGCCCTTGCCCGGCGCGGTGTCCAGCTCGAAGTCGTCCACCAGGCGCTTGGCCCCGGTCAACCCCAGGCCCAGGCCGCTGCCCGAAGTCCAGCCGTCGGTCATGGCCAGCTTGATGTCGGCAATGCCCGGGCCTTCGTCGCGAAACACCAGGCGCAGGCCGGTGCGGTGGTTCTCTTCGACGATTTCCCAGTCCATGTCGCCGCCACCGCCGTAGACCATGGTGTTGCGCGCCAGCTCGCTGACCGCCGTCACCAGCTTGGTCAGGTCGATCAGGCGCATGCCGCAGTCCTGGGCCAGCTTGCGCGCGGTCTGGCGCGCCAATACCACGTCTTGCTCGATGCGAACCGGTTGGGTACCGCTGCTGAGCTGGGTCATTGCAGGTCCACTCGTTCGCGCAACAGCTTCATGCCGCGTTCCACGTTGAGGGCGGTGCTCACGCCGGGCAGGGTCAGGCCCAGTTCCACCAGGGTGATGGCCACGGCCGGCTGCATGCCTACCAGCACGGTCTCGGCGTCCATGATGCGCGACAGGCCGGAGATGGTGCCGATCATGCGGCCAATGAACGAATCGACGATGTCCAGCGCCGAGATGTCGATCAGCACACCGCGCGCCGAGGTGCGGCTGATGCGCTCGGAGAGGTCGTCTTGCAGGGTCAGGGCCAGCTGGTCATGCATGTCGACCTGGATGGTCACCAGCAGGCAGTTGCCCATTTGCAGGATGGGGATGCGCTCCATGGGCTTATACCGCCTTGCTGACGGTCATGCCCAGGCGGCGCAGGGCCAGGGCCAGGGCGTCCGCCAGGTTGGCCTTGGTGACCACGCCTTGCAGGTCCAGGCCCAGGTGCACGATGGTCTGGGCAATTTGCGGGCGCACGCCGCTGATGATGCAGTCGGCGCCCATCAGGCGGATGGCGGTCACGGTTTTCAGCAGGTGCTGGGCCACCAGGGTGTCCACGGTGGGCACGCCGGTGATGTCGATAATGGCGATTTCCGACCCTGTGTCGACGATGCGTTGCAGCAGCGATTCCATCACCACCTGGGTGCGCTGGCTGTCCAGGGTGCCGATCATCGGCAGGGCCAGCACGCCTTCCCACAGCTTGACCACCGGCGTGGACAGCTCCAGCAGTTCTTCCTGCTGGCGCTTGATCACCGCCTCGCGGGACTTCTGGAAGGTGCGGATGGTGTGCAGGCCCAGGCCGTCCAGCAGCTGCGAGATTTCCCAGGTCTGCTCGGCGAGGGTGGCGGGGCTGTCTTCGTATTCCCGCTGCAGCAGGGCGAACAGTGGGCCCTTGAGGGCGAAGATGAAGGTGGCAGTCTGCTGCGAGTCCTGGCCGGCCATGGCGCGGGTGTGGGAAAGTTTTTCGAGGAACTGGCGGGTGGCTTCCCAGTTGCCGGCGCCGAGGTTTTTCGAGTCGCCGTTCTGCGAACCGCTGACCAGCAGGCTGAGGAATTCGCCCTGCTGCTGGCGCACGTCCTCGTCCTTGAGATTGCGCGTCGCGCCGCTGGCTTCCTGTTCGCTGAACCACTGGGCCAGCAGCTCGGCGTGAGCCTTGTTGAGTGCGTCGAGGGTACGTTGCTGCAGTGCTGCCATGTCCATGTGCTCCAGAATGGTTTTTTCTTTTCGGTGGGCGCCGTGCGCCGCACTGATTATTAGTCAAACAGTGACAGTTGCGTGGGAAATTAGTTGTAGGGTACACAGAAAATTCCGTAGCAGCGCCCGAAGGGCGCGTCCTGGCCGCTGCGGCCCTCCAGGCACACCGCCGACGCGGCCTTTGTGGGAGCGGGCTCTGCCCGCGAAGGCCACACCGCACAGTACCTGATGTCGCGCGGCGCCCTTTTCGCGGGCAGAGCCCACTCCCACAGAAGACAGTTGCTGCTACAGGGCGGCGAGGATGGCCTTGGGTTCCAGGAAGGCCTCCAGGCCGTAGGTGCCGTATTCGCGGCCAATCCCCGACTGCTTGAACCCACCAAACGGTGCCGCCGGCTCATGCTCCAGGGTATTCACCTGCACGCGCCCGGCCTCCAGGCGCGCGGCCACGGCGCGGGCACGCTGCGGGTCGGTGCCGAACACGTAGGCCTGCAGGCCGTAGACGGTGTCGTTGGCGATGCTGATCGCCTCTTCCAGGTCCCGGTAGGGAATGATCGCCAGCACCGGCCCGAAGATCTCCTCGCGGGCGATCACCATGTGGTTGTGCACGTCGCTGAACACCGTCGGGCGCACGAACCAGCCCGCGGCCACGCCCTCGGGGCGGCCTTCGCCACCGGCAATCAGCCGCGCCCCTTCGTCGAGGCCCTGGCGGATATAGCCTTGCACCCGTTGCCATTGCTTGCCGCTGACCATGGGGCCCACGCTGGTGTGCGGGTCGCGCGGGTCACCGGCCTGGATGCCGGCCACCTCGGCCTGCACCTTGGCCTCGAACTCGGCCAGCCGCGCGGCGGGCACCAGCAGGCGGGTGCCGGCGATACAGGCCTGGCCGCTGTTCATGAAGCCGGCCTGCAGGGCCATGGGCACGGCGCTGTCGAAGTCGGCGTCGTCGAGGATCAGCACCGGCGACTTGCCGCCCAGCTCCAGGGTCACCCGTTTCAAGGTCTCGGCCCCGGCGCGGAGGATGCCCTTGCCCACGGCGGTGGAGCCGGTGAACGACAGCTTGGCCACGTCCGGGTGCGCGCTGATCTGCGCGCCCACCGTTTCGCCCCGGCCGGTGACAATGTTGAACACCCCGGGCGGCAGGCCCGCCTCGTGCAGCGCCTGGGTCACCACTTGGGTTTGCAGCGCGCTCAGCTCGCTGGGCTTGACCACCGCTGTGCAGCCGGCGGCCAGGGCGGCGGCCAGCTTGCCGCAGATAAAGCCGGCGTTGCTGTTCCAGGGCGTGATCAGCCCGGCCACGCCCAACGGTTGCATGATCACCTCGGCGCTGCCGGCGCGACGCTTGAACGGGTAGTCCTGCAGCACCTTGGTGGCTTCCAGCAGCACCTGGCTGGCGTGGCGGGCCATCCAGCGGCCGCGGGACACGGGGGCGCCGTACTCCAGGGTAATGGCCTCGAACAGTTCGTCTTCGCGGGCAGCGACGGCATGGTGCATGGCCATCAGCCAGTCGATGCGCTGCTGTCGGCTGGTCCGGGAGAACCCTGGGAAGGCCTGCTTGGCCGCCGCGATGGCGGTGCGCGCGTCCTCGGCGTCGGCCAGGCGCACGCGGCCCAGTAACTGCTCGGTGGACGGGTTGATCAGGTCGAACCATTCCTCGCCGTGCGGGGTGACGAACTGGCCATTGATGTAGATCGTGTCGATAAGGTGCATGGGGCGAAGTCCTGTGGGTTAGGTGCAACCACCATAGACGCGGCGCATTGCCCGGACTAGCGGTACAATTGTGGATGAATCATTGAGTGAATCAGGACAATGAAAACCTCCGGCCTTGCCGAACTCGAAGCCGTGCTGGCCGTGGCCCGCCACCGCAGCTTCCGTGCTGCCGCCCAGGACCTGGGCCTGTCCACCTCGGCGCTCAGCTACGCGGTGGCCGGCCTGGAAGCGCGCCTGGGCGTGCGCCTGTTCAACCGCACCACGCGCAGTGTGTCGCTGTCCCAGGCGGGCGCGCAGTTCGTCGACAGCGTGGCGCCGGCGCTATCGACCATTCGTGACGCCATCGACCAGGCCGGCAGCCTGGGCGCCACGCCGTCCGGCACCCTGCGCCTGAACACCTCGGCGGGCGCGGCGCGGCAGGTGATGCCAGTGCTCATCGACTTCCTGCAGCGCTACCCGGCCATGCACCTGGACCTGGTGACCGAAGGGCGGCTGGTGGACATCGTCGCCGACGGCTTCGACGCCGGCATCCGCCTCAACGACATCGTGCCCCAGGACATGATCGCCGTGCCGTTCGGCGACCGGCAACGCTTTGCCGTGGTCGGCAGCCCGGCGTATTTCGCCCGCCACGCGGCACCCCGGACGCCGTTGGAACTCCATCAGCACCGCTGCATCCGCGCGCGCCTGCCCAGCGGCCTGCTGTATCACTGGGAGTTCGAGCGTTTCGGTGAAACCCTGCGCATCAACGGCGAGGGCGCCGTGACCCTGGATGAGCCGGAATTGATGTTGGCGGCAGCGCGGGCAGGGCTGGGCCTGGCCTACCTGACCGAATGGAACGTGGCCGCGGACCTGGCCGCCGGCACGCTGGTGCGGGTGCTGGAAGAGTGGACGCCACCGCTCGATGGCCTGTGCCTGTACTACCCGGGGCGGCGGCATGCGCCGGCGGGGCTGCGTGCGCTGATCCAGGTGATTCGCGAGCACGCGGAGGCGCGGCGGGCCTGAACTGCCCGGCCGCCGCGCACGGGGTCACGCCAGTTCGGACTTGATCATGGCGATCTTGGTGTTGATGTCCTGCTGCGCTACCTGGGCCTTTTCCTTGGTCAGGTCCGCCACCTTCTTGTCGACTTCGGCTTTTTGCTCCGGCGTCATGGCGTCGTACTCTTCCTTGGACACCCCGGTCAGCTGCTGGCGGGCTTTTTCCGCGTCGCTCTGGCTCATGTAGTCCGAGAACTCCTGGGCGGCGGAGGACGCGGTGGTGGTGCTGCTGCCCGACAGGTCGGAGGCGGCAATGGCCACGCTGGCCGAATTGGCCTGCGAGTCCGACGTGGCGGCGGTGCTGGTCGCCGTGCCGCTGTTGTCCGCTGCCGCCACGGCCGAAGCCACCGACGCCGTCGCCGCCTGGGTGGCGGTGGCGTCGTCGACGGTGCTGGCCATCGCTGCCTTCAGATTCACCATCATCCGGGCGAAGGCTTCGTCGTAGGAAGAGCTGTCGGTGCTGGACTGCGACGACGAATCGGTGCTGCTCGACGTTGCCGCTACCGGCGTGGCCGAGGTGGCGATCGTGGTGTATTGATCCGGCTGCTGCGACGACAGCGACGCAATGGCCGGCGTGACGGTTGTTGCGGTGGTGCGGTTGGTACTGTTGATAATCACCGTTCACCTCCTGTTGAGTGTAGGTGGTGGGGATTTACAGCAAGATGGGTGCCAGGGGCTGGGGCAGGGCGCAAAGGCCAATGAATACGGGGCTTGTGCTTGCGCGACGGGCATGCGAGCCGCCAAGTGGGGCGGCAGAAGCTGGCCGTTGCCGAACAGGGATTGCCGCCGGTGGGCCGCGCCAATCCTTCGTTATGCGCCAAAGGCTGCCAACGCCGATCCCAAAGCCCCTAGAACCAATACCACCGCCTCGGATTTTCTGCGTGGGGAATACAGAGCGCTTGAAGCAAGCTGCCAACAAAAGCTGACCACCTCACGGGCTCATTTGCCAGGAAGGTATTGCTGGTAGGGTCAAGGAACAAAATCGATCCGTTGCGCGCGGTATTAAGCTGAACCATGCCCCAGAAAAACGTGACGCTTATGCTCAGCCAGTACCATCCGGTGGAGGCTTTGGGGCCTGACAGCACAATCGAGAGCCACCGGCAGCCTGCGAATCCCGCGATCGATAGAGTCAGGTAGAAGGCTGCCGTGATGAGTTCACTGCTTGTCACGTTCGTTAGCGCTCATAGGGAGCGGCCCACAGGGCAAGGCTGCTCAGGTTATGTCCTCCTTCGCTACTAAACGAAGGGTGGCGGCTGTGCGACAGGTTAGTAGACCGGGGATACTTCAGGAACCCAGCGCACACGAGGTGCCCTGCGCACAGCCACCATGACACGGAGGCATTTGCACTGAAGTCGCTCGGGCTACTAAACCCGGCCGCTGAAGGCAGCGGCGAGCGGAGAGTAGGAGTAGCAGTGGTTCAGTACAAGCGGCGAAATGTATCGGCGAATTTGAAATATTTTGTAAGTATTTCAATGCTGTAGGGTGATTATCGCAGACTTTGTGGGATGTTTCCTAGGCAGGGGTTGTTGCCTCTTGGCTGCGCTACTTATGTAGCGCCATACACCAAGGCTGGCGACACCAATCCCACAGGCCATGGCACGTTGCAACAAATGTAGATGCTGCCGCCAGGCTGCGTCGCGCCGCGCGGGCGGCGCTCGGTCTTGAGGGCGCCGGAGAGGCAATGGCATGCGCCTGGTGGCCTTGATGCAATCTTGCGACAGGCCCGGGGCCCCCCGCAAAAGTCCGCGTAGCCGCTGCCGTCAGGCTGCGCTGGCCCTGCGCCTCGCTGTAGATCTCCAGTGCACACCAAGGCCAGCGCAGCCTGGCGGCAGCAGCTACGGGACTGCGGTGTGGCGTGCAGGTGCATGTCTTGGGTGTTTTGGTGCGCTTGAGATCGAGCGCCGCCCGCGCGGCGCGACGCAGCCTGGCGGCAGCATCTACATTTGTTGCAACGTGCCATGGCCTGATGGATCGGCGTTGCCGGCCTTGGCGCATGGCTTAAGACCGAGTGGGTGCAATTGTTACGCCTTTTAAAACAATGTTTTACCGAATATGTAACCAAATCTTTCCTGGCCTGATGGCACTTTCCTATACACTCGCGACACTCTGCCGCACACAACCGCGCGGCAGCTGGCTGGATGCCACCTCACACCCCAAGGACGACCTGCCCGGAGACCCGTGCAGGTTTTTTTTGGTGTGTGTCTGAAACCGGTTTCAGACCAGATAAAACAGAGCTCGACGCAGCCGTGCACTGCCTGACAGGAAAAAAACCATGCAACCCCTTGATCCCGATCCTTCGCAACCTTCCCCGTGGCATGCGCCGCTCAAACGCCGCACCGTGCTGACCGCCCTGGCGGTGGCCGCCGTGCAGGCCGGCATGGCCAGCACCCTAGGCTGGTCGCCGCTGGCGCTGGCCGATGGGCCGGACGTGGACGCGCAAGGCTTCTTCACCGTGTCCCAGGTGCTGACCGGTTACGACGACCTCGACCCGCTGATTGCCGGGCGCATTGCCCGCGCGCTGATTGCCAAGCAGCCGGCCATGGCTGGTTCCCTGGCCGCGCTGTGCAAGCTGGCGGCCGTGCCGGCCAACCGTGACAGCGCCGAAGCGCTGCTGGCGGCGGCGAAGGGGATCAACGAGGGTGACGCCGCGCTGGCGGTGGTGGCCGCCTGGTTCAAGGGCACCGTTGGCCATGGCCAGGACGCGGTGCTGATTACTTACAAGGATGCGCTGATGTACCGCCCCGCCAGTGACGGGCTGATCGTGCCCACCTACTGCGGCAACGGCCCGCTGTGGTGGACCGCCGCGGTACCTGACGCGAACGCATCCATCTATGGCCCGAGGAACGCAGCATGAGAAAGCCCGTATTTGACGCCAATGGCGACGTGACCGCCGACGTGGTGGTGGTAGGTTCCGGCGTGGCCGGGGCGCTGATCGCCAACCAGTTGGTGGCCGAAGGGCACTCGGTGCTGATCCTCGAAGCTGGCCTGCGCATCCAGCGCGCCCAGGCCGTGGAGAACTGGCGCAACATGCCGTTCGACAACCGCATCGGCTCCGACTTCCAGGGCCTGTACCCGCAGGCCGAGCACGCGCCAGCGCCGCTGTACTTCCCGAAGAACAACTACGTGGGCCTCAGCGGTCCGAGCGGCAGCAGCTTCCAGCAGGGCTACCTGCGCACCCTGGGCGGCACCACCTGGCACTGGGCGGCGTCGTGCTGGCGCCACCTGCCGGTGGACATGCGCATGCAGTCCGAATACGGCGTGGGCCGCGACTGGCCCATCAGCTACGACGAGCTGGAGCCCTATTACTGCCGCGCCGAGGAAGCCATGGGCGTGGCCGGCCCCAGCGACCCGGACATGCAGAGCCCGCGCGAGCGCAGCCAGCCATACCCCATGGACATGGTGCCGTGGGGCTACGGCGACAAGCGTTTCGCCGAAGTGGTCAACGCCCACGGCTACAAGCACATCCCCATTCCCCAGGGCCGTAGCACGCGCCCGTGGAAAGGCCGGCCGACCTGCTGTGGCAACAACAACTGCCAGCCGATCTGCCCGATCGGCGCCATGTACAACGCCATCCACACCATCGAGGAAGCCGAGCGCAATGGCGCCCTGGCACTGACCGAGGCGGTGGTCTACAAGATCGACACCGACGAGGGCAACCGCGTCACCGCCGTGCACTGGCTGAGCCCCGACGGCAAGTCCCACAAGGCCAGCGGCAAGGTCTTCGCCCTGGCCTGCAACGCCCTGGAAACCCCGCGCCTGTTGCTGCTGGCAGCCAACGAACGCAACCCCCACGGCATTGCCAACTCCTCCGACCAGGTGGGGCGCAACATGATGGACCACTCCGGTTTCCACTGCTCGTTCATTGCCAACGAGCCGCTGTGGATCGGCCGCGGCCCGGCGCAGAGCAGCTGCATCGTCGGCCCGCGTGACGGCGAGTTCCGCTCCAAGTACTCGGCCAACAAGATGATCCTCAACAACATCACCCAGGTCGCCAAGGCCACCGAGCAGGCCCTGGCCATGGGCCTGGTGGGCAAGGCGCTGGAGGCCGAGATCCGCCGCCGTTCCACCCACGGCGTCGACCTGTCGATCAGCCTGGAGCCGTTGCCGGACCCCAACAACCGCCTGACCCTGAGCACCACCCGCAAGGACCCCCACGGCCTGGCCTGCCCGGACATCTACTACGACGTCGGCGACTACGTGCGCAAGGGCGCGGAAGCGGCGCATGCGCAGCTGGAACACATCGGCAGCCTGTTCGGCGCCACCGAGTTCAACATCACCACCAGCCTCAACGCCAACAACCACATCATGGGCGGCACCATCATGGGCAAGGACCCACGCGATTCGGTGGTGAACGGCGACTGCCGCACCCACGACCACGCCAACCTGTGGCTGCCCGGTGGCGGCGCCATGGCCTCGGCCAGCGTCGTCAACACCACCCTGACCATGGCGGCGCTGGCGATCAAGGCCGCCGACGACATGAGCAAAGCACTGGCGCGGGGTTGAGCGAATGACTTTCTCGATCAAAGCCCACCTGCTGGTGGCACTGCTGGCGGCCAGTGGCCTGGCCCGGGCTGAAGAAACCGTACCGGCGCCGGCGGTAACGCCAGTGGGCGGCGTGCTGTCCCAGGAAGAGCAGGGCCGCCGCCTGGCGGTGGCCGGCGACTGCATGGCCTGCCACACCGTGCCCGACAGCGGCAAATCGTTCGCCGGCGGCTACGCGATCAACTCGCCGTTCGGCTCGATCTACTCCACCAACATCACGCCGTCGAAGACGGCGGGCATCGGCCACTACACCGAGGCGCAGTTCGCCCACGCGGTGCGCGACGGCGTGCGCGCCGATGGCAGCTACCTGTACCCGGCCATGCCGTACACCTCCTACGTGCACATGAGCGACAGCGACGTGGCGGCCCTGTACGCCTACTTCATGCACGCGGTGCAGCCGGTGGACACCCCGGCGCCGACCACGGCGCTGAACTTCCCGTTCAACATTCGCCTGTCCATGGCCGGCTGGAACCTGCTGTTCCTCGACAGCCGCACCGCCACGCCTGCGCCCATGCCCACCCCGGAACTGGTGCGCGGCGAATACCTGACCAACACCCTGGAACACTGCGGCGCCTGCCACACCCCGCGCAACCCGCTGATGGCCGAGATCAAGGACAAGGCCCTGTCCGGCGGCATGGTGGGGCCGTGGTACGCGCCCAACATCACCTCCGACAAGGTCAGCGGCATCGGCGGCTGGAGCAACGACGAGCTGGTGCAGTACCTGCGCACCGGCCACGCCGAGGGCAAGAACCAGGCCGCCGGCGGCATGGCCGAAGCAGTGCAGAACAGCCTGCAGTTCCTGCCCGACAGCGACCTGGCGGCCATCGCCGCCTACCTGAAAAGCACCGCGCCGGTGCGCAGCGAAGGCGAAGTGCGCCCCGCCTACGAGTTCGGCGCCAAGCACAGCGGCGAAGACCAGGTGCGCGGCACGGCCCCGTCCAATGCCCATGACAGCGTGAAGACCGGCGCCCAGCTGTACAGCGGCTACTGCGCCAGCTGCCACCAGCCGGGCGGGCAGGGCAGTGCCAACCAGGCCTACCCGTCGCTGTTCCACAACACCGCCACCGGCATGGCCAACTCGGCCAACCTGATCGCCGCGATTCTCTACGGCGTCGACCGCCAGGAGGCCGGGCACCACGTGCTGATGCCGCGTTTCGACGAGGTCAGCTACGTGGCGCAGTTGAACGACCAGCAGGTCGCCGACATCGCCAACTACGTGCTGCGCAACTTCGGCAACCCGTCCCACGAGATCAGCGCCCATGACGTGATGATTGCGCGCCAGGGCGGCGAGAAACCGCTGCTGGCGGTGGTGCAGCCGTTCATTGTGCCGGCGATGGGCTTGGGTGCGCTGCTGGTGTTGGCGTTAGTATGGCTGTGGTGGCGCCGCCGCTGATCCCGTAGCAGCTGCCGCCAGGCTGCGTCCGGGGCCTCACGGTGCCAGCGCCTGGCGCGGTGGCTGTGACGCGGCCTGGCGGCCGCTGCTACGGGTTGGTCAGGAGCCACTTGATGGATTACTTCGCCGCACTCACTGCCTTCGTCGAGGCCGCCGACGGCAACAACTTCTCCCGCGCCGCCGAACGCCTGAATATCAAGGCGTCGACGGTGTCGCGCTACATCAAGGAGCTGGAGCACGACCTGGGCATTGCCCTGTTCAACCGCTCCACCCGCACCCTGCATCTGACCGAGGGCGGCCAGACCTTCCTGCACCATGCCCGCCGCGTGCTGGCGGAACTGGACCAGGCGCGCGCCGCCACCTCGGCGCTCAACCAACAGCCGCGCGGCCTGCTCAAGGTCAGCGTGCCACCGGCCTTCTCCCGCCACCACGTGCTGCCCTGGCTGGGCGACTTCCTGCAACGCTACCCGGACATTCGCGTGGAGCTGGTGCTGGACGAGGCGCGGGTCAACCTGATCGACGCCGGCATGGACCTGGCGATTCGCATCGGCACCCTACCGGACTCGGGCCTCAAGGCGCGCCGAATCGCCGAGCAGCAGTGGGTGCTGTGCGCGGCCAAGGACTTCGCCGCGCCACCGACAGCCCCGGCAGCCCTGAGTGATTTCCCGGCGATACTGGGCAGCAGTGATGAAGTGGTGCTGCGCAAGGGCGACCAGCACGCGACGGTCACCCTGCAAGGCGCGCTGCGTCTTAATGACCTGGACGCCCGGCGCGTGGCCGTCGAGCAAGGCCTGGGCATGGCCCTGCTGCCGCTGTGGCTGGCCGCCGACGGCCTGCGCAGCGGCACCCTGCAACGCTGGCTGCCAGACTGGCAGGTCGCCGACGCCGAGGCGGCGTTGTGGTTCGTCTACCCGCCCAAGCGCATCGTCTCGTCGAAGGTGCGCAGCTTCATCGACTTCATGCTCGAGCGCATCGGCACGCCGCCGTACTGGCTCAGCTGAAGCGGATGTCCAGGGCGCGCAGGTGGGTTTGCAGGCCGGCGTCCTGGATCGGGATCAGGTAGGCCTCGCGCCCCGACTCGTTGTAGTGGGCGTGCCAGTAGCCGGGCGGGGTGACGAAGGCCAGGCCCGGGGTCCAGTCCACGCGGGTGGGGTTGCGGATCTGGCCGTCGTCGTCCAGCTCGGTACCCACCAGGGTGTAGCAGCCTTGGGGCGCATCGATGATGAAATCCAGGGCGATGGACTGGTGGCGGTGGGGCTTCTGCACCGAGCCCGCCGGCAGGATGCCGTACATGGCCCACAACACGTGGGTGACGGTGCGGGTCTGGGGAAAGTGGCGGTTGCCCAGCAGGATGCTGATGCGGCTGCGGTCCTGGGCGCGCGGGTCATCGGCGGCCTCGCGCAGCTTGGCGTTGGCCACCTCGGCGGGGTACAGGGTGGCGGTGAAGCGGTCCTCGGCCGGGCGCACGCCCAGGTAGCGCAGCAGCGGTTCGTCGTGCACGTAATAGAAGCGGCTGTCCGCGCGGGCGGTCAGCACGGTGGGCTGCAGGCCGGGCAGGGCGATGAAGCAGCCGCTGTTCCAGGCGAACTGGCTGTCACCCTGCTGCAACTGGCCGTCGCCGGCAATCACGTACAGCACCTGGGAGGTGGCGGTGGGCGCCAGGCGCAGGCTGTCGCCGGCGTTCAGGCGAATGAAATGGGCGCACAGGCCGGGGCCAGTGGCCGGCCCCTGGCAGCCCAGCGCCTCGCTGAGGTCCAGCGGCACCACCCGCGACGGCCCGTCGGCGCACAGGGCGGCGGGGAAGCTGTGGTAGGGCACGCGGCTGATCAGCTTGGCGCTGATGGGGTTGGCCGCCTTGCTGTACTCGAAATACTCGGCGTCCAGGGTGGCATCGGGCTTCACGGCGCTGTTCATGGGCATGGCTCTTGTTGTGGGAAGATGGGGCCACTATACGAACGGCGCGCCGCGAGATTAACCGCCCGGGCGGCACAGCAGTTATGCGAAAAAGGGCGTGTCCGAAAACCCTCGGTGGTTGTCCGCTGCGCCTATCCCGTTGCCCGTCGCCAGCGCGCAAACTGGGCGCTCTTCCAAGGAGCCGTCCCCATGAGCAAGCAAGCCCTGATCCTCATCGACCTGCAGCACGATTACTTCGCCAACGGCCTGTGGCCGCTGGACAACATCGAGCCGGCCGCCGCCAATGCCGCCCGTGTCCTGGCAGCGTTCCGCCAGGCCGGCAAGCCGATCATCCACGTGCGCCACGAGTCCCTGGCCGCCGATGCGCCGTTCTTCCGCCCCGGCACGCCGGGCGCGCAGATCCACGGCGCGGTGGCCCCCGCGGCCAACGAGCCGGTGATCGTCAAACACTACCCCAACAGCTTTCGTGAGACCGAGCTGCACGCTGTACTCGCCCAGCACGGCATCGAGTCACTGGTGCTGGTGGGCGCCATGAGCCACATGTGCATCGAAGCCGCCGGCCGCGCGGCGGCGGACTTGGGTTATGGGGTTACCGTGCTGCACGACGCCTGCGCCACCCGCGAACTGGTATTCAATGGCCACACCGTGCCGGCCGCCCAGGTGCACGCCGGGGCCATGGCGACGCTGGCGTTCGGCTACGCGCAACTGCTGGCGACCGAGGCGTTCCTGGCCCAGGGCTGATATCGTTAAGGCTGCGATGCAACCCTGGAGCCCGGCGGCCATGGCCGACACGCATGAAATCACCCTGCTGGTGTACCCCGGCGCCCAAGCGGCGGCTGTGCACGGGCTGGTCGACCTGTTCGCCGTGGCCAGCCGGTTGGGCCAGGCCTGCGGCCGCGCGGCCTTGCAGGTCAGCCAGTGGCAGCCTGGCGATGATGCAGCCGGCAGCCCGGCCGTGGTGGTGATACCGCCGTCGCTGGGCAGCTTGCCCAGCGCCGACACCGTCGCCGCTTGCCGCCCGTGGCTACTGCAGCAACACGCTCGCGGCGCGGTGCTGGGCGCGGTGTGCATCGGCGCGTTCCTGTTGGCCGACACAGGCCTGCTGGACGGCCGTCGCGCCACTACCCATGCCAGCCAGGCAGCGGAATTCACCGCCCGTTTCCCAGCGGTGCGGGTGCACAGCGAAGTGCCAATCATCGACGATGGCGAGCTGCTGACCAGCGCCGGCCTGATGGCCTGGACCGACCTGGGCCTGCGCCTGGTGGCGCGGTTGTTGGGGGCTGACATTGCGCGGCAGACCGCGCAGTTCCTGGCGGTGGCGGCGCCGTTGCAGGGCGAGGGGTATTTCGCGCCGGTGCTGGACCACGGCGATGCACAGGTGCTGAAGCTGCAGCATTGGCTGCAGGCCAACGGCGCCCTGGGCGTGAGCGCGGCGGCCATGGCGGCCCAGGCGGGGCTTGAGGCGCGCACCTTGCTGCGACGCTTTCGCGCGGCCACCGGGTTGTCCCCCACGCAGTACTGCCAGCAGTTGCGGGTGAATACTGCGCGGGAGTTGCTGCAGTGGACCCGCGACAGCGTCGACCAGGTGGCCTGGAGCGTGGGCTATCAGGACCCGGCGACATTCCGAATTATCTTCCGGCGCCTCACCGGCGTGGCGCCGGGGGCGTATCGGGCCAGGCTGGCGAAGGGTGGTGCGGCTGGACGCGGCCTTAGGGGCGCTGCTACGTAGCAGCGGCCGGCGGCCGCGTCCGCGATTTACGCCTTCCACGCCGACCCGCGAATCACCTCGCAGAAGTTGCCGCGCTGGAACAGCGGGTCCTTGCTGGCCAGCACGTCGGCCTTGACGTTGCCGAAGGTGGTCTCGGGCTTGTGTTTGATGCCGTCGTAGAACGCCTGGATGATGTCTTCCTTGAACTGCGCGCTGCGCGGGTGGGCGCTGACGATGGCGTCGCGCTCGGCGTCGCTGTACTGCGGGTAGGTCAGGCCCAGCACGTCCATCTCCACGCCTGCGGTCACCAGCGCCACCACCGGGTGCATGTGCTGGGGGATGCCGGGGGTGGTGTGCAGGGCGATGGCGGTCCACACGGTGTCGATGTCGTGCTGGTTGATGTGGTGGCCCTTCAGGAAGTCGCGGGCGGCGTTGGCGCCGTCCACCTCGAAGCGCTCGCAGGCGCTGCTGCATTGGTGCACCAGGCCCATGTCGTGGAACATGCAGCCGGCGTACAGCAGTTCGGCGTCGAACTTCAGCCCGCGCTTGCGCCCGGCCAGGGCGCCGAAGTAGTACACGCGGCTGGAGTGATGAAACAGCAGGTCCGACTCGGTGTCGCGCACCAGTTCGGTGATCTCCCGCGCCATGGCGGTGTCGGGGATCTTGATGTCGTCGAGGCTGAAGGTCATGGGGTGTCTCCGCAAGCAGGGGTGGGTGTGAAGCCAGTATCAGCTCGTCGGCACATGGCCTCAATTGGCGTAATACGTCATATACTGCCATTTCCCTCCCCAAGCGGACGCCGTCATGACTCCCGTACGCACCATCGCCGTGGTGGCCTTGCCCAACGTGCAGCTGCTCGACGTCAGCGGCCCGCTGGACGTGTTCGCCGAGGCCAACCGCGAGGCCGGTCGCGAGCGCTACCGGCTGCTGCTGGTGGGCTGCGGCAGCGGCCCGGTGACCAGCTCATCGGGCACCCGCCTGCTGCCCGAGACCAACACCGACCATGCCCTGGCCGGTATCGACACCCTGCTGGTCGCCGGCGCGCCCAATGCCCCGCACGCGCGCTTCAGCCAGGCGCTGCTGGACTGGCTGCGCCTGCACGCGCCCCAGGCGCGGCGCTTCGGGTCGGTGTGCACCGGGGCCTTTGCGCTGGCAGCGGCGGGGCTGCTGGACGGCCGCCGGGTGACCACCCATTGGGTGGCCGCCGAGGCGCTGGCCAGCCGTTACCCGCAGGTGCAGGTGGACGCCGACGCCATCCATGTGCGCGACGGCAAGCTGCGCACCGCGGCCGGAGTCACTGCCGGCCTGGACCTGGCGCTGGCCCTGGTCGAGGAAGACCTGGGCGAGGACATCGCCCGGCGCGTGGCCAGCCAACTGGTGATGTTTTTCAAGCGCCCCGGCGGGCAGTTGCAGTTCAGCCGCAAGGGCGAGTCGCTGCCGGCCGGGCGCTCGGCGCTGCAAGAGGTGCAGCGCTACGTGGCCGCGCACCCGGCCGAAGACCACAGCATCAAGGCCCTGGCCGAGCGCGCCGGCCTCAGCCCGCGGCACTTTGCCCGGCTGTTCCATCAAGAGGTGGGCGAAACTCCGGCCAGCTGGGTCGAGCAGGCCCGCATTCAGGCCGCCCGCGAACGCCTGGAGCAGGGCCATGAAACCCCCAAGCAGGTGGCCGCTCACTGCGGCTTCGCCAACGCCGACACCCTGCGCCGCGCGTTCAGCAAGGCCGTGGGCGTAAGCCCCGCCGAGTACCGCAAGCGCTTCGCCGGCCGTGGTGGAAACGTTTGATTATTGTGGGAGCTGGCTTGCCAGCGAGCTTTCGGGCCTCAACAACTCGCTGGCAAGCCAGCTCCCACATTTGGTGTGATGCGCAGCCGCAGCCTATGATGATGCACTTCTCATCCAGCAGGGGCGCACCATGAGCATTCACCACGCCGCCGAAGGCTACGACACCCAGGCCACCGCCGACACCTACGCCCGCGGCCGTCCGGACTACCCGCCGGCGCTGGATGCCTGGCTGCGCGACACCCTGGGCCTGCACACCGGCAGCACGGTGCTGGACCTGGGCGCCGGCACCGGCAAGTTCACCCCGCGGCTGCTGGCCACCGGCGCCCGCGTGGTGGCGGTGGAGCCGGTGGCGGCCATGCGCGAGAAACTGCACGCCAGCTACGGCCACGTGCAGGCGCTGGACGGCCGCGCCGACGCCATCCCGCTGCCCGATGCCTCCCTGGAAGCGGTGGTATGCGCGCAGTCGTTCCACTGGTTCGCCACGCCTGAAGCTCTGGCCGAGATCCGCCGCGTGCTCAAGCCCGGCGGCCGCCTGGGCCTGGTGTGGAACCTGCGTGACAACAGCGTGCCGTGGGTGGCGCGCCTGGATGCGCTGGTCAACCACTACGAAGGCGACACGCCGCGCTACTACAGCGGCGCCTGGCGCCAGGCATTCCCCGCACCCGGCTTCAGCGCGCTGCAGGAAACCCATTTTGGCAACGGCCACACCGGCAGCCCCGACACGGTGATCATCGACCGCGTGCGCTCCACCAGTTTCATCGCCGGGCTGCCCGCTGCCCAGCGCGAAGCGGTGGACGCCCAGGTGCGCGCACTGATCGCCAGTGAACCTCTGCTGGCCGGCAAGGCCGAAGTCACTGTCCCTTATACGACCGCTGCCTTCTGCGCAGTTAAATCGGAGACTCCATGATCAAACGAATGGCCCTTGCGCTGTTGCTGGTGTCGGGCCTGGCCCACGCCGCCGACCCCGTGCTGCACACCGACCTGCCGCTGAAATACCTGGAGCAGGCGCCGACGGTCACGCGCGACAAGCCGCTGGTGATTTTCCTGCATGGTTACGGCAGCAACGAGGCCGACCTGTTCGAGCTGAAAGACTCGCTGCCCGATGGCTACACCTACCTGTCGGTGCGCGCGCCGCAGACCCTGGAAGAGGGCAGCTACCAGTGGTTCCACCGCCAGGGCGATGGCCCCTACGACGGCGTGACCGCAGACCTGGCCAGCAGCCGTCAGACGCTCAAGGACTTCATCAGCCAGGCGGTGGCCAAGTACCACACCGACAAGTCGAAGGTGGTGCTGATCGGCTTCAGCCAGGGCGCCATCATGAATTACGAGCTGGGCCTGCGCGAACCGCAGGCGGTACGGGGCATTGCGGTGCTGAGTGGCAAGATCCTGCCGGTGCTGCGCAGCGAGCTGAAGCCGGACCCGGCGCTGAAGTCGCTGGCGATTTTCATCGGCCATGGCGTGGACGACCCGCAGGTGCCGTTCACCGATGCCAGCGAGGCCCAGCGCATTTTGCATGAGCTGGGCCTGGAGCCGGACTTCCACGCTTATGCCGACTTGAAACACTCCATCAGCAAGACCGAAATCGAGGACCTCAACGCCTGGCTAGGCGACGTGCTCGCCCCCCAAACCCTGTAGCAGCGACTGTCTTCCGTGGGAGTGGGTTCTGCCCACGAAACGGGCACCGCACGGCATCAGGTTGTGGTTTGCTCGTGATCTTGCTCGTGATCTTGATCTTGATCTGGTTTTTGATCTTGATTGTATGCCCCGTAAAGCGCCCGGGCCGCCTGGGCGACGCCGGAAGGAGGGGACCCGTAGCGAAGCGTAGGGCCCAAGCAGGGGCAAGCGTTTTTTGCTTACTTTTTTTGGCGTCTGAAAAAAAGTGAGTCGGCGTAAGGCCGAAACGGTCGGTGGTATCCCCGCGAAAATGGATATGTCCGAAATCGCCGAAGCGGGCTACGCCGTGGACCGCTCGGTCAACGCCTCCAGTCGGCCCTGGCGCTTTATGGGGCACACAATCAAGATCAAGGGCCGCACGGGATCAAGATCAAGGGCGCGGGGTCTTCGCGGTCAGACCCCGCTCCCGCAGGGAGCGCCGTAGCGACAGCCAGGCCGCGTCAGTGGCGCACCGGAATCGCGTGATGGTGCGCCTTCACCGCCTCATCGGCCTTCGCCACTTCCCACGCGTCACGCGGTTCATCCAGGTCGCGGTTCAGGGTTTCCGGGGTCTTGAAGGTGGTGTACAGCGTAGTCGCGGTCAGCAGCGCCAGGTAGCAGGCAATCGGCACCCAGGCGCCGATGCCGGCGTTGCTGTCGCCTTCATGGGTGGCCATGACCACGGCGATGATGCCCGCGCCAATCATCGGCGCGATGCCGCCGGCGATCACCGCCGACACTTCCCGCGCAATCGACACGCCCATGTAGCGGTGGCGTGAGCCAAACAGCTCGGGCATCAGCGCTGCCTGGGTGCCGAACATGCCCCAGGTCCCAATGCCCAGGGCGATGGAGATGGCAACGATGCTGGCGACGATGTTGCCCAGGCTCAACACCCACCACACCGGGAACGCCAGCGCCAGTTGCAGCAGAGCGAAGGCGCGGTACACCACCACGCGGCCGAAGCGGTCGCTGAGCTTGCCGGCAATGGGCACGGTCAGCGCGCCCAGGCTGGCGGCGCAGATCAGCGTCAGCACGCCCACCGGGCCCTTGAGGCCGACCACGCCGACGATGTAGCTCACCGCCAGGGCCTGGTAGATGGACGAACCGCCGTTTTCCGCCAGGCGCAGGCCGATGCCCAGCAGCAGGGTCGGCTTGGAGTGGGTCATGGCGCTTTTCAGCGGGTTGGCGCATTCACGCTTCAGCGCCTTGAGGCGCACGAAGGTGGGCGACTCCTTGAGCTTGAGGCGCATGTACAGGCCCAGCGCGACGATGATCACGCTGATGAAGAACGGCACGCGCCACAGGTTGGTCTGGGTGATGTTGTCGTTGCCGCTGACCACCAGGAAGTACACCAGGGCGGCCATGATGGTGCCCAGCTGGATGCCCAGGAACGGCAGCGCGGCGTAGAAGCCGCGACGGCCCTTGGGCGCGTACTCGGTCATCATCACCGCCGCGCCAGCCTGCTCGGCACCGGCGCCCAGGCCTTGCAGCAGGCGCAGCACCACCAGCAGCACCGGCGCCAGGTAGCCCACCTGGTGAAAGGTGGGCAGGGCGCCGATCAGGGTGCTGGACACGCCCATCAGCAGCACCGTGGCCGAGAGCACGAACTTGCGCCCCACGCGGTCGCCGATCATGCCGAACAGCACGCCGCCCAGGGGGCGGATGGCAAAACCGAGGAAGTAGGTGCCGAAGCTGGCGATCAGGCTCATGGCGCGGGTCTGTTCGGGGAAGAACAGCGGCCCGAAGATCAGCGCCGACGCCAGGGTGTACAGGGCGAAGTCGTAGTACTCCAGGGCGCTGCCCAGGGAGCAGGCCCAGGCGGCGCGGTGCAGGTCTTTCTTCACCTGCGGGTCAACCGGTTCAGCGGTGTCGGACGGGGAGCGGGCGTGGGTCATGTTCGTTCCTCCAGGCGCCTTCATGGCGTCTTGTTATTGATAGGCAACCGGGATGGGTTACAGGTTCAACCGCTGGATTTCCTGGAGCATGGCCTGCTCCATCACATCGATGGGCGCGTCGTGGCCGGTGTACAGCTCGATCTGCCGGCAGGCCTGGTGCACCAGCATGCGCGTGCCCGCCACGGTGCCGCAACCCAGGGCGCGGGCCTGGCGCAGCAGCGCGGTCTGCACCGGCATGAAGGCCACGTCCATGACGATCAGGTGGCTTTGCAGGCGGCCGTCCAGCGGGTTGCTGTCGGGTTGCTTGAAACCCACCGAAGTGGCGTTGATGACGATGTCGAAGGCCTTGGCGTCGAAACGCTCCACCGCACCGCCCCAGCGCGCTTTCAGCGACTGGGCCAGCTCGCTGCCGCGCTCGGCGCTGCGGTTGAACACGGTGACCTGGGCGCCGGCCTTGACGCAGCCGTAGACCACCGCGCGGGCGGCGCCACCGGCACCGATCACGGCAATGCGCTTGTCGTTCAGGCGGGTGACTTCCTGCAGCGCGCGCACGGCGCCCAGGTAGTCGGTGTTGTAGCCGGTGAGCACGCCGTCGACGTTGTTGATGGTGTTGACCGCGCCAATCACCTGGGCCGACTCGTCGATGGCGTCCAGGTGCGGCATGACCGCCTGCTTGTAGGGCATGGACACGTTCATGCCGCGCACGCCCAGAGTGCGGATGGCGCCGACGGCGGCCACCGGGTCTTCGACGCCGAAGCACACGAAGGTGTAGTCCAGGCCCAGGGCGGCGTAGGCGGCGTTGTGGATCTTCGCCGAGAGCGAGAACGGCGAACCCATGATCGAGCCGCACAGGGTAGGGAGTGATTGAGGCATGGTGGCATCCTTGAAAAAAGTGGGTCAGACGACGCTGGTCAGGCCGCCGTCGACGAACAGGGTCTGGCCGTTGATGAAGTCGGCGGCGGGCGAGGCCAGGAACACGGCGGCGCCGCACAGCTCCTCGACCTTGCCCCAGCGCCCGGCAGGTGTGCGTTTCACCAGCCAGTCGTCGAACGCCGGGTCGTCGGCCAAAGCCTGGTTCAGTTCGGTACGGAAATAGCCGGGGGCCAGGGCGTTGATCTGCAGGCCATGGCCGGCCCAGTCGGCGCACATGCCGCGGGTGAGCATGCGCACCGCGCCCTTGCTGGCGGCGTAGGGGGCGATGGACGGGCGGGCCAGTTCGCTCTGCACCGAGGCGATGTTGATGATCTTGCCGCTCTGGCGCGCGATCATGTGCCGGGCCACGGCCTTCGATACGTTGAACACGCCGTCGAGGTTGGTGCTCATCAGCCGGTGCCAGTCCTGGCTGCTGAAGTCCTGCAGGGCCTGGCGGTGCTGGATGCCGGCGTTGTTGACGAGAATATCGATGGCGCCCAGGCGCTGTTCCAGGGCATCGATGGCCTGGGCGCTGGCGTCGTGGTCGGCGACGTCGAACACCGCGTATTCGGCGGCCAGGCCTTCGTCGCGCAGCAAGGCGCAGGCGGCCTGGGCGCGCTCGGCGTCGCGGCCGTTGAGCACCACCTGGGCGCCGGCCTGGGCCAACCCGCGGGCCAGGGCCAGGCCGATGCCGCGTACCGAGCCGGTAATCAGCGCGCGCCGGCCGTCCAGGCGAAAGCTTGCTGTCATGTGAGTCTCCCGGTATTGGATTTATGGAATAGGGATGGCACTACTTTCAACCGCTATCGCCGGGGCCTGCCAATCGTTTATGGTGATGCCGTGATCACCGTTCGTGATCACCAGCAATGGAGGCTGTGTGGAACTCAAACACTTGCGGGCCTTTGCGGCCCTGGCCGAGGAACTGCATTTCGGCCGCGCGGCCGAGCGCCTGCACATCGTGCAACCGGCCTTGAGCGCGCAGATTCGCGCGCTGGAAGAGGACGTCGGCGCGCAGCTGTTCGAGCGTGACCGCCATGGCGTGGAACTGACCGAGGAGGGCGCGTTGTTCCTGCCTGAGGCCCTGGCCACCCTGCGCCAGGCCGGGCGTGCGCGCGAGGTGCTGCAACAGGCGGCGGCCGGCGAGGTGGGCGTGGTGCGCCTGGCGTTCGTGTCGTCGGTGCTGTCGCAGTTGCTGCCCGAGCTGGTGCGGCAGATGGAGCAGCGCTACCCGCGCATCGAGCTGGAACTCAAGGACATGCCCTCGCTGCTGCAGGCCCGGGCGCTGCAGGACAACGCCCTGGATTTCGGCCTGGTGCGCCTGCCGCTGAGCGTGCCCGGGGTGCACACGCGCATGCTCTTCGAGGAGTCGCTGGTGGTGGCGCTGCCGGCGGGCGATCCGCTGTGCGCCCAGCGTCGCATCCAGCCCCAGGACCTGGCCGGGCGCCCGGCGCTGGTGCTGGCGCGCAAGTACGCGCCGGGGCTGCATGACCAGATGCTGGTGGGCTTTCATCGGCGCAAGGTGACGTTGACCATTGCCCGGGAGATGGGCGAGTTCACTACCTTGCTGGCGCTGGTGGCGGCGGGGCTGGGCGTGGGCATCGTGCCGGCGGGCGCGGCGTCGGCGCTGCCCGCCGGGGTGGTCACCCGGCCGCTGGCGCTGGCCATGAGCGGCGCCGGCATCGGCGTGGCCTGGACCGGCCTGGAAAGCCCGCGCAAACGGGCGCTGATGCAGGTGCTGGATGAGCTCTATCCCCTTGACCCGTAGCAGCGGCCGCATCCTGTGGGAGCTGGCTTGCCAGCGAGCTGTTGAGGCCATAAAAGCTCGCTGGCAAGCCAGCTCCCACAAGACAGTTGCTGCTACGGGTCTATGCGGTGCCGGGGGTGAAGGCCATGGCGACGCCATTCATGCAGTAGCGCAGCCCGGTCGGCGCCGGGCCGTCGTCGAACACATGGCCCAGGTGCCCGCCGCAGCGGTGGCAATGCACCTCGTTGCGCTCCATGCCCAGCGTGGTATCGCGGCTGACGTTGACCGCGCCCGGCAACGGCGCGGTAAAGCTCGGCCAGCCGGTGCCGCTGTCAAACTTGGCGCTGGAAGAAAACAGCGGCAGCTGGCACCCGGCGCAGGCAAAGCGGCCGCTGCGGTGCTCGTTGTTCAGCGGGCTGCTGTAGGGGCGCTCGGTGCCCGCGCGGCGCAGCACGTCGAACGCTTCGTCGCTGAGCAGCTGGTGCCACTGTTCATCGCTGTGCTGCACGGCGAAGGTCTCGCCCGGCGTGCTGTCCGCCGCCATGGCCAGGCGCATGCGGCCGCTCATCAGCGCGTAGGCGGCCAGCGAGGTCACTGCCGCGGCCTGGATCAAAAACCATCGTCTGGATTGCATGGTGGCGCTCCTGGTGGGCCGAATCATGGGGCCAGTGTCGGCCGCGGCCGTTCGCCAAGTCCTCACGCAGGGTTAAACGTTTTGTGACACCTTTCGCATTTCCCTCGCATTTCGTCAGGAAGCGCCGAGCGGTCGGCGAAATTCCGAGGTCACAGTCCTAGAATCTTGGGATCCAGGGATCAAGGAGGCCGTCATGGACATGTCAGCCACACAGCTTGCCAGCGTGGTGAGCCTGAAATCCGAGGCACCGACGGGCACGGGTTGTATCGACAAGGTGTTGCGGGCGTTGCGCACCCATCTGGGCATGGACGTGGCGTTCGTCTCGCAATTTCGCACCAGTGACCGGGTGTTCATCCACGTCGACACCGACGGCGATGGCCCGATCCGGCCGGGCGATGCGCTGCCGCTGGACGTGGGCTACTGCCTGAAAGTGGTGGAGGGCGAGTTGCCCGAGCTGATCGCCAACACTGGCGAACTGCCCGAGGCGCTGGCCATCCCGGAAACCCTGGCGCTGCCCATCGGTTCGCACATGAGCGTGCCTATTTACCTGAGCGACGGCCGGCTGTACGGCACCTTCTGCTGCTTTGGCTACAGCGCCGACAGCAGCCTGGGCCAGCGCGACCTGCTGGTGATGAAGGTGTTCGCCGAGCTGATCGCCGACCGCATCGAGGGCGACCTGACCCTGGTGCGCGACCGCGTGGCCAAGCACCGACGCATCTCCGCGGTGCTGGCCAGCCAGCAGCCGAGCATCGTCTACCAGCCGATCTTCGACTTCCAAGGCATGAGCATCTGCGGCTGGGAGTGCCTGTCGCGCTTCAACCTGGAGCCGGTGCGCAGCCCCGACCAATGGTTCAAGGAAGCCGCCGAGGCCGGCCTCGGCGTGGAGCTGGAGTGCCACGCCATCGCCGCCGCCCTCAAGGGCATGGACGCGCTGCCCTCGGGCACCTACCTGACCATCAACTGCTCGCCGCAACTGATGCTCAGCGGCCGCCTGACCGACCTGCTCAGCCCGTGCCCGGCCAGCCGCCTGGTGTTGGAAATCACCGAGCACGCCATCGTCAATGACTACACCGGCCTACTCAAGGCCCTCAAGCCCCTGCGCCAGAACGGCGTGCGCGTGGCCATCGACGACGCCGGCGCCGGCTACGCCAGCATGCGCCACATCCTGCAACTGCGCCCGGACATGATCAAACTGGACATGAGCCTGACCCAGGGCATCGACCACGACCCACAGAAACGCGCCATGGCCTCGGCGCTTATCGCCTTTGCCCGCGAGACCGGCAGCACCATCGTCGCCGAAGGGGTGGAAACCCAGTCGGAACTGGACGCGTTGCGCTTGCTGGGGGCGAACAAGGTGCAGGGGTATCTGCTAGGGCGGCCGTTGAGCCTGATCGATGCCTTGGCGCTGGTGGAGCGGGTGGCGGTGAACAGTTTGGATGATTCCATGGCATCGTCGGCCTGAGCCACCGCGGCGGCCCGGGACGCGGCCTGCGGCCGCTGCTACGCGGGATGTGGTGGAATGGCCGGCTTTGTGGGAAGCCTGACCCTTTCGTGTAGGAAGCGTCTATTATCGCCTCGTTGCCTTGTTTAGACCGGCTGCTCTCCATACCCTCCCTCCGTCGCTGAACTCATCAGCGATCGGGTTTGGTAGCCCGGCTCAGATCAAGGCGCGTCAGTACCGCTGCTTCATGGCGGCTGTGCGCGGGGCGCCCCTGTGCGCGCCGGGTTTCTTGATCCCCGGTCTACCAACCTGCAAACAGCCGCCACCCTATTCGTTTGGTAGCGACTCGGGACGGTTTCACCGATCAAGGAAAGCGTTTTAATGGACAAGCTCACGTTCGATCATCCCGCTACAGAATCCCTTCAAGATCCCCGCACCGCCAGTTGCACCTTCGGCCCCCTCGACGACAACGACGAACCGCTTTTTCAGGTGCGCGCAGGCGTGAAGGCTGAAACGGCGTTGGCGCAGTTGGCGTTGCTGCTCAAATGTGCTCATGAAAGCGCGTACGAGCTGACGGACAACGGTTGCGGGTGCCAAGGCCTGGTGTGGTCTGTGGTGCAGTCAGTGGAAAGCGCGCAGGCGCTGTTGGACGCCGTGTTGAAAGGCGCGGCACACACCCCGTAGCAGCGGCCGCAGGCCGCGTCCGAGGGCGCCGCGCAATGGCTGGTGCACCGCGGCGGCCGGGGACGCGGCCTGCGGCAGCGGCTACGCAGGGTGTGGTGAACTGGCCGGCTTTGTGAGTGCAGTCAGTGGAAAGCGCGCAGGCTCTGCTGGACGCCGTGTTGAGAGGCGCGGCACACAACCCGTAGCAGCAACTGTCTTGTGGGAGCTGGCTTGCCAGCGAGCTTTTATGGCCCTAACAGCTCGCTGGCAAGCCAGCTCCCACAGGATGTAGCAGCGGCGGGGTTATGCCATGAAGGCGGCTTCCAGGAGTTGGCGGGTGTAGGGGTGCTGCGGGGCTGAGAACACTTGCGCTGCGGGGCCTTGCTCCAGCACCTGGCCTGACTTGATCACCACCAACTGATGACTCAAGGCCTTGACCACCGCCAGGTCATGGCTGATGAACAGGTAGGTGAGGTTGTATTTCAGCTGCAGCGACCGCAACAGTTCCACCACCTGCCGCTGTACCGTACGGTCCAGCGCCGAGGTCGGTTCGTCCAGCAATATCAGCGCCGGCTTGAGCACCAGCGCGCGGGCGATGGCGATGCGTTGGCGTTGGCCGCCGGAGAATTCGTGGGGGTAGCGGTGGCGGGTGGCGGGGTCGAGGCCCACTTCCTGGAGCGCTTCGATGATGGCGTGTTCCTGCTCGGCAGGCGTGCCGATGCCGTGAATGCGCAAGCCCTCGCCGACGATCTGCGCCACGCTCATGCGCGGGCTGAGGCTGCCGAACGGGTCCTGGAACACCACCTGCATCTGCCGGCGCAGGGGGCGTACCTGTTCGCGGTTGAGGCGCTCCAGGGGCTGGCCGTGGAAGCGGATGGCGCCCTGGCTGGCGATCAGCCGCAGGATGGCCAGGCCGAGGGTGGATTTGCCCGAGCCGCTTTCGCCGACGATGCCCAACGTCTGCCCGCGCGGCAGGCTGAACTGGATGCCGTCCACGGCCTTGACGTAGTCGGTGGTGCGCTTGAACAGGCCTTTCTTGATCGGGAACCACACCTTCAGGTCGTCGACCTCCAGCATCGGCTCACCCGCCACGGTGGCCGCCGGCTCGCCGCGCGGTTCGGCGCCCAGCAACTCGCGGGTGTAAGGGTGCCGGGGGTGGTTGAACAGCTGCTCGCAGCCGCCCTGTTCAACGATGCAGCCCTGTTGCATCACGCACACCCGCTGGGCCACGCGCTTGACCAGGTTGAGGTCGTGGGTGATCAGCAGCAGGGCCATGCCCAGGCGCTGTTGCAGGGACTTGAGCAGTTCGAGGATTTTCAGCTGCACGGTGACGTCGAGGGCGGTGGTGGGCTCATCGGCGATCAGCAGTTGCGGCTCGTTGGCCAGGGCCATGGCGATCATCACGCGCTGCCGTTGGCCGCCGGACAGCTCATGGGGCAGCGCCTTGAGGCGCTGGCGCGGCTCGGGAATGCCGACCATCTCCAGCAGCTCCAGGGTACGCGCGGTGGCGGCCTTGCCGGTGAGGCCCTTGTGCAGGCCAAGCACTTCGTTGATCTGCTTCTCGATGCTGTGCAGCGGGTTCAGCGAGGTCATGGGCTCCTGGAAGATCATGGCAATGCGGTTGCCGCGAATCTGCCGCAGGCGCTTTTCGTCCATGTGCAGCAGGTCCTGGCCTTCGTACATCACCGTGCCGCTGGGGTGGCTGGCGATGGGGTAGGGCAGCAGGCGCAGGATGGAGTGCGCGGTGACGGATTTGCCCGAGCCGCTTTCGCCCACCAGCGCCAGGGTCTCGCCCCGGCGGATGTCGAAGCTCACGCCTTCCACCACCCGGGCCGAGCGTTCGTTGTTGTCGAATTGCACCGCCAGGTCGCGGATTTCGATCAGGTTGTCAGGGTGCATGTCATTTCCTTGGATCGAACGCGTCGCGGGCGGCTTCGCCGATGAACACCAGCAGGCTCAGCATCAGCGCCAGCACGGCGAAGGCGCTGATGCCCAGCCACGGTGCCTGCAGGTTGGACTTGCCCTGGGACACCAGTTCGCCCAGCGATGGCGAGCCGGCGGGCAGGCCGAAGCCCAGGAAGTCGAGGGCGGTGAGGGTGCCGATGGCGCCGGTGAGAATGAACGGCATGAAGGTCATGGTCGAGACCATGGCGTTGGGCAGGATGTGCTGGAACATGATGCTGGCGTCGCGCATGCCCAGGGCGCGGGCGGCGCGCACGTACTCCAGGTTGCGGCCGCGCAGGAACTCGGCGCGCACCACGTCCACCAGGCTCATCCACGAGAACAGCAGCATGATGCCCAGCAGCCACCAGAAGTTGGGTTGCACGAAGCTGGCCAGGATGATCAGCAGGTACAGCACCGGCAGCCCCGACCACACCTCCAGGAAACGCTGCCCGGCCAGGTCCACCCAGCCGCCGTAGAAGCCCTGCAGGGCCCCGGCGATCACGCCGACGATGGAGCTGAGGATGGTCAGGGTCAGGGCGAACAGCACCGAGATGCGGAAGCCGTAGATCACCCGCGCCAGCACGTCGCGGCCCTGGTCGTCGGTGCCCAGCCAGTTCTGCGCCGACGGCGGCGCTGGCGCTGGTACCTTGAGGTCGTAGTTGATGCTCTGGTAGCT
The DNA here is from genome assembly GCF_057128625.1 of Pseudomonas imperatae. Classification (NCBI taxonomy): domain Bacteria; kingdom Pseudomonadati; phylum Pseudomonadota; class Gammaproteobacteria; order Pseudomonadales; family Pseudomonadaceae; genus Pseudomonas; species Pseudomonas imperatae. The sequence goes on along the minus strand of NZ_JBSKHP010000021.1, from coordinate 88,247 downwards.
GAACGGGATGGGCGCCCACAGCGTCCAGCTGTCCTTGGCCTTGAGCAGCTGCTGGATGTACGGGCTCTTGTAATTGGCCTCCAGCGGGAATTCACCGCCGAAGGTGGTTTCCGGGTAGCGCTGGAACGCCGGGAAGTACCAGCTGCCGTCGTAGTGCACCGCCAAGGGCTTGTCGTTGGCGATCAGCTCGGCGCCAAGGCTGGCCACGAACAGAATCATGAACAGCCACAGCGACCACCAGCCGCGCTTGTTGGCCTTGAACCGCTGCAGGCGACGGGCGTTGAGGGGGGAAAGGCTCATCTCAGTGCTCCCGGCGTTCGAAGTCGATGCGTGGGTCGACCAGGCTGTAGGTCAGGTCGCCGATCAGTTTCACCAGCAACCCCAGCAGTGTGAAGATGAACAGGGTGCCGAAGACCACCGGGTAGTCGCGGTTCACCGCGGCCTCGAAACTCATCAGGCCGAGGCCGTCGAGGGAGAAGATCACCTCCACCAGCAAGGAACCGGTGAAGAAGATGCCGATGAACGCCGAGGGGAAGCCGGCGATCACCAGCAGCATGGCATTGCGGAACACGTGGCCGTAAAGCACGCGGTTGTTGCTCAGGCCCTTGGCCTTGGCGGTGACCACGTACTGCTTGCCGATCTCGTCGAGGAAGCTGTTCTTGGTCAGGAAGGTCATGGTGGCGAAGTTGCCGATCACCAGGGCCGTCACCGGCAACGCCAGGTGCCAGAAGTAGTCCAGCACCTTGCCGCCCAGGCTCAGCTGGTCGAAGTTGTTGGAGGTCAGGCCGCGCAGCGGGAACCAGTCCAGGTAGCTGCCGCCGGCGAACACCACGATCAGCAGGATGGCGAACAGGAACGCCGGAATGGCGTAGCCGACGATGATCGCCGAGCTGGTCCACACGTCGAAGTGGCTGCCGTGGCGGGTGGCCTTGGCGATGCCCAGGGGGATGGACACCAGGTACATGATCAGCGTGCTCCACAGCCCCAATGAGATGGAGACCGGCATCTTCTCCAGGATCAGGTCGGTGACCTTGGCGTCGCGGAAGAAGCTGGAGCCGAAGTCGAAGTGGGCGTAGTTCTTGATCATGATCCACAGGCGCTCGCCCGCGGGCTTGTCGAAGCCGTACTGTTTTTCGATCTCCTTGATCAGCGCCGGGTCCAGGCCCTGGGCGCCACGGTAGCTGGAGCCGCCCATGGACACCTCCGAGCCGCCACCGCTGAAGCGGCTGGTGGCGCCCTCGAAGCCTTCAAGCTTGGCGATGGCCTGCTCCACCGGGCCGCCGGGGGCGGCCTGGATGATCAGGAAGTTGATGATGAGAATGCCGAACAGCGTCGGGATGATCAGCAGCAGGCGCTTGCAGATATAGGCCAGCATCTCAGCGCTCCTTGCCCGGCGAGTCGGTGTCGGTGGTGATGGGGATGGCCGGCTTGACGTCCGGCTTGGCCCACCAGGTCATGGTGCCGACGTCGTAGCGCGGCGACACGGCCGGGTGGCCCAGGTGGTTCCAGTAGGCCACGCGCCAGGTCTTGATGTGCCAGTTGGGCACCAGGTAGTAGTTGTTCAGCAGCACTCGGTCGAGGGCGTGTGAGTGAGCGACCAGGCTCTTGCGGGTGTCGGCGTTGATCAGGCTTTCGGTGAGCTGGTCCACGGCCGGGTCCTTGATGCCCATGATGTTGTAGCTGCCGCTGCGGTCGGCGCTGCTCGACTCCCAGTACTCGCGCTGTTCGTTGCCCGGCGAGTCGGACTGCGGGAAGCTTGAGACCATCATGTCGAAGTCGCGGTTGCGCCGGCGGGTGACGTACTGCGAGGCGTCGACGCGGCGCAGCACCAGTTCGATGCCGAGGTCGGCGAGGTTGCGCTTGTAGGGCAGCAGCACCCGCTCGAACTCGGGCTGGGCCAGCAGGAACTCGATGCTCACCGGCTTGCCGCTGGCGTCCACCATGCGGTCGTTGACCACGTGCCAGCCAGCCTCCAGCAGCAGCTTGTAGGCTTGGCGCTGCTGGTCGCGGATCATGCCGCTGCCGTCGGTGACCGGGTTCTTGAACGGCGTGGTGAACACCGCGTCGGGGACCTTGCCGCGCAACGGTTCGAGGATTTTCAGCTCTTCGGCGTCCGGCAGGCCGGAGGAGGCCAGGTCGGAGTTTTCGAAGTAGCTGTCGGTGCGCGTGTAGGCGCCGTTGAACAGCTGGCGGTTGCTCCATTCGAAGTCGAACAGCAGGCCCAGCGCCTGGCGCACGCGCACGTCCTGGAACAGCGGCCGGCGCAGGTTGAAGACAAAGCCCTGCATGCCCACCGGGTTGCCGTTGGGCAGCTCTTCGCGGATCAGGCGTTTCTCGCGCACCGCCGGCACGTCGTAGGCGGTGGCCCAGTTCTTCGCGGTCATCTCCAGCCAGTAGTCGAAGGCGCCGGCCTTCAGCGCTTCCAGGGCCACGTTGTTGTCGCGGTAGTAGTCGGTGGTCAGCACGTCGAAGTTGTACGAGCCGCGGTTGATGGGCAGGTCCTTGGCCCAGTAGTCCTTGACCCGCTCGTAGCGCACCGAGCGCCCGGCGTTCACCGCCGCCACCTTGTAGGGGCCGCTGCCCAGGGGGAATTCGAGGTTGGCGCGGCTGAAGTCGCGGGTGGCCCAGTAGTGCTTGGGCAGCACCGGCAGCTGGCCGAGGATCACCGGCAGCTCGCGGTTGTCGCGGGTCTTGAAGTCGAAGCGCACGTGCAGCGGGTCTTCGGCTTCCACCTTGGCGACGTCGGCGTAGTAATTCCTGTACAGCGGCGAGCCGTCCTTCATCAATAGGTTGAAGGTGAATACCACGTCGTCGGCGCGCATGGGCTGGCCGTCGTGGAAGCGCGCCTCGGGGCGCAGGGTGAAGCGCACCCAGCTGTTGTCGGGGGCCTTCTCGATGGTCTTGGCCACCAGGCCGTATTCAGTCAGCGGCTCGTCGAGGCTCTGGCGCGCCAGGGTGTCGTAGATCAGGCCGATGTCATCGGCGGGCACGCCCTTGCTGATGAACGGGTTGAAGCTGTCGAAGCCACCCGAGGCGGCGTTGCGGAAGGTGCCGCCCTTGGGCGCGTCGGGGTTCACGTAGTCGAAGTGCTGGAAGTCGGCCGGGTACTTGGGGGCCTCGTTGTACAGGGTCACGGCGTGCTGCGGGGCGGCGCAGGCCAGCCCGCTCAGCAGCAACCCGCAGGCGGCCGGCAACAGGGTGCGTAGGCGCGTCATGGGTGAGTCTCCACAGGCTTGAGCCACCACGTATTGAGGCCCAGGGTGTAGGGCGGCGTGGTGACGAAAGCGAAACGGTTGCGGTAGGCCAGACGATGGGCGTCCAGGTACCAATTGGGAATCATGTAGTGCTGGGCCAGCAGCACGCGGTCCAGGGCGCGCGCGGCGGCCACCTGGTCATCGCGGCTATGGGCGGCCAGCAGGTCGTCGAGCAGGTGGTCGACCACCGGGTTGGCGATGCCGGCGTAGTTCTTGCTGCCCTTGACCGTCGCCTGGCTGGAGTGGAAGTACTGCCACTGCTCGAGGCCGGGGCTGAGGGTCTGGTTGAGGGTCATCAGAATCATGTCGAAGTCGAATTGGTCCAGCCGCTGCTTATACTGGGCGCGGTCGACGGTGCGCAAGCGCGCATCGACGCCGATGCCGCGAAGGTTTTCGACATAAGGTTGCAGGATCCTTTCCAGCCCCGGGTTCACCAGCAGCAGTTCCAGGCGCAACGGCAGCCCCTGGGCGTTCAGCAGGCGCTGGCTGTCGAGCTTCCAGCCGGCGTCGGCCAACAGCCCAAGGGCGCGGCGCAGGGTCTCGCGCTCGATGCCGCGGCCCTGGGTGACGGGCACGCTGTACGGCTGGGTGAACAGCGTGGCGGGCAGTTGCTGGCGGTAGGGTGCCAGCAGCAGGAACTCCTTGCCGGCGGGCAGGCCGGTGGCGCTGAATTCGCTGTTGGGGTAGTAGCTGGTGGCGCGACGGTAGGCGCCGTTGAACAGGGCGCTGTTGGTCCATTCGAAGTCCAGCAGCAGGCCCAGGGCCTCGCGCACGCGCACATCGGCCAGGGCCGGGCGCCGGGTGTTGAAGAACAGGCCCTGGGTCTGGGTGGGGATCTGGTGCTGGATCTGCGCCTTTATCACGTCGCCGCGCAGCACGGCGGGGTAGTTGTAGCCGTTGGCCCAGTTCTTCGCCTGGTGTTCCAGGTAGATGTCGAACTCGCCGGCCTTGAAGGCTTCGAAGGCCACGTCGTTGTCGCGGTAGAACTCCACCTCCACGCGGTCGAAGTTGTACTTGCCGCGGTTCACCGGCAGGTCCTGGCCCCACCAGTCCTTGACGTGCTCGAACACCAGGCGCCGGCCCGGCACCACCTGGGTGATGCGGTAGGGGCCGCTGGTGACCGGTGGCTCAAAGGTGGTGGCTTGGAAGTCGCGGCCTTGCCAGTAGTGCTCGGGTAGCACCGGCAGCTCGCCCATGCGCAGAATCAGCAGCGGGTTGGCGCTGCGCTTGAACACGAAGCGGATGCGCTGGGGGCCCAGAATGTCCACGCGCTGCACTTCCTGCAGGCTGGTGCGGTACTGCGGGTGGCCTTCCTTGAGCAGGGTGCGGTAGGAAAAGGCCACGTCGCGGGCGGTGATCGGCACGCCGTCGTTGAAGCGCGCCTCGGGGCGCAGGTTGAACACCACCCAGCTGCGATCTTCGCTGTACTCCACGCTTTTGGCGATCAGGCCGTAGCTGGACGTGGGTTCGTCGCCGGACGGGTCGTACTGGCCGGTGCCGACCATCAGGGTTTCGTTCTGCTCGCTGACGCCGTACTGGATGAAGTTCGGCGTGCTCACCGGGCTGCTGCCCTTGAAGGTGTAGGGGTTGAGCGTGTCGAAGGTGCCGAACGCCATCACCCGCAGGGTGCCGCCCTTGGGCGCCTGGGGGTTGGCCCAGTCGAAATGGGTGAAGCTGGCCGGGTATTTGAGGGTGCCGAACTGGGCGTAGCCATGGCTCTGGAACACCGTCGCGCCAGCGTGACAGCTCAGGACCAGGCCTAGTGAGAGCAGGAGCGAACGCATCAAGTCAGAGATCCGATTTATTACCGGTACAGTAACAGTTTGTCTCTGGTTGAAGAAGAGTCCGCCGGGCTTACTCGGTGGCGGCCGGAGGTTGGGTAATGGCCTTGACCTTGGCTTCGATGTCCAGCCGCTCTTCCTGGCTGAGCACGCCGCGGTCCCACAGCTCCATGGCGGCGGACAGCACCCAGCCGTGGTAGAAGGCGCGGGACACGTCGCGAGTCTCGGCGGCCAGGGCTTCGAGGACGGCGTCGAGGTGGGCGAGTTTGCGGGCTTTGAGCGCTTCAGGGGTTTCGGTGGTCATGAAGATGCCTTGCGTAAAAAGTTTCGCGTAGGAGCCGACCTTGGTCGCGATGGTAGCGCCGCGGTGTGTCAGGCACGGCCTCATCGCGCGCAAGCGCGGCTCCTACGGGGGTGTCGGGATATCAGCGGTCGCGGTAGACGACCAGGGTCTGGCCTGGCTTCAGCGCGCGTGCGGTGTTGGGGTTCCAGCGCTTGAGGTGGTTGACCTCGACGTTGAAGCGCTGGGCCACCACGTACAGCGAGTCGCCCTTGCGAATCTTGTAGCGGGTGGCGACCTGGCCGCTCTTGCCGCCTTTGCTGGTGCGTGCGCTGGCAAAGGCGGTGGTCTTGCCACGGGCCTTGGTGGCAGGGCGGCTGTTGTCCTGCATCACCAGGGTCTGGCCGACCTTCAGGTGCATGCCCGACAGCTTGTTCCAGTGCTGCAGGTCTTTCACGTCAACCTTGTTGGCCCGGGCGATCAGGCCCAGGTTGTCACCGCGCTTGACCTTGTAGGTGCGGCGGCGCGCCGGCATGTCCACGCGTGCCACGTCTTCGACGAGCTTGCGCTTGGGCGCCAGGGTCAGCAGTTCCTCGGGGCCCATCTTGGCCAGGCTCTCGGTCAGCAGGTGGGCCTTGGCGGTCGGTACCAGCAGGTGCTGGGGGCCGTCCACGGTGACGCGCTGCTTGAGGGCCGGGTTGAGCTGGAACAGCTCGTCCTCGTCGATGTTGGCCAGCGCCGCGACGCGGCCCAGATCCATCTGCTGGTTGACCTCCACCACCTCGAAATACGGCTGGTTGGCGATGGGGTTGAGGTTCACGCCGTAGGCCTCGGGGGACATCACCAGCTCCGACAGTGCCAACAGCTTGGGCACGTAGTCGCGGGTTTCCTGGGGCAGGGGCAGGTTCCAGTAGTCGGTGGGCAGGCCCAGCTTCTCGTTGCGCTCGATGGCACGGCTGACCGTGCCTTCGCCGGCGTTGTAGGCGGCCAGGGCCAGAAGCCAGTCGCCGTTGAACATGTCGTGCAGGCGGCTGAGGTAGTCCAGCGCGGCGGCGGTGGACGCGGTCACGTCGCGGCGGCCGTCGTAGAAACGGGTCTGGCGCAGGTTGAAGTAACGGCCGGTGGAGGGGATGAACTGCCACAGCCCGCTGGCATCGCTGCGCGAATAGGCCATGGGGTTGTAGGCGCTTTCGATCACTGGCAGCAGGGCCAGCTCCAGCGGCATGTTGCGTTCTTCCAGGCGCTCGACGATGTAGTGCATGTACAGGCTGCCGCGGCCGCTGGCGTTTTCCAGGAAGGACGGGTTGCTGACGAACCACAGGCGTTGTTGCTCGACCCGCGGGTTCACCGCCACGCCATCCTGCAGCTGGAAGCCCTGGCGCATGCGTTCCCAGACGTCCTGGGGCGCTTGCTGGTGGGCCTGTTGGGCATCCGGGAAGATGGGTTTCTGCTTGATGCGTGCGTTCAGGCTGTGCAGCCTGACGCTCTCGGCATCCGGAACCTGGCCCGTGCTTTGGCAGCCCGCCAGAATCACCGGCAGGGTCAGCGCGATGGCCTGTGCCAACCGCGTCAATGCGTCTGAATTGAAGGGCTTTCGAGTGTTGGACGACATTGGCTGGGAAGGTGATCCGGGCAAAAATGTCGGGCGATTCTAGAAACTGCCCACCCCCGGGTCAACCTTTCAGAATTTTTGGACGCAAGCGCGAGGGCTTTAGAACTTATCTTTCCATGCCCTAAGCGCAGCAAAAACGGCCACGGGAGAAGGGTTTACGACGCCTGTCCGTTCGTCTGCTTTTTTTCTGACACCTGCTTCATTGACACGCAAAAACGGGTTGGTCTGCAATTCCAGGGCCATGCTTGATGGCAAGGTGATGCGATTTTGCTCGCGCAGGGCGGTAACGTCAGCGAAACGTTGGGCAAGCTGCGGGTTTTGCGGTTCCACCGCGCAGGCGAAGCGCAGGTTGCTCAAGGTGTATTCGTGGGTGCAGTAAACCGCAGTGGCGGCGGGCAGGGCGGCCAGGCGCTGGAGCGAATCATGCATCTGCGCCGGCGTGCCCTCGAACAGGCGGCCGCAACCGCCGGCGAACAGGGTGTCGCCGCAGAACAGCAGCGGCGTCTCTGCCTGGGCGTGGTAATAGGCGATGTGGCCCAGGGTGTGGCCAGGTACGGCCATCACGTCGAAGCCCAGGCCCAGCACCTCGATGCGGGCGCCGTCGTCCAGGGCCACGTCGCGGGCCGGAATGGTTTCATTCGCGGGGCCGTACACCGTGGCGCCGGTGGCCTGCTTGAGCTCGGCCACGCCGCCCACGTGGTCGTGGTGGTGGTGGGTGACCAGGATGTCGCTCAACTGCCAGCCCGGGTGGGCGGCCAGCCAGGCCAGCACCGGCGCGGCGTCGCCCGGGTCGACCACGGCGCAGCGTTTGCTTGCAGCGTCTTGTAACAACCACAGGTAGTTATCGGTGAAGGCTGGCAGTGCGTCGATCTGTATCATGGCGCGATTCGCTAAGCGTTGAATAATGGTGCATCTTAGAACCTGTTGGGGCTATTGGTGAACCTCTTCGATGGGAGAAGGCAATGACCGATAAAGCGTTTGCGCAGGCCGACCCGGAGTGGCTGGAGTTGATCGGCCAGGCCAGGGACTGGTTCGAGGGCCCGTTGGGCCAGTTCCTGCTTACTGAAGAGCAGGCGTTGCTGGAAGAAGAGCTGGGCCGTTTCTTCGGCGGCTACCTGGTGCATTACGGCCCCAGCGCCCAGCTGCCACCCCAGGCCCCGCAGGTGCAGCGCAACGTACGCCTGGGGGCGCCGCTGCCGGGGGTGGAGATTGTCTGCGAGGAGCAGGCCTGGCCGCTGAGCGAGCACGCCGCCGATGTGGTGGTGCTGCAGCACGGCCTGGATTTCAGCCTGTCGCCACACGGCCTGCTGCGCGAGGCGGCCAGCGCCGTGCGCCCCGGCGGCCACCTGATCATCGTCGGCATCAACCCCTGGAGTGCCTGGGGCCTGCGCCGTGCCTTCGCCCATGATGCCCTGCGCAAGGCGCGCTGTTTTTCCGCCTCGCGGGTGGGCGACTGGCTCAACCTGTTGGGCTTTGCGCTGGAGAAACGCCGGTTCGGGTGCTATCGTCCGCCGCTTGCGTCCCCCGCCTGGCAGGCACGCCTGGCCGGCTGGGAGCGCCGCGCCGGCCACTGGCAAAGTGCCGGTGGCGGCTTCTATATATTGGTCGCGCGCAAACTGGTGGTGGGCCTGCGCCCGCTGCGCCAGGTGCGTCGCGAACCCATGGGCAAGTTGATTCCGTTGCCGATGGCCAAGGTCAATCGACGCAACAGCGAACCCTGACATCGACGGATAGGTAGTAATGAGCGATAGCGTTGAAATCTTCACCGACGGCGCCTGCAAGGGCAACCCGGGCGTCGGTGGCTGGGGCGCCCTGCTGGTATGCAAGGGCGTGGAAAAGGAACTGTGGGGCGGCGAGGCGGCCACCACCAACAACCGCATGGAGCTGATGGCGGCCATCCGCGGCCTGGAAGAACTCAAGCGCCCCTGCGAGGTGCTGCTGGTGACCGACTCCGAGTATGTGATGAAGGGCATCAACGAGTGGATGGTCAACTGGAAGAAGCGCGGCTGGAAGACCGCCGCCAAGCAGCCGGTGAAGAACGCCGACCTGTGGCAGATGCTGGATGAGCAGGTGGGGCGCCACACCGTGACCTGGAAATGGGTACGCGGCCATACGGGCCACCATGGCAACGAGCGTGCCGACCAGCTGGCGAACCGTGGGGTGGATGAGGTTCGCGCGCTCAAGCGCTGACGTGTAGCAGTTGTGGGAGCTGGCTTGCCAGCGAGTTTTCAGGGCGTCAAAAGCTCGCTGGCAAGCCAGCTCCCACAGAATGTGGCTGCGGCTACATCAATTGCGGGCCTTCAGCGCCCGCTCCATCCGTGCAATCCCTTCCTCCAGCAGCGCCCGCGGGCAACCGAAGTTCAAGCGCACGAACTGCCCACCCACCGCGTCATCGAAATCGGTGCCTGGGCTCAGCCCCACCTTGGCTTCCTTGAGGAAGAAGGCGTGCGGGTCGTTCAGCCCCAGCGCCGTGCAGTCCAGCCACGCCAGGTAGGTGCCTTGGGGCAGCGTCATGGTCACGCCCGGCAGCCGGGTGGCCACGGCGTTGGCCAGGTAGTCGCGGTTGGCCTGCAGGTAGGCGGTCACCTCGGCCAGCCATTCGCCGCCGTGGGTGAAGGCCGCCTCGGTGGCCACCAGGCCCAGGGTGCTGACGCTGTCAACCATGCCCAGCCGCGCGTTGTTGAAGCGGTGGCGCAGCGAAGGGTTCTTGATCACTGCGAAAGCGTTCTTCATGCCGGCAATGTTGAACGCCTTGGTGGCCGACATCAGGGTGATGGTGCGCTGGGCGATGTCATCGTTCAGGCTGGCGATGGGAATGTGCTTGCGCCCGTCGAACAGGATCTGCGCGTGGATCTCGTCGCTGATCAGCAGGGTGTCGTGGGCCACGCAGGCGTCGGCGATGGCCTGCAGTTCAGCGCGTTCGAACACCTTGCCCAGCGGGTTGTGCGGGTTGCTGAGGATCATCGCCCCGGCCTGGCCCAGGGCCTGGTCCAGCGCCTTCAGGTCAGTGGGGTACAGGCCGTTGGCGTCCACGTGGAGCGGCAGGTCGATGCGCGGCTGGTTCCAGTGCCCGGCGGCGTTCAGCAGCGGCCGGTAGTTGGGCGTCTGCACCACCACCCCAGCGCCGGGCGCCAGCAGGCCATTGAGCGCCATGTTCACGCCGCCTTCCACGCCGGGCAGGAACACCAGCTCCTCGGGCGCCACCTGCCAGTCGAACAGCTCGCGCAGGGCCTTGACCAAGGTGCCGCGCAGGCTGTCCTGGGCCACGCTGTAGCCCAGCATCGGGTGCATCAGGCGCTCCTGCAGGGCCTGGACAATGCCCGGCGCCACGGCGAAGTCCATGTCGGCCACCCACATGGGCAGCACGTCGGCGGGGAAGCGGCTCCACTTGGTGCTGCCGGTGTTGTGGCGGTCGTGGACGGTGTCCAGGTTGAATGTGTTGGCCACGCGGGTCTCCATGGGTTGGGCGGGCGAGGGCGATAATATGCGGTATTTTTGGCGGTGCTGCACTTGTGGAGAAGGCTACCGGCCTCGGACGCCGCCTGGCGGCAGCTGCTGCCGGGAGGGGTTATGGTGTTGGAAGGTTTTACCGTTGGCGTCCAGCGGGCGAAAGTAACCTTTGATATGCGACGGGTCCCGTACGCAGATCTGCACATGGGATTTTTCGTTAAACCCACTGCCGGGGTACAGCGAACTGCCCTCCTGGAAAGGGGATCTCACGGTGTGGTAGCTGGAAAGTGCCTCGTTTTCACGCCATGCGTGAAGCGTCTCGAATACCGCGCAATCCAGGTGGCGCTTGATCGCGTCGATATCACTTGAATAGCCTGCCACGTTGCGGGGCAGCATCATTGGGTCTTCGACCGAGGCCGCCAATATCTCGTAGGCGCCCCGAAGTTCAAACAATGCGCCTTCGTCACTGAGGTTAAGGCACAGGCCTGGGTCGATGATTGCGCCAATCACGAAGGGGTCCTTGATGGTGCCCTTGGTTTGTTTGGTCAACTGCCTCAGCATTTGCGCGTAGCTCAACGCACGGTGCGGGCTGTTTTCCCAAAAGTAGACACCGGCACCGAGCCAGTCCCAATCATTTTCGCTGGAGCGAAGATGATCGCCTGCCAGCACCGCTTCGCCGACCGCCCGGTCGCAGCCGTGGAAACCGAGTACGAAGGAAGGCAGTAACTGATACATCTAGCGATATTCGGGCGTCAGTTCGCCGGCCTTGTCGAAAACCTCGGTTTTTTCGCGGAAGGCCTTGGCTTCGATGCGGTCGGTGCGCAGGCGCAGGGCGAAAGCTCGCATTCGCTCTCCCGCTTCAAAGTGGGAGAGTGCCGGTTGGCCGGCTTTGGTGGCGGTTTCAGGCATTGAAAGTGTCCTAGGGGCGAAGTCGGGCCATTCTATGCGCTTGCCAGGGTGCCTGCCTGGGCAAACTGTAACCGCGAGTGATCAGCCAGGAGAGTGTCTGTGGGTGCCTTGCTCGACACGGGCCAACGCTTACACAGATGGACCTGACAGTACAGGTTTATGGCATCGCCATTGTGCGGATCCTGCACAAGGCAATGGACGCACCGCGACACCTCTAACAGCCCCCACTTATGCTAAAGTGCGCGGCTGTCCCCGCTGTTGAAATGACGAGAGTGTTGCACCCATGGCGACGAGATACGTAGTCCTCGATACCGAAACCACCGGCATGCCGGTCACCGATGGTCACCGGATCATCGAAATCGGTTGTGTCGAAGTCATCGGCCGGCGCCTGACCGGGCGCAATTTCCACGTCTATTTGCAGCCGGACCGCTCAAGCGACGAAGGCGCGATCGGCGTGCACGGCATCACCGACCAGTTCCTGATCGGCAAGCCACGCTTTGCCGAGGTGGCCGAGGAGTTCTTCGAGTTCATCAAGGGCGCCGAGCTGATCATCCACAACGCGGCGTTCGACGTTGGTTTCATCAACAACGAATTCGCCTTGATGGGCCAGCAGGACCGGGCCGACGTCACCACTTATTGCACGGTGCTCGACACCCTGGCCATGGCCCGTGAGCGCCACCCCGGCCAGCGCAACAGCCTCGACGCCCTGTGCAAGCGCTATGGCGTGGACAACTCCGGCCGTGAGCTGCACGGCGCGTTGCTCGACTCCGAGATTCTGGCGGACGTCTACCTGGCCATGACCGGTGGCCAGACCAGCCTGTCGCTGGCCGGCAACTCCAGCGACGGCGCCGGCGATGGCTCGGGCAACCAGGGCAGCGAAATTCGCCGCCTGCCCGCCGACCGCCGCCACGCCCCGGTGATTCGCGCCAGCGAGGCCGAACTGGCCGAGCACGAAGCGCGCCTGGCGATCATCGCCAAGTCGGCCGGCGCCCCGGCGCTGTGGAGCCAGCTGCTGGAAGCGGAACAGGGCGCACCCGCCTGATAGCGCTTTGCCCCTGAATTATCCAGGGGCGACCTTTTATTACACCCGCACCGTCTTGCCTGACACGCAGGCCGCCAACCTTCTACCCTGAGACCATGGGCCGCCTTTTTGCGGCCGTCTCGGGGCTGCCTGCGATGTACAAAGACCTGAAGTTTCCCGTGCTGATCGTGCACCGCGACGTCAAGGCTGACACCGTGGCCGGCGCGCGGGTGCGGGGCATTGCCCAGGAACTGGAGCAGGAAGGCTTCAGCATCCTGTTGGCCACCGACGACGCCGAAGCGCGGCTGGTGGCGGCCACCCACCATGGCCTGGCCTGCATGCTGATTGCCGCCGAGGGCGCGGGCGAGCACACCCACCTGCTGAAGAACATGGTGACGTTGATTCGCCTGGCGCGGGTGCGCGCGCCGAACCTGCCGATCTTTGCCCTGGGCGAGCAGGTGACGCTGGAGAACGCCTCGGCCGATGCCTTGAGCGAACTCAACCAGCTGCGCGGCATCCTTTACCTGTTCGAAGACACGGTGCCGTTCCTGGCCCGGCAGGTCGCCCGCGCTGCGCGCAATTACCTGGACGGCCTGCTGCCACCGTTCTTCAAGGCGCTGGTGCAGCACACCGCGCAATCGAACTATTCCTGGCATACCCCCGGCCACGGCGGTGGCGTGGCCTACCGCAAGAGCCCGGTGGGCCAGGCGTTCCACCAGTTCTTTGGGGAAAACACCCTGCGCTCGGACCTGTCGGTGTCGGTGCCCGAGCTTGGGTCGCTGCTCGACCACACCGGGCCGCTGGCCGAGGCCGAGGCGCGGGCCGCGCGCAACTTCGGCGCCGACCACACCTTTTTCGTCATCAATGGCACCTCCACCGCCAACAAGATCGTCTGGCACGCCACCGTCGCCCGTGGCGACCTGGTGCTGGTGGACCGCAACTGCCACAAGTCGGTGCTGCACGCCATCATCATGACCGGCGCCATCCCGCTGTACCTGACGCCGGAGCGCAATGAACTGGGCATCATCGGCCCCATTCCCCTGGGCGAGTTCAGCCCGGCGTCGATCCAAGCCAAAATCCAGGCCAACCCGCTCACGCGCGGGCGGCCGCCCAAGGTCAAGCTGGCGGTGGTCACCAACTCCACCTACGACGGCCTGTGCTACAACGCCGAGCTGATCAAGCGCACCCTGGGCAGCAGCGTCGAGGTGCTGCATTTCGACGAGGCCTGGTACGCCTATGCCGCCTTCCATGAGTTCTTCGCCGGCCGCTACGGCATGGGCACCACCCGCAGCGACGACAGCCCGTTGGTATTCAGCACCCACTCCACCCACAAGCTGATGGCCGCGTTCAGCCAGGCATCGATGATCCACGTGCAGGACGGCGGCCTGCGCCAACTGGATCGCGACCGCTTCAACGAAGCCTTCATGATGCACATCTCCACCTCGCCGCAGTACAGCATCATCGCCTCGCTGGACGTGGCCTCGGCGATGATGGAAGGCCCGGCCGGGCGCTCGCTGCTGCAGGAAATGTTCGACGAGGCCTTGAGCTTCAGGCGTGCCCTGGCCAACCTGCGGCAGTCGTTCGGCGCCGATGACTGGTGGTTCAGCATCTGGCAGCCGCCGGGAGTGGAGGGCGCGGAGCAGGTCAGCACAGGCGACTGGCTGCTGGCGCCCGAGGCCGACTGGCACGGCTTTGGCGAGGTGGCCGAGGACTACGTGCTGCTCGACCCCATCAAGGTGACTTTGGTGATGCCGGGGCTGACCGCCTCGGGCGCCTTGAGCGAGCACGGCATACCGGCGGCAGTGGTCAGCAAGTTCCTCTGGGAGCGCGGCCTGGTGGTGGAGAAGACCGGGCTGTATTCGTTCCTGGTGCTGTTTTCCATGGGCATCACCAAGGGCAAATGGAGCACGCTGCTCACCGAGCTGCTGGAGTTCAAGCGCAGCTACGACGCCAACATTGAGCTGATGCAGTGCCTGCCCTGCGTGGCGCGCCTGGACCCGGTGCGCTACCAGGGCATGGGCCTGCGCGACCTGTGCGACCAGCTGCACGGCTGTTACCGCAGCAACGCCACGGCCAAGCACCTCAAGCGCATGTACACGACCTTGCCCGAAGCGGCCATGAGCCCGGCCGACGCCTACGACGCGCTGGTGCGCGGTGAAGTGGAAGCCGTGCCCATAGACGAGTTGCCGGGGCGCATCGCAGCGGTCATGCTGGTGCCTTACCCGCCGGGCATTCCGTTGATCATGCCGGGGGAGCGCTTCAGCGATTCCACGCGCTCGGTGATCGACTACCTGGCCTTCGCCCGCGCGTTCGACCAGGGCTTCCCCGGCTTTGTCGCCGACGTGCACGGCTTGCAACACGAATACGGCCCTTACACGGTCGACTGCATCAAGGAGACCGAGAAGTCATGAGTACGGTCAACCCGGCCATTGCCGTGCGCCTGGCGGATGACGCCTTCGCGCCTTATGTGCTGGACAGCGAATACGCCTTTGAGGTGCGCGGTTATGCGTGCCCGCAGATCGGCAAGCCCGTGGCCCAGTGGCCAGTGCAGGCGGTGGCGCCGTACCAGAAGTGCTACGGCATCGACCCGGACGAATTCCGCAGCTACCGCGACAAGGACGACAGCGCGATTTTCGTCGCCTGGCTGGACGGCCGCCCGGTGGGCCACGTGGTGGTGAGCACCAACTGGAACGGCCTGGCCCACGTCGACGAACTGGCGGTGCACGCCCCGGCCCGCCGCCATGGCGTGGCCCGCGCCTTGCTGGGGGTGACGCAGTGGTGGGCGCGCAAGAAGCGCCTGCCGGGAATCATGCTGGAAACCCAGAACAACAACCTGGCGGCGTGCCGCTTGTATGAAGGCTTCGGCTTCGAGCTGGGCGGCATCGACCACCTGCGCTACCGCGGCATCGACCCGCAGACCAGCGAGGTGGCGATGTTCTGGTATTTGATGTTTTAGGCCTTGGACGCGGCCTGCGGCCGCTGCTACAGGGACGCGCGAAACCCGCCGGTTCCCGTAGCAGCGGCCGCAGGCCGCGTCATGGGTTCAACATCCCCTGGGCCTTTTGCTCGACGATTTCCAGCAACGCTTTCAACGCCGCACTCGGCTCGCTGCCCTTGAGCGTCAGCGCGTACAAGGTCACCGGCACCGCCGGCGAGATCGGGCACACGTCCAGCCCGGCCTCGCGCGCACCTGCCGCAGTGAACGGGTCCACCACCGCCAGGCCTTCGCCGGCCTCGACCATGCTGCGCATCATCGAGTAGTTCTGCACCCGGGTCTGCACCTTGGGCGCCGGGCGCAGCGCTTCCAGTTTGGCGTCCAGCTTGAGGCTGAGCGGGTCCTGGCCTTCGAGGCCGATCATGGCCTGACCGGCCAGCTCCTGGATGCCGATGTACTTGTGCTTGGGCGACAGCCAGCCGTGGGGCGCCAGCAGTTGCAGCTTGCCCTCCAGCAGCGCCGTGCAGTCGATGTCGGGATGGTGCGGCGGGTGCAGGCTCAGGCCCAGTTCGCCTTCGCGCAGCAGCAGGCTGCGGACGATGCTGGCGGTGGGCTGGCTGAGTAGTTGGCAGGGCGTGTCCTGGAAGCGCCGGCGCAGGGCGGCCAGGCTTTGCGGCAGCAGGCGGTGGGCCAGGGCTTCAGTGCAGATTACCCGCAGGGGTGTTTCCTGGTGTAGGCGCAGGTCGGCGGCCTGGCGGCGCAGCTGTTCCAGCGGCGCGTCCAGCAGGTCGAGGGTGGCGGCCAGGGCCAGGGCTTCGGCGGTGGGCTGGAAACGCCCGCGCACGCGCGCGAACAGCAACAGGCCGCTCTGGGTCTCGGCGTCCTGCAGCGTGGCGTTGAGGGTATCCTGGGGAAGTTGCAGCAACTCGGCGGCAGCGCTGAGGCTGCCGCCGTGCATGAGCGCCTGAATCACTTCAATGTGGCGTAGTCGCATGAGTGCAATCCGTGCCCGGTGAGGGGAGCCGGCCGGCTCGATGGGGCATTATGCCGGGCGTTGCGCGACCACTGCCAGCGACGCGGGAAGGGCTCACGGGATACGGATGATCTCGACGCCGCTCTGGACCAGTTCGAAACGGTCATCACCCAGGTGGTTGACGCGGTCGCCAATGGCCAGACGATAAGTGGTTCTAGGGGCCGAGCCGCTGCTGCCGTCCGCCTCCAAGGTGGCTTCCTGGAATTCATGCACCGGGTAGATCCGACCTTCGGCATCCCGCGCATGAAACTGTCCAACGAGTACTGCAGCCATTGAATTACAACCTCTGAATATATCCACGTGTGAAACTTGCGCCCTGTAGACCACTGTTTTACCTGGGAAGTTTTACCGTTGATGAAAAAAAACCGTCTCCCGGAACGTCGCGAGGCAAACCACGCCAGGCTCATCTATACCTACACCTCCTTTTGCCGGAAATGTTGGAGCAGTCATGAGCAAGGTGTACTCCGTCGCCGTCCTGGTCGGCAGCTTGAGAAAAGCATCCCTCAACCGCAAGGTCGCCCAGGCCTTGATCGCCCTGGCACCACCGAGCCTGTCATTGAAGATCATCGAAATTGGCGACTTGCCGCTTTATAACGAAGACATCGATGGTACACCACCGGCGGCCTATACGGCCTTTCGCAATGCGCTCGGTTCGTCGGATGCCGTGTTGTTCGTCACCCCCGAATACAACCGTTCGGTGCCGGCGCCGTTGAAAAATGCCATTGACGTAGGTTCAAGGCCGTATGGCAAGAGTTCCTGGGCAGGCAAGCCGGGTGCGGTGATCAGCGTGTCGCCGGGGGCGATTGGCGGCTTTGGCGCCAACCATCACCTGCGCCAGTCCCTGGTATTCCTGGATGTGCCGTGCATGCAGCAACCCGAGGCGTACGTGGGCAATGCGGGGGCGTTGTTCGATGACAGCGGGGCGCTGGCGGAGAAGAGCAAGCCGTTCCTGCAGGGCTTCATCGATGCGTATGCGAAGTGGGTGGAGCGGTATCACGCCTGACCTGTAGCCGCTGCCGCCAGGCTGCGCCGGCCCTGGACCACACTGAAGACCTCCAGCGTACGTCAGGGCCAGCGCAGCCTGGCGGCAGCGGCTACAAGGCGTGCAGGATTACGCGCTTTGCGGCATCTCGCCGGCGGCGAGGCGGCGGTTGATGTCGGCGATCACGTCCGGCAGCTCGTTGATGGTGTCGATCAGGTAGTGCGGGCGCGAGCCTTCGAACAGCGCGTGGATGCGCTTGCGCTCGCTGTCCAGCTTCTCAGGCGCCAGCGCCTTGTAGCCTTCGTAGGTCAGGCCCAGGGCGTTGCCCGAGCACACCAGCGCCACGGTCCACATGCCGGCGCGACGGCCTTCGAGGATGCCCGGCACGGTGTCGTCGACCTTGACGCAGGCGGCGACGTCGTCGATGCCCAGGGCAATGACGTTGGCCAGGGCCTGGGACGGCCATGGGCGGCCATTGGGGACTTCGTCGGTGGCCACCACGTGGTCGGCGACGTAGCCGTTCTGCTTGGCCAGTTCCACCACCTTCGCCATCACCACGGCCGGGTAGCCGGAGCACGAACCGATCTTCAGGCCGTCGTTGCGCAGCGCGGTGATGGTGTCCAGCGCGCCGGGGATCAGCGCCGAGTGAGTGGCGATCTTTTCGATCTGCAGCGGCATGAAGCGGTTGTAGATGGCGGTCACGTCGTCGTCGGTGGGGGCGCGGCCGAACACCTTGGCGTAGCGCTCGCTGATGGCCGGTACGTTGCACAGGGTGCGGATGTGGTCCCACTTGCCCATGCCCATGGGGCCGCGGGCTTCCTCGATGGACACTTGCACGTCGAACTCGCCGAAGGCCTCGACGAAGATCTGGGTAGGGGCGAACGAGCCGAAGTCGACCACGGTGCCGGCCCAGTCGAGGATCACGGCCTGGGTTTTGCTGGGGTTGCTGTAGTTCATGGGTACGTCCTGATCAATACTTCAAATAGAGGGAGAGAGGTCAGATATCCAGCACTTCCATTTCGCGCAGCACCTGGGCCACGGCGTCCACGGCGGCCTGCATGCCGCTGCGGTCCACGCAGCCGATGCAGCCGACGCGGAAGGTTTCGACCTGGGTCAGCTTGCCCGGGTAGAGGATGAAACCCTTGGCCTTGACGCGCTCGTAGAACTCCTTGAACTGGTAACGCGGGTCTTGCGGGGCGTGGAAGGTGACGATGATCGGCGCCTGGATGGCCGCCGGCAGGAAGCTGCGCAGGCCAATGGCGGCCATGCCGTCCAGCAGCGCCTGGCAGTTGTCGGCGTAGCGGGCGTGGCGCGCGGCCAGGCCGCCTTCTTCGTTGTATTGCAGCAGGGCTTCGTGCAGCGCCGCGACCACGTGGGTGGGCGGGGTGAAGCGCCATTGGCCGGTCTTGGCCATGTACTGATACTGGTCGTGCAGGTCCATGGCCAGCGAGTGGCAGTTGCCCTCGGCCTGGGCCAGCGCGGCCTTGTTGGCGAACACGAAGCCCATGCCCGGCACGCCTTCCAGGCACTTGCCGGAGGCGGCGATCAGGGCGTCGAACGGCACCTTGGCGGCGTCGATCGGCAGTGCGCCGAAGCTGCTCATGGCGTCGATGATCAGGCGTTTGCCGTGGCCGGCCACGACTTGGGCAATCTCTGGCAGCGGGTTGAGGATGCCGGTGCTGGTCTCGCAGTGGATCAGCGCCACGTGGCTGATGCTGGGGTCTTCGCCCAGCAGGCGGTCGACGTCGGCGGCGGTGGTGGGCTCGTCCTCGGCGGTCTCGAAGGTGCTGAAGGCGCGGCCCAGCACCTTGCAGATCTTGGCCAGGCGTTTGCCGTAGGCGCCGTTGATCAGCACCAGTACCTTGCCGTCGCGCGGTACCAGGGTGCCGATGGCGGCTTCCACGGCGAAGGTGCCGCTGCCTTGCAGGGGCACGCAGTGGTGGCTGGCGGCGCCGTTGATGATGCTCAGCAGTTGTTCGCAGACACTGGCGGTGAGCTGGTTGAAGCTGGCATCCCAGGAGCCCCAATCCATCATCATTGCCTGACGGGTGCGGGCCGAAGTGGTCAGTGGACCAGGGGTAAGCAGGATCGGGGCAGTGGTGCTCATGGTGTTCCTCGCAAGCGGTGGGCTGAACTTACGGCGCCTAAGTTGCAATTCCATGAAGCATCAATCAAATTGTTTGTTGTTATCCCAACTATAAGTCAGGCCGATTCATGAACCTTTTCCAGCTGCGCGCCTTCGACGCCGTGGCCCGCGAGGGCAGCTTCACCCGCGCCGCCGAGCGCCTGTTCATTAGCCAGCCGGCGGTCACCGGGCACATCAAGGCGCTGGAGGAGCACTACCAGCTGACGCTGTTACGGCGCACCGCCCGACGAGTGGAACTGACCGAGGAGGGCACCAAGCTGGCAGCCATCACCCGGGCCATGTTCAGCCTCGCCGAGGAGGCCCAGGCGATGTTGGAGGCCAACCGCCAGTTGCTCACCGGGCGCCTGGAAGTGGCTGCCGATGGCCCGCACCGGGTGATGCCGATGCTGGCCAGCCTGCGCGAGCGGTACCCCGGCATCACCGTCAACCTGCGCCTGGGCAACGCCCAGGAAACCCTGGCGGCGCTGACCGCCGAGCACGCTGACGTGGCGGTGATGACCGAGGTGGAGCCGCGCAAGGGTCTGCACCTGCAGGCGTTGAGCCCGTCGCAGATCTGCGCGCTGGTGCCGGCGGGGCATGAGTGGGCCGGGCAGGCCATCGACCTGGCGCAGTTGCACGAGCAGATCATGGTGCTGCGCGAGCCCCATTCCATCACCCGCCGCACCTTTGACCAGGCGTGCGCCGAGGTTGGGGTGGCGCCGCGGGTGCTGCTGGAGCTGGACAGCCGTGAGGCAGTGACCGAGGCGGTGGCGGCGCAGCTGGGGGTTGGCATTGTCTCGTCGGTGGAGGTCAGCCACGACCCGCGGGTGGTGGCGGTGCCGGTGCGCGGCGAGGGGCTGGTCAACCGGCACATGATCGGCTGCCTGGAACGCCGGCGCGAGCTGCGGCTGATTCGCGCCTTCCTCGACCTGGCCCCACCCCCGTAGCAGCAACTGTTTTGAAATGGCGTCGTCTGCATCGCGACTAAAGTCGGCTCCTACCGCGTACGTGGTAGGAGCCGGCCTTGGCCGCGATGCAGGCAACGCGGTCCAAGCGGTATACGCATTCGCGTAGCAGCCGAGGGTTACAGGCTCTCGCGCATGATGTCCAAGAACGTTGCCACCACCCGGCGGTTGCTTTGCTCCTTCAGGCACACCAGGTTCTCGGTCAGGCGCCGGGTGCAGTCCAGGATCGGCAGCACGCACACCCGCGAGTCGGCACCAAACTCGGCGGCCGACACCACGCCCACGCTAATCCCCGCCACCACCGCTTCGCGCGCCGCCTCCCGGCCTTCCACCTGGATGGCCGCGCGCACCCGCAGGCCACGGCCGTGCATCTCCGCCTCCAGGGTCTGGCGGGTGACCGAGCGGGTTTCGCGCAGCACCATTGGCGTGTCGTCGAGGTCGGCGAGGTGAATGGCCTGGCGCCCGGCCCAGGGATGGCTGTGGGCCACGAACGCCACCATGGGCGCATCGCGCAGGGGTATGACCAACAGGCGCTCGTCGTCCACGTCGCGGCCCAGCAGTGCCAGGTCGGCCTGGTAGCTGAACAGGCGGGTGAGGGCGTCGTCGGTGTTGCCGGTCTCCACCTTGACGTTGATGCCGGGGTAGCGCTGGCAGAACCGTGCGATCTGCGGCAGCACGTGCACCGGCGCGTCCACCGCCAGCACCAGGCTGCCGGTCTGCAGCGCCTGGGAGGCCTGCAGCAGCTCCTGGGCCTCGTTCTCGCAGGCGAACAGGCGCTGGGTAACGCCCAGCAGGCGCTCGCCCAGGTCGGTGAGGCGCACCGAGCGCTTGTTGCGGTGAAACAGCAGCACGCCAAAGCGCTCCTCCAGCTTGCGCACCTGGTCGGAGATGGCCGGCTGGGTCAGGAACAGCCGCTCGGCGGCCCGGGTGAAGCTGCCGTGGACCGCCACGGCATGGAACGCCTTGAGTTGTGCGTTGGAGACGGCCATGGTGTGCGCCTTACAAGCTGGGCTTATGTGTGAAATACGATAAATCGATTTCCCTTATGGTTAAGGAATTGTTTCCATCATGTCCAGCCCGATTGTCCGACGCAGAAATCGCAACGGGCCGGGGGCGCCCACGCGCCTCCTCTGACCAGGTGCGGGCCCGCCCCTGAAGTGCGCAACACAATAAGAACGAAGGCAATTTTTCTTCAATTCTGCCGGCACACTCATCCCCGAGGTCAGACTCACATGACTCAGCACATCGCAACCATCAAGCGTTGGCGTATGCAGATCTTCGCCATCACCTGGTTGGCCTACGCCGCTTTCTACTTCACCCGCAAGGCCTTCTCGGTGGCCAAGCTCGGCATCGCCGACGACCCTACCTTTCACCTCGACAAGATGGCCATGGCCAACCTCGACGGTATCTACCTGGCGGCCTACGCCGTAGGCCAGTTCACCTGGGGCATGCTCGCTGACCGCTTCGGGCCACGGGTGGTGGTGCTCGGCGGCCTGTTGATTTCCGCCGCCGCGGCCCTGGTGATGGGCACCTGGGCGACCTTCCCGGTGTTCGCCAGCTGCATGCTGGTGCAGGGCCTGGCGCAGTCCACCGGCTGGTCGGGGCTGTGCAAGAACATCGGCAGCTTCTTCCCGGCCCGCGAGCGCGGCCAGGTGCTGGGCTGGTGGAGCTCGTGCTACGCCTTCGGCGGCCTGGTGGCTTCGCCGTTCGCCGGCTGGTGGGCCTACGACGTGTTCGGCAACTGGGAGGCGGCGTTCATCAGCTGCGCCGTGGTGGTCGCCGGCGTCGCGCTGCTGTTCTTCATCTTCCAGCGCAACAAGCCCGAGGACGTCGGCCTGCCGGCGGTGGAGCCGGAGCCCGAGCGCCAGGCCGCAGCCCACGTCAGCAGCGTCTGGGCGCCGTTGCGCGAGGTGCTGCGCAACCGTACCGTGCTGATCCTGGGCCTTGCGTATTTCATGCTCAAGCCGGCGCGCTACGCGATTCTGCTGTGGGGGCCGGTGATCGTCTTCGAGCAGATGCCGTCGGTGGGCAAGGTCGGCGCCGCCATCGTGCCCACCGCCTTCGAGCTGGCCGGGCTGCTGGGGCCGATCATGATCGGCCTGGCCTCGGACAAGCTGTTCGGCGCGCGGCGCATGCCGGCCTGCGTGCTCAGCCTGCTGGCGCTGACCGTGACCCTGGCGCTGTTCATGGGCGCCATGCACACCGGCAGCGTGCTGCTGGTGGTGAGCCTGCTGTTCGTGATGGGCCTGACCCTGTACGGCCCCGACTCGATGATCAGCGGCGCCGCCGCCATCGACTTCGGCACCGCCAAGGCCGGCGCCACCGCTGCCGGTTTCGTCAACGGCTGCGGCTCGGTGGGCGCGGTGCTGGGCGGGTTGTTGCCCGGCTATTTCGACACGGTGACGGTGTTCATCGTCTTTGCCGGCTGCGCGCTGTTCGCCGCCGCGGTGCTGGTCCCGCACTGGAACAGCCGCCCGGCGGCGCTCAGCCAGGAGCCCCTGGCCAGCGCGCCGACGCCGCTGGCGGCCAAGGCCCTGCGCACCTGAAGCTTCAAGCGCGGTGACGTTGCCCGGTCAGGTCTCGGCAGACTGACCGGGATTTTTTGTCGATTGCCGGTTTAAGGGCGTATAAACTGGCGCCATGCGCTGATCGATACCGGTATCGGCGCCAGAGAAAGAGAGTTGAAATGGGCGCACAGTGGAAAGCTAAACACAGAGAAGCAGCAGCCAACGCCAAAGGGCGTATCTTCGGCAAGCTGTCCAAGGAAATTTCGATTGCCGCGCGGGCCGGTACCGACCCCGACACCAACGCGCGCCTGCGCCTGGTCATCGAGCAGGCGAAGAAAGCCTCCATGACCCGCGAGACCCTGGAACGTGCCATCAAGAAAGGCGCGGGCATTGGCGGCGAAGCGGTCAACTACACCCTGGTCAAATACGAAGGCTTCGCCCCGCACCAGGTGCCGGTGATCGTCGAGTGCCTGACCGACAACGTCAACCGCACTGTCTCGCAGATCCGCGTGCTGTTCCGCAAGGGCACCCTGGGCGCCGAAGGTTCGGTGTCTTGGGACTTCAACCACGTGGGCATGATCGAAGCCACCCCGGCCAGCGCCGACGCTGACCCGGAAATGGCCGCCATCGAAGCCGGCGCGCAGGACTTCGAAGCGGGCGAGGAAGAGGGTTCGACCCTGTTCGTCACCGACTTCGCCGACCTGGACGCCGTGTGCAAGGCCCTGCCGGAGCAAGGCTTCAACGTGGTCTCGGCGAAAATCGGCTACATGCCGAAGAACCCGGTGTCGGGCCTGAGCGACGAGCACATGGCCGAAGTCGAGGCGTTCCTGGAAGCCATCGACGAGAACGACGACGTGCAGAACGTGTACGTGGGCCTGGCCGGCTAAACCTGCCGCAACCCCGCCGCAACTGCGCACCTGTAGCCGCTGCCGAAGGCTGCGCTGGCCCTTGTCCACGCTGGAGATCTCCAGCGTACTCAGCGGCCAGTGCAGCCTGCGGCAGCGGCTACGCGTTGGTGGTGGTTACGCCAATGCCGTGGTGACGGCGTTGAAGTCCGGGCGTGCCAGCACGTCGGGCTGCACGCACGCCTGCTGCAACGCCACCCAGCGCTGATCCACTCCCTCGCAGCGCTCGATCAATTCCCCCAGCCAGATCCCGAACGCCCGCACCTCGATGCGTTGCAGCGTCGCGGCCAGCTGGCTGCCGTCCTGCGGGTAGAACGAGGCGGCGCCAAAATCCCCCAGCAAACAGTCGCCCTGGGCGTTGTACAGGGTGTTGTGCCCGTACAGGTCGCCGTGGTTGATGCCGTGCCGGTGCAGGTGCGCCGCCACCGAGGCCATGCCTTGCGCCATGGCCAGCAAGGTCTGCGGGGTGAACCGCGTGCCCTCGGGGTACACGTCGCGGCTGCAGGTGTCGAAGCTGGGCAGCGCGGCCAGGTTGATGAACGCCGGGCCGATCAGGTCCATCACCAGGCCCGCCACGCCTTCGGGGTGGCCCTTGAGCTTGCCTTCGATACGAATCAGGTTGGGGTGCAGGCCGGCGGCAATGCAGGCGTTCATCTCGTTCAGCGGCGTGCCGTCGCTGGTGATGTCGCCCTTGTACAGCTTGACCGCTACCGGCGTGTCGCCCCATTGCGCCTGATGGATGATGCCCGAGGCGCCTTCGCCCAGTTTCTGCTCCAGCTGCAACTGCTGCCAGGCGATATCGGCGGTGATGCCGTCCTCGTCGTGGGGCGTGGTGAACGCGGCGCTCATCGGGTTGCCGGCCCAGGCCAGCCAGGCCAGGCTCGGCAGGCTGTGCAGCCAGTCGGGCAGGGCGGCCAGGCGGTTGGCGGACAGGCGCAGCAGCTCCAGCTTGTGCAGCTTGGCCATGCTCGCCGGCAACTGCGTCAGGCGGTTGCCGGCCAGCATGAATTTCTGCATCAAGTGGCAGTCGCCGATCTCGTCCGGCAACGCCTCGATGCAGTTGTCGGTCAGGATCAGCCAGCGCAGCTTGGGCCCCAGCGCGGCGGCCGGCACCTGGGCGATACGGTTGGACTTGAAGCCCACCATGCTCAGCTGCGGGCACTGGCCAATGCAGGCCGGCAGCTCGGTGAACTGGTTGCTGGAGCAGAACAGAATCTTCAGCCGGGCCAGCCGGTGCAGGTCGTCGGGCAGGCTGCGCAGGGCGTTGCCCGTGAGGTTGAGCACCTCCAGGGTGTCGGCCAGCTCGAAGATCTCGCGGGGGAACTCGGTCAGGCCACAGGCCAGGTCCAGGCGGGTGCTGCCGGCCAGTTTGCCGGCCTTCAGAAGGGCAAGGGTATCCATAGGGCTCGTCTTGGAAAATTCGCGATGCCCATCATAGCGGCCATACTCAGATTTCGCCCGTCCCATAACAACAATCCAGGACAGGATTCATGAACTATCAGCACGCCTATCGACAGTCGCTCGCCGACCCTGCCGCCTTCTGGGCCGCGCAGGCCCAGCGAGTGGCCTGGTTCCGCGCCCCCACCCACACCCTCCACGAACGCCCCGACGGCACCCATGAATGGTTCGCCGACGGCCGCCTCAACACCAGCTACCTGGCCCTGGACTACCAGGTGGAGCAGGGCCGTGGCGAGCAGACCGCGCTGGCCTATGACTCGCCGGTGTCCGGCAGCCAGCAGCGCTTCAGCTTCCGCCAGCTGCGCGACGAGGTGGCGCAACTGGCCGGCTGGATGCGCAGCCTGGGGGTGGGCAAGGGCGACACGGTGATCCTGTACCTGCCGATGATTCCCCAGGCCGCCATCGCCATGCTGGCGTGCGCGCGCCTGGGCGCGGTGCATTCGGTGGTGTTCGGCGGCTTCGCTGCCAACGAGCTGGCGGTGCGCATCGACGACGCCCGGCCGGTGCTGATTCTCACCGCCAGCTGCGGCCTGGAGTTTGACCGCGTGGTGCCCTACAAGCCGCTGCTGGACAGGGCCCTGGAACTGGCCCGGCACCAACCCGTGCGCGTGGCGCTGTGGCAGCGCCCGCAACTCACCGCCAGCCTGGTGCCGGGGCGCGACCTGGACTGGCAACGCGAGGTACAGGACGCCCAGCCGGTAGGTCCGGTGGAGCTGGCCAGTGGCGACCCGCTGTACATCATGTACACCTCCGGCACCACAGGCCGGCCCAAGGGCATCGTCCGCGACAACGGCGGCCACGCGGTGGCCATGCGTTTCGCCCTGGAGCAGGTCTACGGCCTGCAGGCGGGAGATGTGTGGTGGGGCATCTCCGACGTCGGCTGGGTGGTGGGCCATTCGCTGATCGTCTACGGGCCGCTGATGGCCGGCTGCACCAGCGTGATGTACGAGGGCAAGCCGATCCGCACCCCGGATGCCGGCAGCTACTGGCGCATCATTGAGCAATACCGGGTGAATGCGTTGTTCTGCGCGCCCACGGCCCTGCGCGCGATCCGCAAGGAAGACCCCGATGGCCTGCTGCTGGCGCGCCACGACCTGAGCGCGTTGCGCTGCCTGTACCTGGCCGGGGAAAAACTCGACTCCAGCACCCACGCCTGGCTGGAAGCCATCACCGGCAAGCCGGTGCACGACCACTGGTGGCAGACCGAGACCGGCTGGCCGGTGACCGCGCCCTGTGCACGGCTGGACGGTTCCGGCGCCCGCGCCGGTTCCAGCAACCGCGCGGTGCCCGGTTATGCGGTGCGGGTGATGGACGAAGCAGGCCGCGAGTGCGGGCCGGGGCAGCAGGGCGACATCGTCATCGCCCTGCCGTTGCCGCCCGGGTGCTGCCAGACCCTGTGGCGCGACCACGAACGCTACCTGCAAGCGTACCTGCGTGCCTATCCCGGGCACTATCACACCGGCGACGGCGGCTACCTGGACGAGGACGGTTTCGTCTACATCATGGGCCGCACCGATGACGTCATCAACGTGGCCGGGCACCGCCTGTCGACCGGCGAGATGGAAGACCTGGTGGCGGCGCACCCGGCGGTGGCCGAGTGCGCGGTGTTCGGCGTGCACGACGACATCAAGGGCCAGGTGCCCATGGCCCTGGTGGTGCTCAAGGACGGTGTCGACGCCAGCGGCCTGCAAGAAGCGTTGGTGGCCCAGGTGCGCGAGCACATCGGCGCGCTGGCGTGCCTGCGGCGGGTGCAGGTGGTCAAGCGGCTGCCCAAGACCCGCTCGGGGAAGATTTTGCGCGCGGTGTTGCGCAAGATCGCCGACGGCGAGGTGTTCGCGCCGCCGCCGACCTTGGACGATCCGCTGATCCTGGAGGAGATCGCGGCAGTGCTAGGCCGTGGTTGACGCCACGTTGAAGCCTTCCTCGGCCGCGGGTGCGCTGAAGTAACGGCTGATCAGCTCGAATTGCGCGTCGCTGGCGGCGAACGCGTGTTCGCCGCTGGCGTTGCGTGCGCGCAGGCGTGCCTTGCACACCTCGTCGGGCACTTGCAGCACATGCAGCAGGTGCTCGGCGCCGCTGCGCTCGAACAGGCCGCGCATCCACAGGCGGTTGGCCGGGGTATTGGCGGGGAAGTCGAGCACCACGTTGACGCCCAATTGCAGCAGGGACTCCACGTGGGGGCCGACGGCGTCGCGCAGCAGGGCGGCGCAGCGCACGTAGTCGCTGACGTCGTGCAACTGGTCCTTGTACAGCCGGGCCAGCCATACGTCTTCGCTCAGGCGCACGGTGTTCGGCGCCTCGGTGAGGCGCGTGGCCAGGGTGGATTTGCCGGAAGCGATCTTGCCGCAGAGCAGGTGCAGGGTGGCCATGGGGTGTTCGTCCTTGGAAGTGGGAGCTGGCTTGCCAGCGAGCTTTTCAGACGCCAACGGCTCGCTGGCAAGCCAGCTCCCACAATGTCACGGGACTGCGTGTTCCTGAAGCTGGCCGAGCCGGCTGCGCGTGCGGGCCAGGTCAATGGCCTGGCCGGCGAGGCTTTCGGCCAGCGGCCGCTCGCTGATCAGCATCAGGCGCTTGTCCTGATCGTACAGCACGTCGATCAGGTTGATGAAGCGCTGTTGCACGGCAATCGAGCACTCGTCCAGCAGTGGCAGGTGGTCGATGATCCAGGTGTCGAAGCGCCCGCTCAGGTCCAGGTAGTCCATCACCGCGGTAGGCTGCTCGCAGATGTCGTCGAAGGTGAAATGAATGGTCCGCTCATGGCTCATGCGCGCCCGCAGCTGGCGCTTGCCCACGGCCAGGGGGAAGGGCGGCAGGTCGGCGGCCGGCAGCTTCAGCGCCTGGCGCTGGGCCGCAGTGCCCGGCCACACGTAGTGCCCCAGGGTGAATTGCTGCTCGCTGGCGGCGCTGGGCAGGGCGCGGTAGTCCTGGGCGCCGCCCACTTCCATGACCTGCATCTGCGCGTTGATCAGGCGGATCACCGGCAGGAAGCGTTCGTGGTACAGCGGGTTGGGCAGCAGGCCCTCGGGCGGGTAGTTGGACGTCACCATCAGGAAGATGCCGCGCGCATCCAGCGCCTTGAACAGGCGGGTCAGCAGCATGGCGTCGCCGATGTCGTGCACGTGGAACTCGTCGAAACACAGCACCCGGCAGTCGCTGAGCAGCTCGTCCAGAGTGGTTTCCAGGGCATTGGCCTGCTCGCGGTTGCGGAACATGCCTTCGTGCAGCCGGGCGAAGAAGTCATGGAAATGCAGGCGGCGTTTATGGGCCATCGGTAACGCCTGGTAGAAACCATCCAGCAGCCAGCTCTTGCCGCGCCCCACGGCGCCGTACAGGTACAGGCTGCGCGGCTGCGCCACGTCTTCCTGCAACAGCGGCTCCACGCGCTCGGCCATGCTGTCGATGACCTGCTGCTGGCCGTGGCTCAGGGTATAACCCTGTTGCTGGGCCTTGTGCTGGAAGTACTCGGTGATCTGCGCCCCGCGCCCCAGGTGGCGGCGGCCCAGGGCGTTGCCCAGGCGGGACTTGAACCAGGATTTCTTTGGCGGTAACGCGGCCAAGGGGCTTTCCTCATACTGGACAGGAGGCCCACGGTGGGCCGTGGCGGGTATTTAAGCAAAAGCGGCGGGGTGGCGGCCAGCGCGGTGGGTGAAGGGGTGGGCGATTGTCGGACTGTGGTCGATTTCAAAGTCGGCCAGCTACGCCCTGCGATACGAGTCAGGACGGGAGCAGGTGATAGCCAATGTTGGGCAATGGATTGGACGAGTTGCCGATGTGCCAGATGTACACGAAGGAAACTTGTTGTTTTGTCTCATCTGCGGGGCGCTTGAGGGTGTCAGTTGAGAGCAGGAAAAAATCCCCGGCTATCTGCTGAGCTTGATTTCCGCCCCCGAGGTTGCCATCGGTCCGCTGTAGTACGCCGTTCAATCGATCGAACCGTTGCGTTGAAACTATGCCCGCCAGTATCGAAACACAAAATCCACTGTTGAACAGAAGCATTTTCTTCCAATCCTCCACCAACAGGTTAACGCTTGCACTCGTACTTTTAAGTTCAATGGCAAAATCCACGGGGCAGTTTGCTGGGCCGATGGTGAGGTCCATCCGTTGCCTGCTGTTGGGGTAAAAGGTTTCTTTAGTGGAGACGAACGAGGTTGATAACAGGTCGACCAATACCTCGCGCAGTGCCTGGCGGATGACGAATTCGTCAATGGCACGATCTACTTCAGCCCCTGCATCGAAATACAGAGCCATCATCTTGATCGTCAGTCGGGTCGCCACTGTCTCCCAGTTCAGTTCCAGGTTGGCGGTCAAAGGGGGCAGGTGTATAGGGTCAGAGTTCATCATGGTAACCCCTGGCCAACAGCTCAGGGGCTAGCCCGCAAAGTTCCCCGGCGGCCCACCATGACAAACGATGATTACGACCGGCCATGCCCGGATAGAAGTAAACTTGCCTGATCGTGTACTTGTCCAGGAAGTTCACGGTGCCGTGGGGGTAGTGTTCAAGCCACAGTAGTGGGGCTTGCAGGTTCAGTGTTGAAACAAGCAGTTCACGAATGTCCATCACCCCTTGGGAGATGGACCTGCCGTAATTATCACTGCGCTCGCTGCACACGACACAGGCCACGCCATCGGATTTACGCAGCACGACCAGCACGTCGCAGATACATGGAAACTGTGGGTAACGGCTCTTGAATTCAAAGCCTTTGCATTCCTTGCACCATTCCACATCGTCGAATGATTGTTGAATTGTTTCGAAGGTGTTCACGTCGATATCCTGTCTCGGTGGGTGCAAGAAGGTTATCGGTGATGGACGGGTTTACCTATCCCGACGTGGTCTGAAATATGTGTAGGAATATTTTCCAAGGCCTGGCACCTGTAGCAGCCACCAGGCCAGCGCCAGCACGGCCACTCCTGCGCCCAGCGCGCACACCGCCTGCCACCCCCACTGCGCATACACCTGGGTGGCCGCCAGCGCCCCCAGCGCGCTGCCCACCGAATAGAAACACATGTACGCGCCGATCAGCTGGCTTTGCCCCTGTGATGGCTCCGCCAGCAGCAGGCTCTGGTTGGTGACGTGCACCGCCTGCACGGCGAAGTCCAGCATCAGCACGCCCAGCAGCAACGCCCAGAGGCTGGACGGCGCCCAGGCGATCGGCAGCCAGGCGCCGGCCAGCAGCGCCAGGGCCCAGCCGCTGGTGCGCCGGGCCAGGCCGGCGTCGGCCCAGCGCCCGGCCCGGGCCGCACCCAGGGCGCCGACGATGCCGGCCAGGCCGAACAGGCCGACCTGGGTGTGGTTGAGTGACCACGGCGGGGCGCTGAGGGGCAGGGCCATGCTCGACCAGAGGATGCTGAAGTCGGCGAACACCAGCATCGCCAGCACCCCGCGCTGGCGCAGCAGGCGGTGGTGCAGGAACAGCCGGGCCATGGTGCGCAGCAATTGCCCATAGGTCTGCCGTGTGGCCACGGCGGCCGGCCCGGGCATGGCCTTACCCAGCAGCAGCGCCATGCCCAGCATCAGCCCGGCGAAGCCGGCGAACGCCAGGCGCCAGCCACCCACGTCGGCGACCGCGCCCGACAGCAGGCGGGCCAGCAGGATGCCGACGACGATGCCGCTGGTGACCGTGCCAATCACCTGGCCCCGTTGCGCAGGGTTAGCCAGGCTGGCGGCGTAGGCCACCACCACTTGCACCACTACGGCCATCAGGCCCACCCCCAGCATGGCCGCCAGCAGCAACCACCACTGGCCCGCCTGCGCACCCAGCACCAGCGCCGCGCAGGAAAGCAGCAGTTGGCCGATGATCATGCGCCGGCGGTCCAGGCGCTCGGCCAGCGGCACGATCAACAGCAGCCCGGCACCGTAGCCGCATTGGGTGAGGGTGACCAGCAACCCCAGGTCCCCAGGCGCCACGCCCAGGCTTGCGCCGATCGAGCGTAGCAGCGGCTGGATGAAGTACACGGTGGCCACCGCCAGGCCGGCGGTCAGCGCCAGCAGCCAGGTGAGGCGCGGTGAGAGGTGATTCATTGCGGGGCTGTCCTGTCAGGCAATGAGGTTTCAAAAAGAAACCAGGTTTTGCGTTTCTAGCAATTCTGGTTTTAATATGCAACCACATATGCCCGGCCGGTATCTCGCCATGACCTCACCCAGCGCCTCGCAACAAGCCCAATGCCCCGTGTTTCGCAGCCTGGAGACAGTCGGCGAGCGCTGGTCGCTGCTGATCGTGCGCGATGCCTTCGACGGCCTGCGACGCTTCGGTGAGTTCCAGAAAAGCCTGGGCCTGGCAAAGAACATCCTCGCCGCGCGGCTCAAGGCTTTGGTGGAGGCGGGGGTGTTCGACCTGCGCCCGGCGTCGGACGGCAGCGCCTACAAGGAATACGTGCTGACGGCCCAGGGGCGGGCGCTGTTTCCCGTGGTGGTGGCGCTGCGCCAGTGGGGCGAGCAGCACCTGTATCAGGCGGGCGAAGCCCATTCCCTGCTGCTGGACGCCGACGCCCGCCAGCCGCTGGCGCCCCTGCAGGTGCGTTCGCAGCAGGGGCGGCTGGTGGGGCCGCAAGACTGCGTGCGCACGCCGGCGGTTTAACGCCCGTCCAGGTGCGTCAGGCCGGTCAGGGTATCGGCGATTTTCTTGGTCCGCTGGGAGGTGCCCTCGGTCATCCGGCTTGAATTCTCCAGGTCGCCGAGCAGCTCGCGCAGGGTGCCCACGGCTGTCGACTGCTCCTCGATCTGCAACGCCACGTTCTGGATTTCCCCGGCCAGGGCGTCGATGTCCACGCCGATCTCGCCGGCGTTCTTGCGGGTGATTTCCGCCAGCTTGCGCACCTCATCCGCCACCACCGCGAAGCCACGCCCGGTCTCGCCGGCGCGCGCGGCTTCGATGGCGGCGTTCAGGGCCAACAGGTTGGTCTGCCCGGCGATCTGCTGGATGACCTGGACAATGGACTGGATGCGCAGGCTCGACTGCGCCAGGTCACGGGCGCTGCCCACTACCTGGTCGGCGTGGCTGGACAGCCCGGCCACGGTGTTGCCGGCCTGGGCGGTGACGCTGTTCTGCTGGTTGATGGTGCCGGTCAGCTCGTCCATGGACAGGTGCAGCTCGCCGGAGTAGTGCTGCAGCTGCCGGGCAATCTCTTCCTGCTGGTGGGTGGCCTGGGACAGCACCATGCCCAGGTCGGCGAGGCCGTCGAACACCGGCAGCACGCTGGCGTCCAGGCCGTGGGTGTCGAGGCTGCTGGTGAATTGCTGGTGCTTGAAGGCGTCGATCTGCTTGACCACCACGCGGTTCAAACCCGCCAGCTTCTGGATCTGCCGGCGCAGGAAAAAGGCCTTGAACTCGCCGTAGTGGCTGGCGAAATTGTCGATGTAGTCGTCGCTGAACGTGGCGTCGTTGGCCACCTTGAAAAAGAAGATCGCGGTCAGCGTCTGGTTCAGGTTCAGCCCCAGGATCTCGCCGAAGGTGGAAAAGCCGGCCACCGGCACGTCGCCGAACACCCCGGTCATCTCGCCCAGTTTGCCGGCGTTGTTGGCCCGGCGCAGGATGCAGTCGTTGAGCAGGCCCACCAGCGGCTGGCCGCCCTTGCCCTGCAGGAAACGCTGGAAGTCGCGCTGGGTAGAATCGCGCAGCGAGGTGCGCTTGACCATCACCAGCTCTTCGCCGGGGGCCACGTCGCAGAACAGGTGCACGGTCTCGCGGGCGTAGTCGATGCGGGCGATGGAGCGCACGAACAGCTCCTCGCCCACGCGAATGGCGAAGGAGTATTCGGCCAGGTATTTGTCCAGCTGGTTGGGGGCGCATTTGAACGCGTCGCACAGGGCCGCGACCATGGTCTTGATGTTGCCGGCGGCGTCGAACACCTGGTGGATGTAGCGCTCTTCCAGCGACGCGGTAAGCACGCTGAACGACAGCTTCGTGGGCTCGAAATTCTGGCTCTTGAACACGCCGAAGCGCACCTGTGGCGCACACTTGAGGAAGACGATCTGCGCGTGGTTCTGGTAGCTGCGCTGGCCGTCGTGCAACAGGGTGGCCTTGAAGTCGTCCTTGCCGCCCGCCGAGCCGCCGACGAACAGGCAGGGGAAGCGCCCGGACTCGTACAGCGCCTCCATGAAGAACGATTCCGAGGCGGACAGGCCGTCGAACAGCACGTAGGCGAGGGTGTCGCGGTTGTCGATGGGCAGGCTGACCCGCGTGCGCTTGAGGGTGGCCGCCAGGCTGGCGATGCGTTCGCGCATGGGCAGGCGCTTGCCACCGGCGCGGATGTCCTCGGACAGCAGCGGCACGCTGACCAGCTCGGCGCTGGCGATGACGCTGGCGTCGAACAGCTGCAGCACGATGCGGTCCCACTGGCCCTGGGCGTTGCAGTACAGCGCGTCACTGGCGCTGCACAGCTCGCCGGCGGTGGTGCACAGGCTCAGGGTGGCCTGGGGGAAGCGCTGGCGCAGTTGCCGGGCCACGGCGTCGAGGTCCAGGTGTGGCGAGATGAAACCGGCGATGAACGTGGGCGTCAGCTTCACGCCTTGCAGCGTGCTGCCCAGCGCGTTGAAGGTGCACAGCACGCTGGCGGTCCCGGGGGCGTTCGATGTGGCCTGGCGGAGAAAGCGGAAAGGGTTCATCGGGTTCGGGACCTTTGGGCGGCAGATTTTTAATGGGGTGCCTGATCAGTGCATCGACCTGTTGCGCCAGGACTTGACCGGATCAGTACCAAGGTATGACAGCTGGTAGCTGAAACGTTTTACCCGGTGCATCAAGACGACGATTGCCTCTGGCGCGTCACGCATCAACTTTGACAAAAAGGGCTGAAAACCCGCTGCTGGCGCGCGCCAGGCAAGGCTTGTGCGTGTATCAATACGCTGACCGAAGTGGCAACTTCTGCCTCGAATGCTAGCCTCCAGTTCACGGATGCGCCTCGCAAGGAGTGAGGGTGTGAAGGGATTAGCGATCGCCGCGCTGTCGAGCCTGATGCTCGGCGGCCCGGCACTGGCCACGGAGTTGCAGGTCGAGGTGCGCGTGAACGTGCAGCGCGGCTGCGTGCTGCTGGGCCAGGTGCGCGACGCTGGCCCGCAACACCTGGGGCTGCTGGATTTCGGCAGCGCCGCGCGCCTGGACGACCCCGCTGGCCCACTGTCGGCGCAACTGCCCCGCACCCGCCTGCCGCGCCTCGAATGCAACCCCGACACCGCTTATCAGGTGCAGGTCGACGGCGGCCAGCACGGCGGGGTGGGCGACGTGCGCTACCTGGCCAGCGCTGCTGGCAACGCCATTCCCTACCGCCTCTATAGTGACCCGGCGCGCCGCGTGCCTTTTGCTGTCGATCAGCCGCTAAGCGGCCGCGTGCCGGCCACCGGCACCATCGAACTGCCGCTGTACGCCCGCATCGAACCGCTGGCCCAGGTGCCCCGTGCCGGGCAATACAGTGACCTGTTGAAGGTGACCGTGACATGGTAGGCCACTGGCTGGCCGCCGTGCTCGCGCTGCTGTGGGCCGGCCATGCCGTGGCCGCGGTCAATGGCGTCAGCGGGCAGATCCAGGCGCGCCTGGTGATCACCGCCGGCTGTGAGGTGCAAAGCGCCGGCAGCACCCTGGCCACCGGCTCGCTGGGCGCCCTGGATTTCGGCGACCAGGGCCCTACCTGGAACGCGCCCATCGGCGCCAACGTCGCCAACGGCGGCAGCGCCCTGCAGGTGGCTTGCAACCCGACGGTCACCGGCTTCAGCGTCACCATCGATGGCGGCGCCAACGGCGACGGCACCACCCGGCGCCTGAGCAACGGCAGCCGCACCATCCCATACCAGCTGTATCAGAACGCCGCCGGCACCGAGCGCTACAGCATCGGCGAGCAGAAGACCTTCGCCGTCAGCAGTGGCGGGCAAATCCCTATCCCGATCTTCGGCGCCGTGGTGGCCAACCCCCGCGCGCTGCCGGCGGGCATCTACCGCGACACCCTGCGGGTGACCCTGAACTGGTAACACAAGCACTGGTAACACAAGGAGTGAATCATGCACGCACAGGCTTTTCGTTCTGCCGCCCTGTTACCGGCCCTGGCCTTGCTGGCCGCGATGACGCCCGCCGCCCAGGCCGCCACCACGGTCACCGGCCAGGTTACCGCCAGCCTGGTGCTGACCAGCAGCTGCCTGGTGAACGGCGTGGCCGGCAGCACCAATATCAATTTCGGTAACTTGAACTTCGGCACCACCAGCAGCCTGTTCACCCAGGCCAGCAGCCAGGTGCTGGGCGGTGGCGGCGGGGCCATGTCGATACTCTGCTCGGCCGGCACCGTGCCGGTGGTGAAGGTGCGCGCCGGCAGCCATGACGGCCAGGCCACCGGTGGTGCCCGGGCGCTGGCCGACGGCGCCGGGCATTTCGTGCCCTACGACTTCTTCACCGACACCGGCTTCTCCAACCTGCTGGCCATCGACGGCACCATCAGCCTGGCGACCAGCACCGGCGTGGCGCAGACGGTCAACCTCTACGGCCGCGCCATCGGCGTCGCCGGACTGCCGGCGGGCACCTACACGGACACGGTAGCGGTCGAGCTGACGTTCTAGCCATGGTCGGCCTCAAGGGCGCGCTGCTACTGGCGAGCCTGGCGGCGCCCTGGCCGCTGGACGCCGCCACCACCAGCACCTTCCTGGTCAACGCGGCCATCACCAGCGGTTGCCTGGTGGTGGGTGGCGGCAGCAACTACGGCAGCCTCAACTTCGGCAGCTGGTCGGCGCTGGCCACCGGCACGGCAACGGCGGCGGTGCCCGGCACCGGGGTGAAGCTGCAGTGCACCCCGGGGGTGACCCTGAACATGAAAGTGGACGGCGGCCAGAACGCCGGCACCTCGCGCAACCTCAAGGCCGGCAGCGCGCTGGTGGCCTACCAGCTGTTTCGCGACGCGGCCTACAGCCAGGCGCTTGGCATCAGCCAGAGCGTCACCGTGGCGTACAGCGATTCAACCAACATCAGCCTGCCGATCTATGGCCGGCTGAGCCTGCCGGGCAATGTGCCGGCGGGCAGCTACAGCGATGTCTTGCAAGTGGAATTGTCCTGGTAAGCCGGGGCGCCCTCGAATGTTGCCTGTGGAGTGAATGTATGTGGCGTTGGGGCAGTGTGTGTTGTGGGGTGCTGTTGCCGTTCGCGGTGCAAGCGGCCAGTTCGGTGCTGATCTGGCCCATCGACCCGGTGCTGGAGGCCGACCAGCAGGCCAGTGCGCTGTGGCTGGAGAACCGTGGCAGCGAGCCGGCTGATTTGCAGATCCGCGTGTTCGGCTGGAGCCAGAGCGGTTTCGATGACCAGTACCAGAACCAGCGCGACGTGATCGGCAGCCCGCCGGTGGCGCACATCGCGCCCGGCCAGAAGCAGCTGGTACGCCTGACCCGCACCCGGGAAATACCGCCGGGCCAGGAGCAGGCCTACCGCATCATCATCGACGAGATTCCCGCTGCCCAGGCGCCGGGGCCGGACGGCCAGGGCAAGACTGCCGCGGCCATCCGTTTCCAGATGCGCTATTCAGTACCGCTGTTCGCCTACGGCGCCGGCCTGTGGAGCAAGCCCGACCCCAGCCGCGAGCGCGACCCCAAGGGCGCGGGCGTGCCGGCGTTGACCTGGAGAACGGTCAGCGAGGGCGGCAAGGACTTCGTCGAGATCCGCAACCAGGGCCCGGTGCACGCGCGCCTCACGGACGTGGCGCTGCAGCAGGGCGCGCAGCGCCGGGCGTTGGGCGAGGGCTTGCTGGGCTACGTGCTGCCGGGGGCGAGCATGCGCTGGCCGCTGCCGGCAACGGCGCAGGTGTCGGCGTTGCAAGGCCGGGTCAATGGCGGTGACGCGCCGCAAGCCCTGGCGCCTGCGCGCTGAGCGGCGTTTTCGTGGTTGGCTTGATAAGGGAGATGCCCCATCGATCGGCACGGATGCCCCTCGACACTGACGTGGTTCACCCTGGGGTGGCTGTTGTACCCCTGTGCCGCGCTGGCCGGGGAGCTACCGCCGCCGCCCACCGGCCAGGAGGCTGTGCCCGATGCGTCGCTGTACCTTGAACTGGTGGTCAACCAGATGAGCACGGGCCGCGTGGTGCAGGTGCAACAACGGGCCGGGCAACTCTACCTGCCGCTGTCGGACCTGCAGGCCGCCGGGCTGAAACTGTCGGGTGTCGCTGGCCCCGAGGTGGCGCTGGACAGCGTGCAGGGCCTGCACACCGACTACGACAGCCAGGCCCAGCGCCTGCTGCTGGACGTGCCGCCCGACTGGCTGCCGGCCCAGCGTATAGGCAGCAGCCAGGCCTACCCGCGCAGCCAGGCCATGAGCAGCTTCGGCGCGCTGCTCAACTACGACCTGTACCTGAACGACACCGACGACCTGGGCCGCTACCTGGCGGCCTACAACGAGCTGCGCATTTTCGACAGCTGGGGCACGGTGTCCAGCACCGGGCAGCTGCGCCAGAGCCTGTCGGGCAATGCCTACGCGGACACCAGCCGTTTCCGCCGCTACGACACCACCTGGCGCTACAGCGACGACGAACGCCTGCTGACCGTGGAGGCCGGCGACCTGGTCAGCGGTTCCTTGCCCTGGAGCAACTCGGTGCGCCTGGGCGGGGTGCAGCTGTCACGGGACTTTTCCGTGCGGCCGGACCTGGTCACCTACCCATTGCCGGCGTTTGCCGGCGAGGCGGCGGTGCCGTCGTCGGTGGACCTGTTCATCAACGGCTACAAGAGCACCAGTGCGCAATTGCAGCCCGGCCCCTACACCCTCACCAACATCCCCTACATCAACGGGGCCGGCGAGGCGGTGGTGGTGACCACCGACGCCCTGGGGCGGCAGGTGTCCACCACCTTGCCGTTCTACGTCACCAGCACTTTGTTGCAGCAAGGCCTGATGGATTTCTCCGTGGCGGCGGGCAGCGTGCGCCGGGACTACGGCCTCAAGGACTTTGCCTACGGCCCCGGCGCCTCCACCGGCAGCGTGCGCTATGGCCTCAGCGACTACCTGACCCTGGAGGGCCACGCCGAAGCTGCGCAGTCCCTGAACCTGGGCGGCGTGGGCGGCAACCTGCGCCTGGGCAACCTCGGCGTGCTCAACACCGCCGTCAGCCAAAGCCGCTACGACGGCCTCGGCGGCCAGCAGTACAGCCTGGGCTATCAGTACAACAACCCGCGTTTCAGCTTCAATTACCAACGCCTGCAACGTCGCGACGACTATGCCGACCTGACCCTGGTGGACTCGCCCTACACGCGCATGAGCCAGCGCAGCCAGCAGGCCACCCTCAGCGTCAACCTGGACCGCTACGGCAGCCTGGGCGCCGGCTATTTCGACGTGCGCGCCGGCGACGATTCGCGCACCCGGCTGCTCAACCTCACCTGGAGCAAACCGCTGTGGGGCAACAGCAGTTTCTACCTGTCGGCGAACCATGAAATCGGCGCCAGCAACTGGGCCGTGCAAGCGCAGGTGACCATACCCATCGACCTGCGCGGCAACCTCAGCGTTGGCATCGAGCGCAACCAGCAGGGCCAGACCCAGCAACGGGTCAACTACAGCCGCGCGGTGCCCACCGAGGGCGGCGTCGGCTACAACCTGGGCTACTCGCGCGGCGACCAGCAGACCTACCGCCAGGCCGATGCGACCTGGCGCTTGCAGTCGGTGCAATTGCAGGTGGGCGCCTATGGCACCAGCGAGCAGACCACGCGCTGGGCCGACGCCGCTGGTTCGCTGGTGTGGATGGACGGCAGCCTGTTCGCCGCCAACCGCATCGACGACGCCTTCGTGCTGGTGAGCACCGACGGCTACGGCGGTGTGCCGGTGCGCTACGAAAACCAGCGCGTCGGCGACACCGACCGCAGCGGGCACCTGCTAGTGCCGTGGACCAGTGGCTACTACCGCGGCAAATACGAGATCGATCCGCTCAACCTGCCGGCCAACGTGCGCAGCCCTTCGGTGGAACAGCGCGTGGCCGTGCGCCGCGGCAGTGGCTACTTGCTGGAGTTCCCGCTGACCCGGGTGGTGGCCGCCAGCCTGGTGCTGGTGGACGCCCAACAGCAACACCTGGCCCTGGGCAGCAACGTGCTGCACGAACAGAGTGGCGCGCGCACCGTGGTCGGCTGGGACGGCCTGGTGTACCTGGAAAACCTGGCGGCGCACAACAGCCTGGTGGTGGAGCGGGGCGACGGCAGCCAGTGCCGGGTGCAGTTCGACCTGGACGTGCAGCAGCAGGGCGAGGTGCCCCTGTTGGGGCCGTTGGTGTGCCAGTGAAGGCGTGCTTGGCGGCGGGCCTGGCGCTGCTGGCGGCCGGCACCGGGGCCCAGGCTGCCTGCGCGATCTCCACGCCAACGCCGCCCACCTTTGGCCAGGTCAGCTCGGTGCTGCTGCGCACCACGGTGCAGTCCACGTCCACCACCAATGGCGCGCTGACCTGTACCGGATCGTTGCTGAGCCTGCTGGGCAGCGGCGATCACTTCTACCTCACCGTGACCTCCAGCCAGGCCGGCCTGCAGGTCGGCAGCAGCGGCGCGGTGATCGGCTACACCGTCTACGCCAACGACAGCACCAGCTACCCGCTGACCCGCGGCGTGGCCTACGACTTTGCGCGCAACTCGATCATCGACGCCCTGGGCCTGCTGGCCGGCTCCTCGCCCAAGTCGGTGCCGCTGTACCTCAAGACCATCATCGGCAGCAACGTGCCGGCGGGCATCTACACCGAAACCCTGAACCTGGCGTGGAGCTGGAATTATTGCTCGGGCATCGGCATTGGTGCCATCTGCCTGGGCCGCGACATCGGTTCGGGCGCCACCACTATGCAGGTCACCCTGCAAGTCACCAACGACTGCCAGATCACCGCGCCCAACCTCGACTTCGGCAGCGCGCCGCTGGTGCTGGGTTTTGCCACGGTGAACAGCAGCATCAGCGTGGCCTGCACCCTGGGCAGTGCCTACACCGTGGGCCTCAGCGATGGCGGCTACCCGCTTAGCGCCGGCGGGCGGCGGCGCATGATCTCCGGCAGCAACTACCTGGCCTACGACCTGTTCAAGAGCGCCGGCAGCGTGCGCTGGGGCAGCACTGGGGCGGCGCGGCGCAGCAGCAGCGACGCCGAGGTGAACCCGGGCAACGGCACGGGGACGGGGAGCCAGGTGTTCAACTTCAATGGCAAGGTGTACACCGACCAGGTGACGCCGCCGGTGGGGGGGTATCAGGACAGTGTGGTGGTGGATGTGGCGTTTTAACGAGGCGCCTGGGGGAAGGGGGCAGGGAAAGATACGCTTACATAATTGCCAGCTAAAACAGGGCGTTAGCTTGATCCTTTCGGCGTTCGGCGTGACACAATCGTGCGCTTCTGGTGAGGCCTTCACCTTTCCATCATTGGGTCGTCATTTGTCTGATCTGCTCAATCTCAAAGCAAATGCGCTGGTATGTCATCCTTGCGGCGGGCTGAGTTTCGGGGCTGTCCCGCAGATGCCTGCCTTTGGCCTGCCGGGTGGGGATATATTCGTTCGTGTGGGCGTGCACATAGCTGAAAACCGAGGGTACGGCATTCGCCACATATGGGAGGCGCACCAATCGGAGCTGAGGAAGCATGGCTGCGGCCACATGGACGAAATACCCGCTCTTCTGGCCCGAATGATCGTCGTGGGGGCGCCTATCTATTGCGAGTTTCGAGAACTTCGGGGCAACCATCGGTTGGCAATCATGAAAACACCAACTGGCTCCGTGGTGTTGGAGCCGAGGAATGAGCGACGGGGTTTCGGCTATTACGTCGTCACCTGGTACCCAAAACGGCGGCTGGACGGGACTCTGGTCGGGAAAATAACCATAGCGACAGGCCAGGCATGAAAAAGGCGCCCCGTGGGGCGCCTTTAAAGTTCATGAGGAGTAGTCGCAGCGATTCTTTAGCTCCGGACCATTGCTGGTCTTGGGTTCAGGATCCGATGAGATAACCCATCGTCACTACTTCAGAGAGTGCCAGTATCTCTGCTGCCAAAATTCTGGGGGGGCGTTACTGGAGCCCATGCCCAGAGATGCGCATTGCAGTCCTCAACCCGTATTTTCGACCCCTGACGGCAATGTGTCAATTACACAAACATTTCTGAATGCTATGCCCCCCGTAGCAGCTGCCGCCAGGCTGCGTCTGTTACAAGTTTTGCAGGGTCTTCGGCGCAATGTCGACCGGGGCCACCATGGCGTAGTTGTACCCAGGGCCCGACCAGTAGTCCGCCTGCAAATTGCCTTCACGCCGCGAACCGCGTGGCAGCAGGTTGTTGTCCGGGCCTGGCGGGCGGATGTAGAAGGTGACCCGCGCGCCGCGCACGTCCTGGTACAGCACCATGGCGGCCGGGCCCTGGTCGGTGCTGAGCAGTCGCGCGCCCACCGGCTTGAAGCCGGCCTGGCTAAGGTCGGGCAGGCGTTTGGCGTTGGTGAAGTTGCGGTCCAGCCAGGGTTGCAGGGCGGTGGCGTCGCTGACCTTGAAGTCAGCGGGCAGCACGTCTTTCTGCGCGAACAGGCGGTAGGCCTGCAGGGCATCGGTCATCGGCGCCACGCTGGGGTGGCGGGCCTCGTGGGCCTGCCAGCCGCCCAGGCCGCCCAGGCCCACGGCGAGCACCAGCACGGCGGCGCGGGCCAGGTGTTGCTGGTAACGGTGGCGGCGGCGCACGCGCAGGGTGGCCGGGTCCAGCGCCGGGTTGTCGGCCAGGGGCGAGCTGCCCAGCACCGAGCGCAGCAGGCGCGCATCTTTCTGCCAGCCTTTCACTTGGGCGGCGGCCTCGGGATGGCTGTTCAGCCAGGTCTCCAGGCGCTGGCGGTCGGCGGGGTTCAGGCGCAGGTCCACGTAGGCGTGGAGGTCGTGTTCGGTCGGCGGCAAGGTAATCATTTCAATATCCGCAGGGCAGGGCGATGGATCTCGCCTTCGTTGAGCTGGCGCAGCGCCTGGCGGGCGCGCGACAGGCGCGACATGACGGTGCCGATGGGCACTTGCAACACGGTGGCAGCCTCCTGGTAACTCAGGCCTTCCACGGCCACGGCGTGCAGCAGCGCGCGCTGCTCATCACTGAGGCGGTCGAACGACTGCAGGGCCGACTGGGCCATGACCGTGCGCTCCACCGACGGCTGATAGTCATCGCGGCCGGTGAAAAACTCCAGCAACCGCGCATAGCGGCGCGCGCGCCGGTGGTTGTCGACAAACTGGCGGTACAGGATCTGGAACAGCCAGGCGCGCAACTCACCCTCGGCGTCCTTGCTGGCGCGCCGGCTCAAGGCCTTTTCCAGGCAACTCTGCACCAGGTCGTCGGCGCTACTGGGCTCGCGAGTCAACGACAACGCGAAACGGCGCAGGCGCGGCAACAGGATACGCAATTGATCATCAAACTCGTTCATGGCGGCCTGCACGGTGGGGCTCTGTTTCAAGATTAGGCTCTGTACGAGATGTATTCCAGCGAAGGCCAGGCAAGGCGAAAACAGGCGAGGAAGCGGAGTTTACGGGTTGTAAATGAGCATTCCGAGCCTGTTTTCAACGCAGCATGGCCGAGCTGGGATGCATTTCGTACAGAGGCTAGCAAGACGAATGACGGGGCGTTTTATTCCAACTTGCCTAACCTCAAATTATTCAGCGGCGGGACAGGGAATAAATCGCGCTGGCCTTCGTCTCATAGCACCCCACCGATTCTGGAGTCGCTCATGCCTGATCCAACGCCCCCACCTTTGACCCTGTTCGACAAGGCCGTGCGCCTGTTGGGCATCGCCGCGATCCTGGCCGTCGCCGTGGCCGCCTTTGCCTATGTCAGCGGGCGCCTGGACCCGGACCGGCTCAAGCCCCGCGACCTGGTCAACGCGCTGCAGACCAACAACGGCGTGCACCCCGGTTACCGTCGCAACCACGCCAAGGGCGTGTGTGTGATCGGCTATTTCGAGGGCAACGGCCAGCTGCAGGCGCTGTCCAGCAGCAGCGTGTTCGCCCAGGGCCGCACGCCGGTGGTCGGGCGTTTCGCCTTGCCCAGCGGCAACCCCTATGCGCCGGACAGCAGCGTGCCGTTGCGCAGTTTCGCCTTGCGCTTCAACCTGGCCAACGGGCAGCAGTGGCGCACGGGCATGAACAGCATGTCGGTGTTCCCGGTGGGCACGCCCGAAGCCTTCTACGCCATGCTCAAGGCCGGCACCCCGGACCCGGCCACCGGCAAGCCCAAGCCTGACGCCATGCCGGCGTTCTTCGCCGCCCACCCCGAGACCGGACCGTTCTTGGCCTGGGTCAAGGGCGCCAAGCCGTCGGCCAGCTACGCCACGGAAACCTATAACAGCATCAACGCCTTCTACCTCGACAACGCCGACGGCCAGCGCCAGGCCGTGCGCTGGTCGGTGGTGCCCGAGGCGACCGACAGCACCCCGGCCGGCCCCAACGCAGGCGCCGATTTCCTCCAGGCCGACCTGGCCCAGCGCCTGGCCGGTGGCCCGCTGCGCTGGACCCTGCGCATGACCCTGGCCGAACCGGGCGACCCGGTGGACGACGCCAGCAAGGCCTGGCCCGCCGGGCGCAAGACCGTGGACGCCGGCACCCTGGTGGTGGAGCGCATGCAGCCGCAGATCACAGGGCAGTGCCGCGACGTCAACTATGACCCGACCATACTGCCCAGCGGCATCGAGGCGTCCAACGACCCACTGCTGGCCGCGCGCTCGGCGGCCTACGCCAGCTCGTACCTGCGCCGCACCTCGGAAGTCGATCAACTCAGCGCCAATGCGCCCGCCGCGGAGGCCAAGCCATGAAAGCCCGCCCTGAACATTTCGCCCCGGCTGCCCGGGTGTTGCACTGGGTGATGGCGATCCTGCTGATTGCCATGCTGTTCATTGGCGTGGGCATGGTCAGCACCGTGTCCGAGCGCCATGAGTGGCTGCTGCACCTGCACAAGCCCCTGGGCATCGCCATCCTGGCGCTGGTGATCGTGCGCCTGCTGGTGCGCTGGTGCACCCGCCAGCCGCCACTGCCGGCCGACCTGCCGGGCATCCAGAAGCTGGCGGCCAAGCTGTCGCACTGGCTGCTGTATGCGTTGATGTTGGTGCTGCCACTGGTGGGCTGGGGCATGCTCTCGGCGGCCGGCGACCCGATAATGCTGGGCGCCTCGCTGCACCTGCCGCCGATACTGCCGGCCGAGCCGCATACCTATGCGCTGTTGCGCAAGGCCCACGGGTTGCTGGCGTACCTGCTGTTCCTGACGGTGCTGGCGCACCTGGGCGCGGCGCTGTACCACGGCTGGATCCGCCGCGACGGG
The DNA here is from genome assembly GCF_057128625.1 of Pseudomonas imperatae. Lineage (NCBI taxonomy): Bacteria > Pseudomonadati > Pseudomonadota > Gammaproteobacteria > Pseudomonadales > Pseudomonadaceae > Pseudomonas > Pseudomonas imperatae. The sequence goes on along the minus strand of NZ_JBSKHP010000021.1, from coordinate 43,823 downwards.
GTGTTGCAGAGCATGACCTCGGGGGACAAGGCCAGTCGCCCATGACGCGGCCTTCGGCCGCTGCTACGAGGTCGATCCCGTAGCAGCTGCCGCAGGCTGCGTCCGCGGTTACCGCAGGCCGCGAGCCATTTTCGCAATCACGCTCAACACGTCCTTGCCCAACTGCGCCGAGCGCTTGCCCGACCAGCCGGTGACCGCGTCGGGGTTGTCGTCGTGGTCCTTGAACGGCATCTCCAGGGTCAGCGACAGGCAGTCGAACTTCGCTCCCACGGCGTTGCACGCAAGCGTCATGTTGGCCTGGCCCGGCTCGTCGCGGGTATAGCCGTGCACCTGCTGGAAGTCTGCGGTCTGCTGGCACAGCAGGTCGCGGAAGCGCTGCTCGAGCTGGGCGATGCGCGGGGTGTACTGCGGGTTGCCTTCGCAGGCGGCGGTGAACACGTGAGGAATTTCCTCGTCGCCGTGGGCGTCGATGAACAGGTCCACGCCGTATTTCTGCATCTGCTGCAGGGCGAAGAACACCTCGGGGCTGAACTCGGCGCTGGCGTCCTGCCAGGCGCGGTTGAGGTCCTTGCCCTTGGCGTTGGTGCGCAGGTGGCCGTGGAACGAACCGTCGGGGTTCATGTGCGGGATCAGGTACAGGTCGGCTTCGGCGAGCAGCGCGTTCAGCTCGGCATCATCACGTTGCTTGAGGCGCTCGATGATGCCTTCCATGAACCACTCGGCCATGTGCTCGCCGGGGTGCTGCTGGGCAATCAGCCAGACCTTTTTCTTGCCTTCGCTGCCGTCGCCCTTGCGCAGCAGTTGCAGGTCGCGACCCTCGGCACTCTTGCCCACCGCCAGCAACTGCAGGCCGGCCTGGGTCACGGCCTCGCTGATCAGCCAGTCGTGGCGTTCGCGGCTGTAGGGTTCGAAATAGGCGAACCAGGCCTGGGGCTGTTCGGGTTCGAAGCTGAAGGTCAGCGCCTGGCCGTCGAACTGGCTCGGCACGCGGAACCAGGTCTTCTGGTCGTAGGAAGCCACGGCGTTGTAGCCGGCCCAGGCGTTCTTGTAGGAGGACTGCCCGGCGTTGGTCAGGCTGAAGCCATGGGGTTGGCCAGGCGTTAGGCCACCGACCTTGAAATGAAACCACTGGAAATGGTCGCTGTGGGTGTCCGGGCGGATCGCCAGGCGCACCTGCCGTGGGTCGCTGGCGTCGAGCAGCTGGATGTTGCCGCTGTCGAAATCAGCGCTGAAGGTGAGGGGGGCCGCGGCCATTGTTCGCTTCCTTATAAAGTCGAGGACGCTCGTACTTTACACGCAAGCGTGGCGCCAGTCAGATCCAGCCGGCCAGCCCGCCCAGCAGCAGTGCCCCCAGCAGCGCCATGCCCCAGCCCAGCAGGCCGGTGTGGCGGCGGCGATGCTGCCAGCCCGACTCGCCCAGGTGCCTGGCGGCGGCCAGCAGTTGCCGCCAGCGCAGTTCGGTGGCGTGGAAGGCTTGCAGGTGGGTGGCGTCGGCGTCCAGCCAGCGGCGGAAGTCGATGCGTTCGCTGGCGGTGGTGTGCGGGTTCTGCAGCTTCACGTACCAGGCGCTGGCCGCCTGGCTGCCAGCGGGGCTGCGGCATTGTTCGAGCACCTGCAGCATGTCCCGTTCGACGTGCTCCACGCTCAGGTCCAGGCGCTGGGCAATGGCCGGGTAGGGCAGGTCATCCAGGCGGCTGAGCAGGAACACCTGCTGCACGCGGCGGGGCAACTTCTTCAGGCGCAGGTAGAGCGCATCCTGGCCCTGGTCGACCGGCTGGTGCTGGAAAAGGTTGTGCAGGGGCGTGAGCAGATGGGTCATCGAAACGTCCTCCTGGCCGCCATGGGCCTGGTCGATTGCGGGCTGCGAACGCATCCGTGAGGGGGGCGTCTTCCCTGACGCAGGCGCAGCTTAGTGTATTTGAGAGTTATTCTCAAGAAACGATTTGCCACAATTCCGGCTAAATAGCTGATTTGCTAGCTGAAAATTAGCGATGAGCGCTTTCCTCGAGCAATAGTCCTTTGCTATCATGCGCGCCATCGAATTCAAGCAACACCCTTCTTCATTAGCCTGAAGAAACTAAAAAAAAGACCCGGCAAAAAGCCGGGTCAAAAACCGTGATTAGCCTGATGAGGAGATAATTCGAAAGTCCGACCTAAGGCCTTTCGGATTACCCAACCGATCTCGCGATCAGTTGGCTCAATAATAATCGTTATCATTTGCAAGTCAAATGATTTCTTGCCGCGTTTGTGAAAAATTATTTCGCTCAATCCAGCGGCAGTTCCGTGGTGCGTTTCACCTCGCTCATGGCGATGTTGGAATGCGCCTCCTGCACATGCGGCTTCTGCAACAGATGGTCGCGCAGGAAACGTTCGTAGGCCCCAATGTCCTGGGCCACCACCTTGAGCATGTAATCCATCCCGCCGGCCATGGTGTAGCACTCCAGCACCTCCGGGTAGCCGGTGATCGCTTCCTCGAACTCCGCCAGATAACGCCGCCCGTGTCCCGATAGCTTGACGTTGACGAATACGGTCATGGTCAGGCCCAGCTTCTGCGGGTTGAGCAGGGCGACCTTGCGCTCGATCAGGCCTTCCTCCTGCATGCGGTGAATGCGCCGCCAGCACGGTGACTGCGACAGTTCCACGCGCTCGGCGATTTCGGCGGCCGACAGGTCGGCGTCGTGCTGGATCAGGCGCAGGATGCGGCGGTCGAGGGCGCTCAGTTTGGACTGCATGATCATTTCCCTTTTCTTGTTTTTAGCGCAACGTTCATGCGCCATAACAGCAGAAATGCCCGAATTTAGAAAGAAAAAGCCTCACTCCGAAAGGCATATTTTTAGCCACTGACTGATGAGTCATGGCCGCCATAAAAATAACAGGAGTGCCGCATGTCCCTAGCCGACGTCCGCCTGGACGACAAGTACCGCCTCGCCACCGGGCACCTGTACCTCACCGGTACCCAGGCCCTCACGCGCCTGCCCATGCTGCAGAAACAGCGCGACGAGGCCCGTGGCTTGAACACCGCAGGCTTCATTTCCGGTTACCGGGGCTCGCCCCTGGGCAACCTTGACAAGAGCCTGTGGGAAGCCCGCGACTACCTGCAGAAGCACGCCATCCATTTCCAGCCCGGCGTCAACGAAGAGCTGGGCGCCACCGCCGTGTGGGGCAGCCAGCAGGTCAACCTGTTTCCCCAGGGCAAGTACGACGGCGTGTTCGCCCTGTGGTACGGCAAGGCGCCGGGGGTGGACCGCTGCGGCGACGTGTTCAAGCACGGCAACTCGGCCGGCGTGGCGCCCCACGGCGGCGTGCTGGTGCTGGCCGGCGACGACCATGGCTGCAAGTCCTCGACCATCGCCAGCCAGAGCGAGCACGCCTTCATCGCGGCGATGATTCCGGTGCTCAACCCCAGCAACGTCCAGGAGATGCTCGACTATGGCATCATCGGCTGGGAGCTGTCGCGCTACAGCGGCTGCTGGGTGGCGATGAAGACGATTGCCGAGAACGTCGATTCCTCGGCGGTGGTGGAGGTCGACCCGCTGCGGGTGCAAACCTGCGAGCCCGCCGATTTCGTCCTGCCCGAGGGCGGCCTGCACATTCGCTGGCCCGACCCGCCCCTGGCCCAGGAAGCGCGCCTGAACACCTACAAGATCTACGCCGCCCGCGCCTTTGCCCGCGCCAACCAGCTGAACAAGGTGGTGCTCGATTCGCCGCAGCCGCGGCTGGGCATCGTCACCACCGGCAAGTCCTACCTGGACGTGCGCCAGGCCCTGGAAGAGCTGGGCCTGGATGAAACGCTCTGCGCCAGCGTGGGCATTCGCGTGCTGAAAGTCGGCATGAGCTGGCCACTGGAACCGGTGTCGGTGCACGACTTCGCCCAGGGCCTGGACGAGATCCTGGTGGTGGAGGAAAAACGCAGCGTCATCGAGGACCAGCTCACCGGCCAGCTGTACAACTGGCCCGTGGACAAGCGCCCGCGCGTGGTCGGTGAGTTCGACGAGGAAGGCCGCTCGCTGCTGCCCAACCTCAGCGAGCTGACCCCGGCGATGATCGCCCGGGTCATCGCCAAACGCCTGGCACCCATCTACAGCAGCCCGCAGATCGAGGCGCGGCTGCGTTTCCTGCAAGACAAGGAACAGGCCCTTCAGGCCCCTCTGCACAACGTGCAGCGCACCCCGCATTTCTGCTCTGGCTGCCCGCACAACAGTTCCACCAAGGTGCCCGAGGGCAGCCGCGCGCTGGCCGGCATTGGCTGCCACTACATGACCATCTGGATGGACCGCGAGACCGATACCTTCACCCAGATGGGCGGCGAAGGCGTGACCTGGATCGGCCAGGCGCCGTTCACCGAGACCGCCCACGTGTTCCAGAATCTGGGCGACGGCACCTATTTCCACTCCGGGCACCTGGCGGTGCGCGCGGCGGTGGCGTCCGGGGTCAACATCACCTACAAGATTCTCTACAACGACGCCGTGGCCATGACCGGTGGCCAGCCCATCGACGGCATCCTGCGGGTCGACCAGCTCAGCCGCCAGGTGTTCGACGAAGGCGTGCAACGCATCGCCCTGGTCAGCGACGAGCCGGACAAATACCCCAGCCGCGCCGGCTTTGCGCCGATTACCACGTTCCATCACCGTCGCGACCTGGACGCAGTCATGCGCGAGTTGCGCGAGTTCAAGGGCGTGTCGGTGATCATCTACGACCAGACCTGCGCCACGGAAAAACGCCGCCGGCGCAAACGCGGGACGATGCCCGAGGTGAACAAGCGCGCGCTGATCAACCCGGCGGTGTGCGAAGGGTGTGGCGACTGCGGGGTGAAATCCGGTTGCCTGTCGGTGTTGCCGCTGGAGACCGCCCAAGGGCGCAAGCGCGAGATCGACCAGCACGCCTGCAACAAGGATTTCAGCTGCGTGGAAGGCTTCTGCCCCAGCTTCGTCACCGTGCACGGCGGGCAGCTGCGCAAGCCGCAGTTGCCCAGCCGTGACCAGGCCTTCGCGGCGCTGCCGGCGCCGCTGCTGCCGAGCCTGGAGCGCCCGTTCAATATCCTCCTGCCCGGCGTCGGTGGCACCGGCGTGACCACCGTGGGCGCCCTGCTGGGCCTGGCGGCGAACCTGGAAGGCAAGGGCTGCAGCGTGCTCGACCAGGCCGGCCTGGCGCAGAAGTTCGGCCCGGTGGTGACCCACATTCGCATCGCCGCGCGCCAGGCAGACCTGTTCGCCGTGCGCATCGCCGCCGGTGATGCCGACCTGCTGCTGGGCTGCGACCTGCTGGTGGCGTCAGGGCCTGATGCCTTGGCGAAGCTGAGCCTGGACAAGTCCCACGCGGTCATCAACAGCCAGCAGACCCCAACGGCGGCGTTCACCCGCGACCCGGATGCGCAGTTCCCGGCCGCAGCCATGACCCAGGCGATCAGCGACGCGGTGGGCGCCGACAAGACCCATTTCGTCGAGGCCACGCGCCTGGCGGTGGGGCTGCTGGGGGACAGCATCGCCAGCAACCTGTTCATGCTCGGCTACGCCTACCAGTTGGGGCTGATTCCGCTGACGGCCGAGGCCATTGAAAAGGCCATCGAACTCAACGCCGTGGCGGTCAACCTCAACCAGCAGGCCTTCCTCTGGGGGCGCCGCGCGGCCCATGACGCACGGGCGGTGGAAGCGGTGCTCAAGCCAGCGGTGCAGGTGCCGGTAGAGCAGACCCTGGACGAGCGCCTGGCCGCCAACGCGGCGACCCTGCGCGCGTACCAGAACCAGGCCTATGCCGACCGTTACCTGGCGCTGGTGGAGCAGGTGCGCGCCAGCGAAACCCGGCAAGTGCCCGGCCAGCCCCTGGCGCTGACCGAGGCCGTGGCCCGCTACGCGTTCAAGCTGATGGCCTACAAGGATGAATACGAGGTGGCGCGGCTGTACAGCAACGGCGAGTTCACCCGCCAGTTGCAGGGGCAGTTCGAAGGCGACTACCGCCTGGAGTTTCACCTGGCGCCGTCGTGGCTGGGTAAGCAGGGCAAGCAGGGCAAGCGCAGTTTCGGCCCGTGGATGCTCAAGGCGTTCGGGCTGCTGGCGCCGTTCAAGTTCCTGCGCGGCACGCCGCTGGACCCGTTCGGCTATACCCAGGAGCGTCGCCAGGAACGGGCGTTGATCGCGGCTTACCAGGCTGACATCGCCTTGATTCTTCAGCACCTGACCCCAGCCAACCGCCACACGGCGCTGAGCCTGGCACGGCTGCCGGAGCAGATTCGTGGGTACGGGCACGTGAAGGACAAGGCGGTGGGCGTGGCCGAGCAGGAAGCGCAGCGCTTGCGCCAGTGTTTGCGCGACGGTGAGGCTGCGGTGGTGAAGCTTTACGAAGTAGCTGCCTGAAAAGAGACGCGGCCTTCGGCCGCTGCTACGGATCTTCTGTAGCAGCGGCCGAAGGCCGCGTCCAATCACCCGGATTGCATTTCTACCAGCACATCCCCCTCCGCAACCATCTCGCCCTCCTGGCAATGCAACGCCTTCACCACCCCCGCCTCCGGTGCGCGAATGCTGTGCTCCATCTTCATGGCCTCCAGCACCACCAGCGGCGTACCGGCCTCCACCTGCTCACCGACGCCCACCAGCACCCGCACGATGCTGCCGTTCATGGGCGCGTTCAGGCCGCCCTGCTGGCCGTGGCTGGCGTCGGCTTCGGCGATGGCGTCAACGCGGGTCACCGGGTGAACTTCGCCGTTCCAGCGCAGGTACAGGGTGTCACCGCGCAGGAAGGCTGGCGCCGCAGGCGGGGACGGTTGCAGGTGCACCACCTGACGCTGGTCGCGGCAGCGCAGGTGCACCACCGTCTGTGCTGGCAAGCCCAGGCGCAGGCCATTGGCCGCGGCCCAGGCGTCACTGCCGGTCGGGCGCACGAACGCGGCAGCCGCGGCCTGCCAGAACGCTTCTGGCAGTTCGGCCGAAGCGGGCAGCAGCTCGGCCTGGTGACGGGGAATGAAGCCGGTGTCCAGCTCGGCGGCGGCGAACGCCGGGTGGCCGATGATGCGCCGCAGGAACGCCAGGTTGGTGCGCACGCCGCCCACGGCGAACTCATCGAGCATGGCCAGCAGGCGCAGCCGCGCCTGTTCGCGGGTCTCGCCCCAGGCAATCAGCTTGCCCAGCATGGGGTCGTAGAACGGCGACACGCTGTCGCCCTCTCTGACGCCGCTGTCCACCCGGCGGCCGGGGCCTGGGGCGCTCTCCTGGTACAGCGCCAGGGTGCCGGTGGCGGGCAGGAACTCGTTGTCCGGGTCTTCGGCGTACAGCCGCACTTCCATGGCGTGGCCGTGCAGCGGCACCTGGGCCTGGGTAATGGGCAGCGGCTCGCCCTGGGCCACGCGAATCTGCCAGGCCACCAGGTCCAGGCCGGTGATGGCCTCGGTGACTGGGTGCTCCACTTGCAGGCGGGTGTTCATCTCCATGAAGAAAAACTCGCCGCGGGCGTCCAGCAGGAACTCGACGGTGCCGGCGCCGACGTAACCGATGGCCTGCGCGGCCTTCACCGCGGCCTCGCCCATGGCCTGGCGCAATGGTGGGGAGAGGCCTGGCGCCGGGGCCTCCTCGACGACTTTCTGGTGGCGACGCTGGATCGAGCAGTCGCGCTCGTTGAGGTACAGGCAGTGGCCGTGCTGGTCGGCGAACACCTGGATTTCCACGTGGCGCGGCTGCAGCACGTATTTTTCCACCAGCATGCGCGCATCGCCGAATGACGACTGCGCCTCGCGCTGCGCCGAGGCCAGGGCGTCGGCCAGTTCGCTCTCGCGCTCCACCACCTTCATGCCCTTGCCGCCGCCGCCAGCGGTGGCCTTGAGCAGCACCGGGTAGCCGATGCGCTGGGCGGCGGCGCGGAAGGTCTCCAGGTCCTGGGCCTGGCCGTGGTAGCCGGGCACCAGCGGCACGCCGGCGGTTTCCATCAGTGCCTTGGCGGCTGACTTGCTGCCCATGTCGTCGATGGCCGCAGCCGGCGGGCCGAGGAATATCAGCCCGGCCTGTTCGATGGCGCGGGCGAATGCGGCGTTCTCCGAAAGAAAGCCGTAGCCGGGGTGGATAGCCTGGGCGCCGCTGCTGCGGGCGGCGGCGATGATCTTGTCGATGTCCAGGTAGCTGTCGCTGGCCTTGCTGCCGCCCAGGTCCACGCACACATCCGCCTCGCGGCTGTGGCGGGCGTCGCGGTCGATGGCGCTGTGCACGGCCACGGTGGTCAGGCCCATGGCCTTGGCGGTGCGCATCACCCGGCAGGCGATTTCACCGCGGTTGGCCACCAGCAGGGAGGTGAGGGTGGTCATTGTGGTTGCTCCTGCCAGGCCGGGGTGCGTTTTTCCAGGAAGGCGCGCAGGCCCTCCTGGCCCTCGCCGCTGACGCGAATGCGGGCGATGGCGTTCTCGCAGTAACGCCGCACGGCGGCGGTGGTTTCGCCGTGGGCGACTTCACGCAGCAGCTCTTTGCAGGCGCGCATGGCCTGCGGGCTGTTGAGCAGCAGGTTGTCCACCCAGTGCGCCAGGCGCTGTTCCAGTTCGGCGCTGGCGCAGGTCTCGGCCAGCAGGCCCAACTCATGGGCGCGCTGGCCATCGAAGCGTTCGGCGGTCAGCGCGTAGCGCCGCGCGGCGCGTTCGCCGATGGCCTTGACCACGAAGGGGCTGATGACCGCAGGGGTCAGGCCAATGCGCACCTCCGACAGGCAGAACTGCGCATCCACCGTGCCCAAGGCCATGTCGCAGCAGCTGATCAGCCCCAGCGCGCCACCGTAGGCCGCGCCGTGGACGACGGCCAGGGTCGGCAGCTTGAGCTTGCCCAGGTTGTACATCAGCTCGGCCAACTGGCGGGCATCGTCCAGGTTGGTGTTGAAATCCAGCTGCGCCGACGCCTGCATCCAGGCCAGGTCGGCGCCGGCGCAGAAGTGCTTGCCGCGGCCGCGGATCAGCAGGAAGCGCAGGCTGGCGTCGGCGGCCACGCTGTCCAGCGCCAGGATCAGTTCGCGTATCATCTGCGCGTTGAAGGCGTTGTTTTTTTCGGGGCGGTTGAGCCACAGGGTGGCGAAACCGCGCGGGTCGCGGGTCAGTTCCAGGGTATCGAAATCGTTCATGGTCACATCCGGAAGATGCCGAAGCGGCTGGGTTCGATGGGCGCGTTGAGGGCGGCCGACAGGGCCAGGGCGAGGATGTCGCGGGTCTGCGCCGGGTCGATCACGCCGTCGTCCCACAGGCGGGCGCTGGAGTAGTAGGGGTGGGCCTGGCGGTCGTATTGTTCGAGGATCGGCTGCTTGAGCGCCGCTGCTTCCTCGGCGCTGAAGCTGCCACCGGCGCGTTCGCTCTGCTCGCGCTTGACCTGCACCAGCACGCCGGCGGCCTGTTCGGCACCCATCACGCCGATTCGCGCGTTGGGCCACATCCACAACAGGCGTGGGTCGTAGGCGCGGCCGCACATGCCGTAGTTGCCGGCGCCGAAGCTGCCACCGATGATCACGGTGAATTTCGGCACCCGCGCGCAGGCCACCGCGGTCACCAGCTTGGCGCCGTGCTTGGCGATGCCGCCGGCCTCGTATTTCTGCCCGACCATGAAGCCGGTGATGTTCTGCAGGAACAACAGCGGGATGCCGCGCTGGCAGGCCAGCTCGATGAAGTGCGCGCCTTTTTGCGCGGCCTCGGCGAAGAGGATGCCATTGTTGCCGAGGATGGCGACAGGCATGCCGTGCAGGTGGGCGAAGCCGCACACCAGGGTGGTGCCGAACAGCGCCTTGAACTCATCGAACACCGAGCCGTCCACCAGCCGCGCGATCACTTCGCGCACATCGAAGGGCTGCTTGGCGTCGGCCGGGATCACGCCGTACAGCTCGTCGGCCGGGTACAGCGGGGCGCTCGGCGCCTGGCACTGCAGCTGGCCCAGCTTGCGCCAGTTGAGGTTGGCCACGCAGCGCCGGGCAATGGCCAGCGCGTGCTCGTCGTTGTCAGCGTAGTGGTCGGCCACGCCCGAGACTTTGCAATGCACGTCGGCGCCGCCCAGGGCCTCGGCGGTCACCACCTCGCCGGTGGCGGCTTTCACCAATGGCGGCCCGGCGAGGAAGATGGTCGCCTGCTCGCGGACCATGATGGTCTCGTCCGACATGGCCGGCACGTAGGCGCCGCCGGCGGTGCAGGAACCCATGACCACGGCGACCTGGGGGATGCCCTGGGCGCTCATGGTGGCCTGGTTGAAGAAGATCCGGCCGAAGTGCTCGCGGTCGGGGAACACCTCGTCCTGGCGCGGCAGGTTGGCGCCGCCCGAGTCCACCAGGTACACGCACGGCAGGCGGTTTTCCTGGGCGATGGCCTGGGCACGCAGGTGTTTTTTTACCGTCAGCGGGTAGTAGCTGCCGCCTTTGACCGTGGCGTCGTTGGCGATGATCATGCATTCCACGCCTTCGATGCGGCCGATGCCGGCGATCACGCCGGCGGCCGGCACGGCTTCGTCGTACACCTCATGGGCGGCCAGCTGGCCGATTTCCAGGAACGGCGAGCCGGCGTCCAGCAGGCGGTTGATGCGCTCGCGCGGCAACAGCTTGCCGCGTGAGGTGTGGCGTTGCTGGGCCTTGGCGCCGCCGCCTTCGTGCACCTGGGCGAGCAGGCTGCGCAGGGCGCCCACCTGTTCGAGCATGGCCGCGCTGTTGGCGATGAAGTCGGCGGCGCGCGGGTTGAGTCGGGTGTGCAGGGTAGCCATGGGGCGCGCTCCGTCAGCGGGTTTCGTTGAACAGCTCGCGGCCGATCAGCATGCGGCGGATCTCGCTGGTGCCGGCGCCGATCTCGTACAGCTTGGCGTCGCGCAGCAGGCGCCCGGCGGGGAATTCGTTGATGTAGCCGTTGCCGCCCAGGATCTGGATGGCGTCCAGGGCCATCTGCGTGGCGCGCTCGGCGGTGTACAGGATCACCCCGGCGGCGTCCTTGCGCGCGGTCTCGCCGCGCTCGCAGGCCTGGGCCACGGCGTACAGGTAGGCGCGGCTGGCGTTGAGCTGGGTGTACATGTCGGCGACCTTGCCCTGGATCAGCTGGAACTCGCCGATGCTCTGGCCGAACTGCTTGCGGTCGTGGATGTAGGGCACGATCAGGTCCATGCAGGCCTGCATGATGCCGGTGGGGCCGCCCGAGAGCACAACGCGCTCGTAGTCGAGGCCGCTCATCAGCACCTTCACGCCGCCGTTCAGCACGCCGAGGATGTTCTCTTCCGGCACCTGCACGTCGTCGAAGAACAGCTCGCAGGTGTTGGAGCCGCGCATGCCCAGCTTGTCGAACTTGTTGCTGCGGGTGAAGCCGGCCCAGTCGCGCTCGACGATGAAGGCGGTGATGCCGTGGGCGCCTTTTTCCAGGTCGGTCTTGGCGTAGATCACATAAGTGTTGGCGTCGGGGCCGTTGGTGATCCAGGTCTTGCTGCCATTGAGCACGTAATGGTCGCCACGCTTGTCGGCGCGCAGCTTCATCGACACCACGTCGGAGCCGGCGTTGGGCTCGCTCATGGCCAGGGCGCCGACGTGCTCGCCGCTGATCAGCTTGGGCAGGTACTTGAGCTTCTGCGCGTGGCTGCCGTTGCGGTTGATCTGGTTCACGCACAGGTTGGAGTGTGCCCCGTACGACAGCGCCACCGACGCCGAGGCGCGGCTGATTTCCTCCATGGCCACCACGTGGGCCAGGTAGCCCAGGCCCGCGCCGCCATATCCTTCCGGCACGGTAACACCCAGCAGGCCCATGTCGCCGAACTGGCGCCACAGGTCGGCGGGGAACAGGTTGTCACGGTCGATCTGCGCGGCGCGCGGGGCGATCTTGGCGGCGGCGAAGGCCTGCACCTGGTCGCGGAGCATGTCGATGGTTTCGCCCAGGGCGAAATTGAGGGTCGGGTAGCGCATGGGTGGCCCTTCATGGATTGTTTTTATGAAATGAATGCTGACCTTTACGTTAACGTAAACCTGCTGGCGCGGGCTGTCAAATCGGTGCGGTGGGAAGGGGGAGGGAATAAATCGCGGAAAGCACTGAGGGGAGCCGAAGCTCCCCTCAAGGTCTTGTTGCTTGCTCTTTTTTTATTATTGAGGGGCGGCCTGTTGTTGTTTTTGGCGACCGTGACCCTTTACCGCTGTTTCGTGTGACCCACATCCTGGGTCAAGAGCAAACGTATTTTTTTGAGCGCTGATTCGCCTGTCACCGGTACGTCGCTGCCTCGGGGCAGTTTTGTTATTCTGTGTACGGTGTGGGCAAGCCCCGGTGGCGCATCCTCTCCAAAAAAATCTGTTAGCTTCGCCTCTGCCGCGATTGTTCTTGTTATGCCAGAGCCGTTACGTGTTGTTTTTATTGGGTACTGCAGTTTTATTGTTTTTGTTGTACGAGAGATATAGCAGGTCCCGTGCCAACTTTTCAAAACCCAATGAATTCGGGGCTTTCGCCGTTTTCAGGAATTTTTCACCGGGTTTTCACACCCCCGATGTGTTTCCCTGTTACCCGTTTCGTGGGGAAGTGTGCGGGTGAGGTGACACTTTGTCGCACCCCTGTGCGGGTTGTCAAATCCGTCCGAGCAGCGGCCGCACACGGTTTTTCGTAGCAGCGGCCGCCAGGCCGCGTCATGGGCACTGCGGTTCAGCGGGTAAATGGAGGGAGGCGGACGCAGCCTTCGGCAGCTGCTACGGGGGAAGTGGGGAATGCCGGAAAGCACTGAGGGGAGCCGAAGCTCCCCTCAAGGTCTTGTTGCCTGCTCTTTTTTTATTATTGAGGGGCGGCCTGTTGTTGTTTTTGGCGACCGTGACCCTTTACCGCTGTTTCGTGTGACCCACATCCTGGGTCAAGAGCAAACGTATTTTTTTGAGCGCTGATTCGCCTGTCACCGGTACGTCGCTGCCTCGGGGCAGTTTTATTGTTCTGTGTACGGTGTGGGGCAAGCCCCGGTGGCGCATCCTCTCCAAAAAAATCTGTTAGCTTCGCCTCTGCCGCGTTTGTTCTTGTTATGCCAGAGCCGTTACGTGTTGTTTTTATTGGGTGGTACTGAGTTTTTTGTTTTTGTTGTGCAAGAGATAAAGCAGATGCCGTGCCAACTTTTCGAAACCCAATGAAAACGGGGGTTTGGTCGCTCCGAGGCACGCGGGTGTCGGAAAAGGAACGCTCAAAGTGTTTCCCTGATACTCGGAAAGCGCGGGAGGGGTAACACCCCTCAGCCACACCGGCGCGCTTGTGCTACCCGCGAGCCGTTGGCGCGGCCCAGCTGCTGGCTGATGCGCTCGCCCACGGCAATCACCCGGTCCAGGTCGATGCCGGTCTGGATACCCAGGCCCTGCAGCAGGTACAGCACGTCCTCGCTGGCGACGTTGCCGCTGGCGCCCCTGGCGTACGGGCAGCCGCCCAGGCCGGCCACGGAGCTGTCGAACACGCTGACGCCTTCCAGCAACGCCGCGTAGATATTGGCCAGGGCCTGGCCGTAGGTGTCATGGAAGTGCCCGGCCAGCTGCGCCAGCGGCACCTCCCGGGCCACCGCCTGGAACAGGCTGCGGGTAGCGCCGGGGGTGCCGACGCCGATGGTGTCGCCCAAGGAGACTTCCCGGCAGCCCATGGCGTGCAGCTCGCGCGCCACGGCGGCCACCTGGGCGGGGGCGATGGCGCCTTCGTAGGGGCAGCCCAGCACGCACGACACATAGCCGCGCACCGGCACACCGGCGGCCTTGGCCGCTGCCATCACCGGCGCGAAGCGTTCCAGGCTCTGCGCAATGGAGCAATTGATGTTGCGCTGGGAAAAGCTCTCGGACGCTGCGGCGAACACCGCCACCTCGTCTGCGCCAGCCGCCAGTGCCGCCTCGAAGCCTTGCAGGTTGGGTGTCAGCGCGCCGTAGCTCACCCCTGGCACGCGCTGGAGGCTGGCGAACACCTCGGCAGAGCCGGCCATTTGCGGCACCCACTTGGGCGAGACGAAACTGCCGGCCTCTATATAGGCATAGCCACAGGCAGCCAGCTCGTTCACCAGCCGCGCCTTGTCGATGACACTGATGGGGCTAGCCTCGTTCTGCAGGCCGTCGCGGGGGCCGACTTCGACCAGGCGCACGCTGTGGGGCAGGGCCATGGTGTTACTCCTGGGCGGTAACAGGGTGGGCGCCGAGCTCGGCAAGGGCCTGGGTGCAGCGCTCCTCGGCGGTGTCCAGTTCCAGTTGCATCTGCTGGATGTCGAGCAGTTGCTGGGCCAGTTGCGCGCGGCGCTCGGTGATTTTGGCGAGCATGCTGGCCAGCTGCTTGTGATTGCCGCTGGGGTCGTACAGCTCGATCAGCTCGCGGCACTCGGCCAGGGAGAAACCGATGCGCTTGCCGCGCAGGATCAGCTTCAGGGTGACCTTGTCCCGCGGTGAGTAGATGCGTTCCTGGCCACGCCGTTCGGGGCTGAGCATGCCTTGCTCCTCATAGAAGCGGATGGCGCGGGTGGTGATGTCCAGTTCGCGGGACAGGTCGGAGATGCTGTACGTCATGGTCAGGCTCGACAGGATGGTTGACGTCAACGTAAACCCTGCTTGACGTTAACGTCAAGCAGGGCCGTTAGGTAATTACCACCTGGCACGCCGGGCAGCCGGGCCCAATGGGCGCTCATTCCCCTGCAAGGACTGCAGCCCATGACCGATCTACCGCTTGCTCCCCCCGCGCTGCTGTTTGGCGCCTTTGCCGAAGAAATCGACCCGTACTGGCGTGATTGGCAAGTCAGCCAGCAGCAGGCGGCCGTCCGCGCTACTGTCGGTGACAATGCCGACTTGAAGTCGGCGCTATGGCGCACCCTTAGCGGTTACCAACAGGCGATCGGGGCCGCGCGTGAGGCCTGCCTGTTGGCCGCGCGTCCGCTGCTCGGCCGCAGCGACGCCTGGGCTGAGCTTGCCCCTGGCCATATCCTCTTCGACACCCTCAGCGCGGCCCACGCCAAGGCCCTGCGCGCCGAGTTCGATATGATGCAGGCGCTGGGGCAGCTCAAGGGCGAGCAGGCCAGCCGCCTGGAAGCGTTGCTGGACCACCCGGACGATGCCGAGCGGCCCGTCGGTAACACCCTGGTTGCCGATGTGGCGTTGCTGGGTGCCGATGGCAACGATGTGCTGGCTGGGGTCATGGTCATTACCCATGCCAGCGCCGTGCATGACACCGCCGGCACCTGGGGCGTGCAGGTGTATTGGCCCGGCACCCACGGCGGCCTGGCATATTTCGAGTCGCTGGACGCCTTCCAGATGGCCGTGCTGGAGGGGCTTGCCGAGGCCGACCCGACGTTGCCTGCGCAGGTGTCGTTTTCCTACGCACCTATCGTGGGTAACGCCTTCGATGTAGGCCTCAAGCGCCAATGGCGCCAGTTGCATCAGCATGCCCTGGCCATCGAGCAGGGCAAGCGCTTCTACGCTGATGCCGACTCGCCCGCAGCGTCGATGCAACGCTGGCGCCAGGAAGCCTTGCAGGCGCTGGAGGCGCCCCGCCACGACGCGCGTGACCAGGCGTTCTTCGACGTGCTGTTCGAGCACGAGACCGTAACCCTGGCCGAGGGCTTGCCAACCTGGTTGCGCGGGTTGAACCCGCAGGCCCAGGAAGAGTTGAGCCAGCGCCTGGCCGACTACCTCGCCGCCCTGGACAAGGCACAGGGGCTGCTGGCGCGCGACGTGCCGCCGCGTGACGAGTTCGCTGGCGCAGCCCTCGCGCAGCGCCTGCAAAAGGATTTCGGCCTGCAACCGGAAAACCTGGTCATCGACCTGCCCGTCTCGCTGGCCACGGTGCGCGAGACAGTCCCCGGCTCAGGGGCGCCCGGCACCCCGTTGATCATGATCACCCGGCCCAGCGAAGCTCGTGAGCAACTGTCCCTGGTGCAGTTGGCGCTTGCCGGCGTAGACGAAGAAATCGCCAAGCGCCTGCATTTTGCCCACGTTGAATCGCGCGGCATGGCGGCCAGCGTGGCGCTGCCGACACTGGCGCAACTGCGGGTGCTGTTCGAGGAACTGGATCTGCCGGCTCGCTACGAGCGCAGCCTGCGCGATGCCTTCAAGGGCTTGCCCGGTGAAAGCCAGGAAGCCATCCTGGCCCGCCGCACTGCCTTGCTGGCACCTTGGCAGGCCAGCCTGCGCCTGCACGGCCAACTGGCCCTGCGCCGCTCGCGGCTCGATGCCCAGGCGCTGGCGTTGCTGGACAACCCTGAGGCCCGGTTGCACTGGGTGCTGTTCAAGGGCACCGGCACGCCCGCTGGCAGCGCCTTGGCCGGGGCGGTGTTGATCAACGACCCGGGCACCGGGCTGACGGTGCTGTACCTGCCTGACGCGCCCAACGGCCAGGTGCTGACCCAGCACGGGAGCATGGCCGAGGCTTGCCGCCGGCTGGTGCAGATGAGCCTGGAGTCACGCATGGTCGACTATCTGGCAGCGCTGGTCACCAGCGGGCTGGCCAGCGACCACGGCGCCTACATCCGTGAGGCCCAGCTACGCAACTTCGATGGCTGGCTGGTGCCCGGCGAGCGCATCGGCGTGGCCAGCAGCGTGGCCGAGTACCAGCTGAACCTGCAGATGGGCCGCCTGATCAGCAATCACCGCGCCACCGCGCGCTCCCAGGACCAGTTGTGGCTCGAAGCCGCCGCGCGCAGTCACGACAGTATTTTCATGGTTATCAAGGTGTTGGTCGGGCTGCTGCCATTCGCCGGCTCCGTGGTGGCGGTCTACGACGCTTTCGACAGTGCCGTCGAAGCGGTCAAGGCGTTCCGTCGCGGTGAGGGGGCGAACGGTCTGCTGGAGCTGGAAAACATGCTGGCGTCCCTGGTGGGCGCGGCCATGGACATACTGCCCGGTACCGTGGCCGGCGGCCTTGGCAACGTGAAGGGGCTGCGTGCCAGGGTCCGTGCCCGCCAGGCCCAGGCGGTGGCGCGCCTGGCGCCGCTGGATGGCCCAGGCCATGTGTCGGCGTTTCGCGGTTATGAAAGCGACCTGGCGATTGCCTTGTTGCAGACAGCCGAGCAAGGGATTTACCGCTATGCCGGTGGGCAGTACATCCTGCGCGGTGGGCATGCGTACGCGGTGCAATGGGACGCTACTTACCACACCTGGAGGTTGCGCGGCACCGCGTTGAAAACCTACCGCCAGCCAGTCAGGCTGGATGCCCGTGGCCAGTGGCAAACCCACGGCGCAATTTCCGGACGCCTGGTGGACGGCGGGCTGGCAGGGGGCGGTGCGGCGGTCAGCGCGGTGGCCGACAGCCTGGTGGAACGCCTGCCCCTGGCGATCCAGGCGCGGTTGCCGCGTTGGCTAGGCGACGCCATGGTGCGCCGGCAACGGCGGATTTTCAGCCGGCTGATCGCCGACGAGCGTGACACCACCCAACGGCTGCGTGCCACCGAAGCGGCTCGCTCACGTTTTGCCGCGGCCGGTGTGCCCGACGAGGCGCTGCGCAAGACCGTGGTCGACCTGGCCATTCAAGAGGTGAAAGCCTGCGAGCGTTACCTTGCAAGCCTTGCGGAGCACCGCGCGTACCTGCCCGAGGGCGTCTATCGCCGCGCTTACCAGGGCACCCGTTACCAGGGCATGGACCGCATGCAGTTGCTGATACGCATGGGCAAGATTCGCCGCCAGGCACTGCGCGAAGAGTTCGGCGTACGGCAGGCGGCGCACCAGACCCTGATCGACGCGGCAGAACGCGGGGAGCTGACCCTCGGCGCCTTTACCGATGCCATGAACCGCACGCTGGGGGCCACCCAGGAGGTGCGGATCAAGCTGCTGGAAATTGCCGATTTCATTCATGAATGGAGCGCGCGGTTTGAAAGTGAGTGGCACAGCGCTTCGCTGGATGCGCCACGGCGGGCGGAAATCGAGCGCCTGATGCGCGAGGGCGGTTACGATTACCGACCCCGGATGGACGGTGCGGTCAAGGCAGAAATACTGCTCAAGCTGGTGCTCAAGCCGCAGCTGTCCACCAGCCCGGAGCGCTTGCTGCTGGGCCAGCTGGTGATACGCGATGTGCGTCAGCTGGATATTCTGCTCGCCACCTGGCGCGACACCGAGGTGGTCGATCTCAGTGCTGCCCAGCGCCAGCGCGTGCTGTCACAGTTTGCCACGGCCACGGAGCTGTTCCGCTGGCGGCTGGAGGAGTGGACCAGTGTCTACGCCCAGTACATCGACCTGCGTTACCAGAAGCGCCTGGTCAATCACCTCAAGGCGTTGGTGGATGAGGCCACGCGCGGGCTGGCGGCAAGCCCCGAGCGGCCACGCCGCCCGCAGCCGGAGGGCGGCCCGCGCAGGCGGGTGTTCGAAACGGTGGATGACGAGGTGTTGATCGGCACCGAAAGTGGCACGGGGGCCCAGCGCTCCATGGCCGTGGAACTGGGCGATGGCACGGTACGCCATTACGACCTTGAAGCCGACAACCGCTGGGCCCTGCGCCAAGCGGCGGCCACCCAGGCGCGCCTGGCGGACCTGCAGGCACAGGCACGGGTGCAGCTCGACAGCAGCGAGGCCCTGGTGCTGCGCGCCGAAGGCTACGCCCGACGTGGCATGGTCCTGGCGAGCATCGATGACCTGATCAGCAACGAAGGCCGCGGGCTGCTGCAGCTGGCGACGAGTATTGAACGCCTGTCCACCGCCGCCGATGACACGGTGGCACTGGTGGAGCGCTTGCGGGGGCGGGGCACGGAGCTAGTCGCCCAAGCCACGCGCCTGCGCATTCGCCTGACCAAGGCCATGCCGCATCCCACCATGGCGCACGCCGAGTACCTGCTGGGCCAGCAGGCCATTCGCCTGGAGCGCCGTGCAGGGCGGGTGCCGGAACTGGACACCCAGCAATTCCTGCAGGAATACGTGATGGTCGACGTGGCCAGCGGGGGGGACCTGTGGGTGGCGCATTTCCACTACGGCAAGCTGCGCTACGCCTTCGACAACTTCGCCGCGGCCCATGTGAAGCGGGCTGACCAGGCGCGGTTGGGGGCGCAATGGGAAGCGCAGAATGCACCGGCCAGGGTGTGGCGCAGCCCCATCAGCCCGGCCCAGGCGCGCCAGTATTTCCAACCGCTGGAACCGTGACCGCCATGGCCGTCAGCGCCCGGCGCTGGCGGCCTGGGGCAGGTGGTCGGCGCGGCTCACCAGTTGGCCCAGTTCGATCATCTGCTCGCGCATCCAGCGGTTGGCCGGGTCCTGGTCGGTGCTTTCGTGCCAGTACAGGTGGGTTTCCACCGGCGGCACGTCGTTCACCGGCAGCGCCACGTAGTTGAGGTCGTGGCGGCGGGCGAAACGCTCAGGCACGGTCATCACCATGTCGGTCTGCTGCAACACCTGGGAGGCCATCAGGTAATGCTGCGAGCGCAAGGCAATCTTGCGCTGCAGGCCCATCTTGCCCAGCGCCAGGTCCACGTAGCCCAGGCCGTTGCGGCGGCTGGAGATGTGGATGTGGGTGAGCGCCAGGTAGTCGTCCAGGGTGATCTTTTCCTTGTTCAGCGGGTGGCCCTTGCGCAGGGCGCACACGTACTGGTCTTCCATCAACTTGACGTGGCGCACCTGCGGGTCGGTGTTCAACGGCGCGTCCACGGCGAAATCCAGGCGTCCGGCGGCCAGCTCCTTGGTGGTCTCGCGGCGCTTGCACAGGAAGCTTTCGATCACCACGGCGGGTGCCAGGCGGCGCAGGCGCTGGAACATCGGCGGCAGGATCACCGCCTCGGTGAGGTCGGTCATGCTGATGCGGAAGGTCTTGCTGGCCTGCAACGGGTTGAAGATGCGGCTTTCCTGCACCGACACGCGCAACAGGGACAGGGCGTTGCGCACCGGGCCGATGATGTTCTGCGCCATGGGCGTGGGCACCATGCCCTGGGCGGTGCGCACGAACAGCGGGTCATTGAAGGTTTCGCGCAGCCGGGCCAGGGCGTTGGACACCGCCGGCTGGGTGATGCCGACGATCTGCCCGGCGCGGGTAAGGTTGGCCTCGGTGTAGATGGCGTCGAAGACGATGAACAGATTCAGGTCGACCTTGCTCAGATTCATGTGGCAGCGCTCTTGTTGTGGTTGTGCCGATGCATCGCGTCATCCTATATCGGTGATGAATGATAATAGACGCCGAGAATAGGTTAGATAAATCTTGGTGCCTGTTCTAGCATCGAATCCATGCCCACGACAACCCTTGCTCAAAGGTAGCTGCCCCATGGATTTCGCTTATTCGCCCAAGGTTCAGGAATTGCGTGAACGCGTGACCGCGTTCATGGATGCATACGTTTACCCAGCCGAGCCGGTGTTCGAACGCCAGGTGGCCGAAGGCGACCGCTGGCAGCCCACCGCGATCATGGAGGAGTTGAAAGCCAAGGCCCGCGCCGAAGGCCTGTGGAACCTGTTCCTGCCCGAGTCGGAACTGGGCGCCGGCCTGACCAACCTGGAATACGCGCCGCTGGCCGAGATCATGGGCCGCTCGCTGCTGGGGCCCGAGCCGTTCAACTGCTCGGCGCCCGACACCGGCAACATGGAGGTGCTGGTGCGCTACGGCAGCGAGGAGCACAAGCGCCGCTGGCTGGAGCCGCTGCTGCGCGGCGAGATCCGCTCGGCGTTCGCCATGACCGAGCCGGACGTGGCCTCGTCCGACGCCACCAACATGGCCGCCCGCGCCGAGCGCCAGGGTGACGAGTGGGTGATCAACGGCCGCAAGTGGTGGACCTCGGGCGCCTGCGACCCGCGCTGCAAGATCCTCATCTTCATGGGCCTGAGCAATCCGGACGGGCCGCGTCACCAGCAGCATTCGATGATTCTGGTGCCGGTGGACACCCCCGGGGTAAAAATCGTGCGGCCGTTGCCGGTGTTTGGCTATGACGACGCACCCCACGGCCACGCCGAGGTGCTGTTCGACAACGTGCGCGTGCCTTACGACAATGTGCTGCTGGGCGAGGGGCGCGGCTTCGAGATCGCCCAGGGGCGCCTGGGCCCGGGCCGTATCCACCATTGCATGCGCTCCATCGGCATGGCCGAGCGGGCGCTGGAGCTGATGTGCAAGCGCTCGGTCGAGCGCACCGCCTTCGGCCGGCCGCTGGCGCGGCTGGGCGGCAACATCGACAAGATCGCCGATTCGCGCATGGAAATCGACATGGCCCGGCTGCTGACCCTCAAGGCCGCCTACATGATGGACACCGCCGGCAACAAGGTGGCCAAGAGCGAGATTGCGCAGATCAAGGTGGTGGCGCCCAACGTGGCGCTGAGGGTGATCGACCGCGCCATCCAGATCCACGGTGGCGCCGGCGTCAGCGGGGATTTCCCGCTGGCCTACATGTACGCCATGCAGCGCACCCTGCGCCTGGCCGACGGCCCGGATGAAGTGCACCGCGCGGCCATTGGCAAATACGAGATCGGCAAGTACGTGCCCAAGGAGCTGCTGCGCAGCGCGCGCGAGCAGGGTTGACTCCAGCGGTGTAGCAGCAACTGTCTTGGCGCAGATTGCTGCGGCTATCTCTGCGGCAGCGCGAAATCCTGCGCACACCGCCCCCGTAGCAGCGGCCGCAGGCCGCGTCCCGGGCACCGCGCGGGCCAGGACGCGGCCCATGGCCGCTGCTACAGATCGCACACCGCACCCGTAGCAGCGACCGCAGGCCGCGTCCGCACTCAATACACCCACACCTCCACCCGCCGGTTCTTGATGCGGCCTTCGTCTATATCGTTGGTCGCCACCGGCATCTCTGCCCCCAGCCCGCGAATGTCGCGCAGCACCACGCCGCTGCGCGCCAGCTCGCGGCGCACGGTCATGGCCCGCAGGCGCGACAGCAGCAGCGCGCGGGCGCTGTCGTCCTTGGCATCGCCGAAGCCCACCAGGGTCACGTCCTTGAAGGTCTTGCCGCGCGCGCGCAGGTAGGCCAGCACCCGCTGCACGTCGGCCATGGCCTTGTTGTCGAGGCTGGCACTGCCCTCGGCGAAACGGAAATTCACTGACAGGCGCTGGGCGTCGGCTGCCAGCTGGCGATAGTCGGCGGGCATGTTCGCCGTGGCGGGCACCTGGATGGCCTGCACGGTCTGCGAGACGAAACCGTAGCGGGCGACGATGGCCTGGCCCTTGTCGCTCTGGGTAAAACGCACCAGCGCCTGGGCCCAGGGGTTGTTGCGCGCCGGCGGCAGGTAGAAATACAGGCGCCGCGACAAGGGATAATCCTCGGTGGCGATCAGGCTGATGGTGGGCGCCATGGCTTGCGCGGCGCCGTCGCCGATGGCCAGGGCGCGGGCCTGGCGCACGTAGGGCAGGCCGATGAAGCCGATGCCCTGGGGGTCGCGGCTGACGTCGTCCGACAGCTGTTCGCTGGACTCCAGGCGCAGGGCCTGGGGCGCCAGGTTCTTGCCGCGCGGGGTCAGCACCAGCTCCTTGAACGTCTCCCAGGTGCCGGACTGGTCATCGCGTGCGTACAGGTGAATGGGGCCGTGGCCCAGGCCCACCTCGGCCCAGTCACGCACCTCGCCGGCGAAAATCCGCGCCAGTTGCTCGGTGCTCAGCTGCCGCAAGGGGTTGTCGGGGTGCACGATCACCGCCACGCCATCGATGGCGATCACCTGCTCGGCCTCGGCGCTCTTCAGGTCACCCAGGCGGTCCAGCGCCACCAGCTCGCTGTCCTTGATGGGCCGTGAGGCGGCGGCCAGGTCGGCCTCGCCATGCTCCAGCGCGCTGAAACCGGTGCTGGAACCATGGGCGTCAATCTCGATGCGCAGCTGCTGGCCATCCACGGTCACGGCCGACACCTGCTGTTCGTTGGCGTGGGCGCCGGGCTCCACCTTGACCTGCTTCAACCCCTGGTCCTGCAGCATCGCCTGCACCAATGCCGGGCCCAGCTCGGCGCCGATGGTATTGGAACCCTGGATACGCAGGACTGGCACCTCGGCCCAGGCCGTGAGGGGCAGGGCCAGGCAGATGAAAAACAGCAGGCGGGGGAGGCGGGACATCGTCGCAGGCACCGGGGAGGCCGAAGGGGTGCCGGGGAGAATAAGACAGCGGGGTTACGGGGGTGTGACAGGTGCTTGTCGCGGCCGATCAGGCCCAGGGGCAAACGCATCGCGAACGGCCTCGACCAGGCGCTCAGCCAGCCCAGGGCGCTGCTCGAGCAAGGGGTATTGCTTGCGCAGCTTGCCGGAGAGCACATAGCCGTTCCCCCGGATCGAGTGGATGAGCTTGTCCAGTTCGTTGTCCGGCGCTTCCAGGAACTGCTTGATGGCATGGCGCGCGTTTTCATTACTTTGCAGGAACTGGGCTTCCTGGCGCATTTCGTGGGTCAGCGTCGTGTCGATCACCTGGGCCAGGTAGATGGCGTGAGCCGTCAGGTCCGGGTAGCGCCACGCGGGCAGGGCGTCGTCGTAGGCATCGAAGTGCAGGTTGTACTCGACGCCATCTTGCCCGGTGCGCTTTTCGCCAAAGTGATAGGCGCCCGCGTAGCGCTGCATCAAGGGCCGGGAAAAGCGTTCAAGGGTTTGGTCATAAGCGGCCTTGTTGAAGGTGCTGTTGGTGATGGTCGCCGAGACGGGAAGAATGATGGGGGCCGGCACGGCACCGTCGCGCCGCAGGATGTCGTTGATCAGGAAACGAGACATGCGCCCATTGCCGTCCGCCATCGGGTGCACGTAGACGAAGCCAAAGGAGGCTACTGCCGCGCGAATGATCGGGTGGGTGGCCGAGGTTCGCTGCAGGAACTGGCTCAAGCCCGCGAGCAGCCCGGCTGTGGCTTCCCAGTGGGGGGCAATGTAATCCACCACGGGGGCGAACCTCGCTACATGGCCCACGTAGACAGGTGATTTTCTCAACCCGTAGCGCAATGCCGATGGTCCCAGGATGCTGGCTTGCAGTTGTTCGAGGATGTTGGGTGCCAGCGGGTCGGGATGGCGCCCGCACTCGGTCTCCATTACCGCAGCGAAGCGATGGATTCGGTCCTCCTGATCGTGTTCGTGTTCGATCAGGAAGCTGGCTCGACTTTCCTTCACGGTCAGCCAGACGGTGCTGCGCAACAGCAGGTCGAGGCCGAAGTCGGCCTGCAGGTCGTCCAGCCGGGCACGGATATCGTAATGTTCAATGGCGACGACTTTTTCCACTCGGCGGATCAACGGGCAGTAGTCCGAGGAGCCAGGCAGGTTGTCCCGAATCCGCCAACGGGGCACGCGGGTGGCTGTGCCGGTGACGTAATAAGCGGGGTCCAGTGCATCAATGTAATTGCCTTGCACAGGCTGCCTGAGGGTCAGCTGTCGGCCTGTCAGCCATTCGCAGAAAAAACCCACCCGGCGTGCGTAGATGCCCGATGGCTCGGCGTTGATCCAGTGTTCCAGCTGCTCGCGAATGGCATCGCGGGCGAACAGCCGCGCCAGGAACTCGAGGTGGATGCCCTCGTAGCGCAGGGCAAACACCAGTTGGTCAATCAGCAGGTTCTGGGGGCGA
The DNA here is from genome assembly GCF_057128625.1 of Pseudomonas imperatae. Taxonomy (NCBI): domain Bacteria; kingdom Pseudomonadati; phylum Pseudomonadota; class Gammaproteobacteria; order Pseudomonadales; family Pseudomonadaceae; genus Pseudomonas; species Pseudomonas imperatae. Next base: position 19,477 of record NZ_JBSKHP010000021.1, on the reverse strand, counting down.
TAGCGCTCGGGGTACAGCTCTTTGCGCAGGTCACCGTCGTACATCGTGGCGCGGCGGCCGTTGACCTGGCTGACCACGGCGAAGGGTTGCACGGGCGAGATGCCGGTGTGTTTTGCAATCCAGGTATAACCGATGTCGGGCATGGGTGGTTTACCTGTTGAAAGGCGTGCTGTACGAGGGGGAGAAACGGGATGGAAATGAGTAAAACGATTAGAGCTGAAGTAAAACGATTAGAAAAGGGCTTTTTTGCAGCAAAACGTTTAGAAAATCGGTTAAACAAGCACAGCATCCCTGCGGGGGCAGCCTCCCTGCCGCCCCGCCGGGGTTTGTACGCCTAGCTCAACTTCAACCAGATCGGCGCATGGTCCGACGGCTTTTCCATCCCGCGCAGTTCATAGTCCACGCCCGCATCCGCCACCCGTGGCAGCAGGCCGTGCGAGGCCATGATCAGGTCGATACGCAGGCCGCGCTTGGGTTCGTCCTCGAAGCCGCGGCTGCGGTAGTCGAACCAGCTGAAGCGGTCGGCGACGTCGGGGTTGAGGTGGCGGAAGCTGTCCACCAGGCCCCAGTTCTTCAGGCGCGCCATCCACTCGCGTTCCTCGGGCAGGAAGCTGCACTTGCCGGTCTTCAGCCAGCGCTTGGCGTTGTCCGGGCCGATGCCGATGTCGCAGTCCTCGGGGGAAATATTCACGTCACCCATCACCACCAGCGCCTGGTCGTTGCTGAACTGGCCTTCCAGCAGCGCCTGCAGGTCGGCGTAGAAGCGCTGCTTGGCCGGGAACTTGGTGGGGTGGTCGCGGCTTTCGCCTTGGGGAAAGTAGCCGTTCATGATGGTTACCGGGTTGCCGTTGGCGTCGGCGAAGGTGCCCCAGATGAACCGGCGCTGGGCGTCTTCTTCATCGGTGCTGAAGCCCTTGTGCAGGGCCAGCGGCGCCTGGCGCGACAGCAGGGCCACGCCGTAGTGGCCCTTCTGGCCGTGGTAATGCACGTGGTAGCCCAGGGCTTGCACCTCGGCCAGCGGGAACTGCTCGTCGCTGACCTTGGTTTCCTGCAGGCCGATGACGTCGGGCTGGTGTTTTTCGATCAGCGCCGCCAGCTGATGGGGCCGGGCGCGCAGGCCGTTGATGTTGAACGAGACAATCTTCATGGAGGCGGCAGTCCTGGGTAAAACGCCGATGCTAACGGATGGGCCCGGTTGGGGCCAGCATGGCGAGCTGGGGCCGGCACTGCTAAGGTCCAGTTGGATGGAACCTCGCGACCCTGCCGTACCCCAATACAAGAACGCGCCGCACTCAAGCGGCGCCGTGTGCACAGGAGCTTGACCATGTCCCAGTCTGCCACCGAGACAGCCCAGGTAGTCATGCTGGACGGCGGCTACGCCAGCGAGGTGCGTTCGCTGCTGTACCACGCCTATCGCCACGAACCGACTTTCGCCTACGTGTTCGAGGCCGACCGCACAGGCTACGAGCAGCGGGTGCGGGCCACGGTGCGCGAACTGGTCAAGCAGCATTTCTTCCAGGACCTGCCCGGCATCGGCCTGCTGCATGAAGACCGCCTGGTGGGCGTGGCCCTGATCGCACCGCCCCAGCGCCGCCTGGGCATCACCGAAAGCTGGGCCTGGCGCCTGCGCATGCTGCTCAGCACCGGCCTGGGTTGCACGCGCCGCTACCTGGAATACTACCAGTCGGTGCTGGCCTGCCTGCCCAGCGAAGCGGTGCATGTGCTGCCCCTGCTGGCGGTGCACCCGCAGTACCAGGGGCATCACTTTGGCGAGCAGTTGCTCACCGCCGTGCACAACTGGTGCGCCGATGACGAGCATTCCGACGGGGTCGTGCTGGACACCGGCAACCCCCGTTACCTGGCGTTCTACCAGCGCCAGGGCTACGAGGAAATTGGCGAGATTGCCGTGGGACCGGTCCGCGAACATGTGTTTTTTCATGCAAGCCCGCAACATTTGGAACACATTCGTGTCTAGAATCAGAATCTTGCGAGGGCCGATCCGCTCTTAAAACGCCGCTTTACCGTGATAGCATCCGCGCCATGAAGTTTTCAGGACGATTTACCCGCGGTCTGGTGTTGCTGTTCACGAGTTTTGCCGCGCACGCGCAAAGCGAACTGGTGGTACAGGTAAAACCAGCCAATTCCGAGCTCAAGGCCAATGTCGAAGGCTACATCGGCAGCCTCGGCGACCGTGACGCCGAAGCCCTCGAGCGTTTCAGCCACGGCGCCGAAGAGCAGGCCGCCAAGGCCGCCCAGGCCCTGGGCTACTACCAGGCGCACATTGCCAGCCGGGTGAAGGACGGCGCGAACCCGCAACTGGTGCTGAGCATCGAGCCGGGCGAGCCCATTCACCTGCGCAACGTCACCATTCGCGTCGAAGGGCCGGCCAGCCAGTTCAAGGGCTTCCGCCTGCCCAACAGCGCTGACCTGCGCCCCGGCGCCGTGCTCAACCACGGCCATTACCAGGACGCCAAGCAGCTGATCCTCAACCAGGCCTCGCGCTACGGCTATTTCCAGGGCCACTTCACCCAGCAGCGGCTGGCCGTGGACCCGGTCGCCGGCGTGGCCGACATCGAGCTGGTGTACGACAGTGGCCCGCGCTTCACCCTCGGCGCCGTGCATTTCGAAGGCGACACGCCGTTCGACGACGACCTGCTGCAACGCATGGTGCCGTTCAAGCCCGGCACCCCCTATGACTCGCAGCTGGTGGCCGAGCTCAACCAGGCCCTGCAATCGAGCGGCTATTTCGAAAGCATGCGCGTGGACGCCGCGCCTACCTCCGCCGAAGGCCAGGTGATACCGGTGGACGTGCAACTCAAGACCCGCAAGCCGCGCACCATCGGCATCGGCCCCGGCTATTCCACCGACGTGGGCCCGCGGGTGAAGGCCAACTGGACGCGCCACTGGGTCAACTCCCACGGCGACAGCTACGGCACCGAGGCCGAGGTGTCCGCACCGCGGCAGAACATCGGCCTGTGGTACGACCGCCCCCTGGACCCACCGCTCACCGACAAGCTGCGCTGGGCCGCCGGCTACCAGTACGAGGAAATCGCCGACACCGACAGCCTCAGCAAGCTGCTGACCGTGGGCCCCGAATGGCACAGCAAACTGCCCAGCGGCTGGCAGCGGGTGATCTCGCTCAAGTGGCAGCGCGAGGAATACCGCCTGGGCAACGACAGCGGCCTGAGCACGCTGCTGATGCCGGGCATCAGCTACTCGTACCTGAAAAGCGACAACAAGGTCGACCCGCACAACGGCTACCGCCTGCAGTTCGACACCCAGGTGGCCAAGGAAGGCCTGGGCTCGGATGCCAACCTGGTGCACGGCAACGTCCTGCTCAAGGGCCTCACCACCCTGGGCGAGAACCATCGCCTGCTGGGTCGCGTGCAGTTCGGCGGCAGCCTCACCAACGGCTACAAGGCCATCCCGCCGTCGCTGCGCTTCTTCGCCGGTGGCGACCAGAGCGTGCGCGGCTACGATTACCAGACCCTGTCGCCGGAAAACTCCGACGGCGACAAGATCGGCGGCCGCTACCTGGTGGCCGGCAGCGTCGAATACCAGTACTCCATCGCCGAGAAATGGCGCATCGCAACCTTCGTCGACCAGGGCAACTCGTTCAACAACCTGGAGCTGCCCAGCCTCAAGACCGGCGTCGGCGTGGGCATCCGCTGGGTGTCCCCGGTGGGCCCGATTCGCGTCGACCTGGCGCACGCCCTGGAAGACCCGGGCGGCTTCCGCATTCACTTTTCCATAGGGCCTGAGCTTTGAACCGGGTGTTGAAACGCGGCCTGCTGTGGGCCGGTGGCGGCGTGGCCGTCGTGGCGGGGCTGGTGGTGGCGGGCGCCGTGCTGGTGCTGGAAACCACTGGCGGCAGCCGCTGGGCCCTGGCCCAGGTGCCGGGCCTTGCGGTGGACAACTTCCGCGGCCACCTGGGTGGCCACTGGAGCGCCGACGAGGTGCGCTGGGAGCAGGGCGGCACGCGCCTGCTGCTCAAGACGCCGTTGCTGGAGTGGTCGCCCTCGTGCCTGTTGCACCTGACCCTGTGCATCGAACGCCTGGAAGTGGAACAGATCAGCCTGACCCTGCCGCCCAGCGCGCCGTCCGAAAACAGCGGGCCGCTGCAACTGCCGGACCTGAAGCTGCCGATCAAGCTGCAAGTCGGCGAGATCTATCTGGGTAGCCTGTCCATCGACGGCAGCGAGCAGGTGCAGAAGCTCAAACTGGCCGCCCAATGGACCGCCGATGGCCTGCGCATCGATTCGCTGCACGCCCAGCGCGACGACCTGGCCCTGGACCTGAGCGGCACCATCGCCCCGGGCGGGCGCTGGCCGCTCAAGGCCACCGCCCAGCTGCAACTGCCCAAGGTGGGCGAGCAGCCGTGGCAGCTGGCGCTGGACATCGACGGCAACCTGCTCGACAGCCTGCAGCTGCACGGCCAGAGCAGCGGCTACCTGCCGGCCACTGTCAGCGGCGAGCTGCAGCCGCTGGCCGACAACCTTCCGGCCCAGCTGCATATCGTCTCCGCTGCGTTCAAGGCGGCGCCCAGCCTGCCTGACACGCTGCAGCTCAACCAGCTGGACTTGAGCGCCAAGGGTGACCTCAAGGCGGGCTACCAGATCGTCGGCAAGGCGCAGTTGCCCGCCGAAGGCGAGGCCATGAACCTGGCCCTGACCGGCGTCGCCGATGCCAAGGGCGCCAAGGTCCAGGGCCTGCAACTGGGCGCCAACGACAACCAGCGGGTCAAGCTCGACGGCCAGCTGAGCTGGCAGGGCGGCCTGAGCGCCGACGCGCGCCTGGACTGGCTGGACTTCCCCTGGCACCACCTGTACCCCGACGTCGCCGAGCCCCAGGTCAGCGTGCACCGCTTCAGCACTGAAGTGGCGTACCGCAACGGCAAGTACATGGGCAATTTCAGCGGCGACTTCAACGGCCCCGCCGGCGCCTTCAGCCTGGCCAGCCCGTTCAGCGGCGACCTGGGCGCGGTATTCCTGCCCCAGCTCAACCTTGCGGCCGGCAAGGGCACCGCCAGCGGCAGCCTGAAGCTGTATTTCGCCGATGCCGTGCGCTGGGACGCCGCCCTGGACCTGAGCAACCTGGACCCTGCGTTCTGGGTCGCGGAGCTGCCCGGCAACCTGGCGGGCCCTCTGCGCAGCAAGGGCGAGCTGGCCGGCGGCAAGCTGCAACTGGACGCCGACCTCGACCTCAAGGGCCGCCTGCGCGGCCAGCCGGCGGTGCTCCAGGCCAAGGCCCAGGGCGCCGACCAGCGCTGGACCCTGGCCAACCTCGACATCCGCCTGGGCGACAACCACATCAACGGCAGCGGCAGCCTGGACCAGCGCCTGGCCGGGCGCATCGACCTCGACCTGCCACGCCTGGGCCAGCTGTGGCCGCAGTTGCAGGGCCAGTTGAAGGGCCGCATCGATGCCGCCGGCACCTTGCAGGCGCCCCAGGGCGAGTTCGCCCTCAAGGGGCAGGGCCTGGGCCTGGGCGACAACCGCCTGCAGGCCATCGACCTGGCGGCCACGCTCAGCAAGGCCCAGCAGGGTACGTTGGCCCTGACGGCCTCCGGCATTCGCGCCGGCGAAACCGCCCTGGGCACGCTGACCGCCAAGGCCGCCGGCGACCTGCGCAAGCAGCAGTTGCAACTGGACCTCAAGGGCCCGCAACTGGTGCTCGCCACCGCCCTCGACGGCACCCTGGACAAGGGCAACTGGCGCGGCCGCCTGGCCAGCGCCGACATTCAGGCCGGCGGCCAGGACTGGCGCCTGGCCGGCCCCGCCAAGCTGGAGCGGCTGGCCAACGGCACCCTCAACCTGGGCGCCCATTGCTTCCAGTCGGGCGGCGCCAGCCTGTGTGGCGAAGACCAGCGGCTGATGCCCGAGCCCAAGCTGCGTTACCACCTCAAGCAGTTCCCGCTGCAAAGCCTGGCCCAATGGCTGCCCAAGGACTTCGCCTGGCAGGGCCTGCTCAACGCCGACCTGCAACTGGACCTGCCCGCCAGCGGGCCCAAGGGCCAAGTGCTGGTGGACGCCAGCGGTGGCACCTTGCGCCTCAAGGACAAGGACCAATGGCTGGATTTCCCCTACCAGGTCCTGCGTCTGAGCAGCACCCTGGGCCCGCGGCGCATCGACACCCAGTTGCAGTTCCAGGGCGAGCGCCTGGGGCAACTGCAGGTGAACGCCCGCATCGACCCGCTGGCCCGCAACAAGCCACTGAGCGGCGATTTCCGCCTGCAGGGCCTGGACATCGGCATCGCCCGGCCGTTTGCGCCCATGGTCGAGAAACTCGCCGGGCGCCTGGACGGCAGCGGCCAGCTGGCCGGCACCCTGGTGGCCCCGCAGGTCAATGGCACGGTCAAGCTCAGCGGCGGCGAGATCGCTGGCGCGCAGCTGCCGGTCAGCTTCACCGACTTGCAGGTGCAGGCACAGATCGCCGGCGAGAGCCTGCACCTGCAGGGCGACTGGAAAAGCGGCAAGGCCGGCCAGGGCAGCCTGGGCGGCCAACTGCAGTGGGGCCAGGCGCTGGCGGCGGACATCAGCCTCAAGGGCACGCGCCTGCCGGTCACCGTCGAACCCTACGCCGAGCTTGAGGCCGCACCTGACCTGCACATCGTGCTGGCCGACGATAAGCTGGCGGTTACCGGCAAGGTGTTGATCCCCACGGGGGCGATCACCGTGCGCGAGCTGCCGCCGTCCACGGTCAAGGTCTCGGAGGACACGGTGATCATCGGCCACCAGGCGCCGCCTGCGGCCGCGCCAATGGCCATGGCCATGGACATCAACGTCGAGGTGGGGCAGGACAAGCTGACCTTCACCGGCTTCGGCCTGAGCGCCAACCTGGCCGGCCACCTGCACATCGGTGACAACCTCGACACCCGCGGCGAGCTGAACCTCAACGACGGCCGCTACCGCGCCTATGGCCAGCGCCTGACCATTCGCCGCGCGCGGCTGCTGTTCGCCGGGCCCATCGCCCAGCCGTACCTGGACATCGAAGCCATTCGCCAGACCGATGACGTGATCGCCGGCATTCGCCTGAGCGGCAGCGCCGAACAGCCGACCACCGAGGTGTTCTCCGAACCCACCATGAGCCAGGAGCAGGCGCTGTCCTACCTGGTGCTGGGGCGCCCGTTGAGCACCACCGGCGAGGACAACAACATGCTCGCCCAGGCGGCGCTGGGGTTGGGGCTGGCGGGCAGTTCGAAGGTGACCGACACGCTGGCCAAGGACCTGGGCATCCAGGACTTCCAACTCGACACCCAGGGCAGCGGCACCACCACCAGCGTGGTGGCCAGCGGCAACCTGTCGGAGAAGCTCACGTTGCGCTACGGCGTGGGGGTGTTCGAGCCCGCCAACACCATTGCCTTGCGCTACAAGCTGAGCAAGAAGGTGTACGTGGAAGTGGCCAGCGGCGTGGCCAGCTCATTGGATATCTTCTACAAGCGCGATTTCTGACCGCTGCCTTCGACAAACCCGTAGTCGCCGTGGGCGGCTACGGGACCCGCTGCCATGGCTTACGACGGGTCGGCCAGGGCCGCGGCTTCCTGGCGACGGATATTGCCGATCTGGCGTAGGCTCAGGCCGTACTTGTCCGCCAGCTCACTGCGTGAACTGCCCTTGGAACTTTCCTCCTGGATCTGCCGGTTGCGCAATTGCCGGCTGAAGTGATCGGCCTTGGGGATCTCCAGCGCCAGCCCGGCGAAACGTTCAATCAGCCGTGCCAGGGCTTCGGGCGGCAAGTGCTTGGCCAGCGCCGTGCGCTGCGCATGCTTGGGGATGTACTTGGGGCGCCCACCGTACAGGCAGGTGAGGTGATAGGCGTTCTCCACGCCAATGCAGTCGATCAGGCGTTGCAGCGAATGGGGCAGTTGGCTGATATCGACTTGCTTGAGGTCATTGATGTCCATGCTGACGTCCTTGTAATGGCGAAGGAGCTGGATGCCCTTCCAGATAGGGGGTTGTGCCAGGCAAATTCTAAGGCGTATCGCGCGCAGCTACAGACGGCAACGGTGATGTGTGCGGTAGGAAAATGGGCGTTGTTGTGTAGTGCGAATCGGCGTGTCAAGGAGGAGGGGCGCAGAAACAGGCGTTGTGGCGTTTAGCCGCTAGCGTGAGGGTGCTGAAAGCATGGGGGAGGGATAAAAAAAGCTGCCACGGGCATGGAAAAAGCGAGCCCGCAGGCTCGCTTCCGGAATCAGCGTCCTTGCATGAAGCCGGGGCCGCCACCATGGCCGCCACCGAAACCGCCGCCACCACCGCCACCGTGGCCACCGCCGCCACCGCCTGGTGGCATGAACATCCAGCAACCGCTCAGCGATGCGATCATGAGAAGGGGAATCAGCAGAGTGATTCGACGCAACATGGGTAAATCCTCATAGAGTGAAGCACCCGTCCACAAAGCAGGATGGGCACTGTACTATGAGACCCTGAAAACCCCGGCGCATCCCCGCGATCGGGTATGTGCTTGGTGTGGCTGTTGACACCCATTCGATACAAATGAACCAGGAAGTACCCCATGACCCAGAAGCAACGCCTGATCTATTCCGTCTTCATTTCCATCGCCGTGCTGGCCATCATGCTGGGCCTGTCGTGGATGCAGAAGGACGGCCTGATCAGCGAGAAACTGTTCCAGTACATCGCCATTGGCGTCGCCGTGGTAGTGGTCGTGTTGAACGGCATCATGCGCCGCAAGGTCAAGCCCTGACGGCAGGGCCATGACAACAACGTAGCCGCTGCCGCAGGCTGCGCTGGCCTTATGCCTCGCTGAAGATCTTCTGGGTTCAAACGGGCCAGCGCAGCCTGCGGCAGCGGCTACACCCGTGGAGATCAATGCGGGCGCAGCATGCCCAGGGCGTGCTCGCTGAGGCCGTAGGTCTTGTCGGGGTGCATCTCGATCACGCCTTCGCTGCCCAGGCGCTTGAGCACCTCGCGCACGCTCAGGAACGACAGCGGGATGTCCAGCTCCTGCAGGTGCGTGTGCACCGCCCGCACGCCAATGCTGCGGCCCTCGCGCTCGGCGCCCAGCAGGGCGTCGATCACCTTCAGGCGGATCAGGCTGGTGCGCAGGCCATACGCCTTGAGCAGTACCTTGATCTGGCTGTTGCTGCAGCGCTCGGGCAAGGGCTGCGCCGCGGTTTGCGGGCGCGCTGCGGCCAGGGCGGGGGTGGGCATTGGCGAGTTGTGCATGGGAAAACTCCTGTTCCAGAGCTGGTCCGGTGAAATATCGCTCCTACGTATAGGACGAATGGACCGCTTGAATCATGAACCCCCAACTGTGGAAAATTCGTGATTTCCCCGTGTACAGGTTGGAAAAGATTCACATCAAGGCTGGGCAGGAATGCTGTTGAGCACCGTGTTGCCTTCGTTGTTCTGGGTCAGGTAGATGGGCAGCACCTTGGGCAGGCTGGCCACCAGGTTGCGGATGCGCGAGGTGTCGTACATGCCGCCGATGCGGATGTGTGCGCTGTGGTCGTCGCCCAGCACCAGGGGCTTTTCCAGGTAACGGTTGATCAGCGGCAGGGCATCGGCCAGCGGCAGGTTGTCGAGGATCAGCTTGCCGTCGCGCCAGGCCAGGCTGTTGTCGCCGGCGTAGGTCTGGCTCAGCTGCGGCTCGTAGTCGCCGGCCTTGTAGCGCGCCTGCATGCCCGGGCCCAGGCGGAAACCGCCGTCCGGGTCGGCGTTGATGCTGCTCACCAGCACCGAGCCTTCCACCAGGGTCACGCGCACCTGGTCCTGGTATTTCCACACGTTGAAGCGGGTGCCGGTGACCTTGATGCGGCCCTCGGCGGCCTTGACCACGAAGGGGTGCTGGGCGTCGTGAGTGACCTCGAAGAAGGCCTCGCCGCGGCTCAGGCGCACCTGGCGGTGGTCCTTGAAGTTGGTGTAGCTCAGCTCGCTGTCCAGGTTCAGCTCGACCCGGGTGCCGTCGCCCAGCACCACGTGGCGCAGGGCGCCCTGGCTGGTCTCGTGCTGGTACGCATCCGGCAGCCAGCCGGCGCTCCAGCCGGTGTAGGCCGCCAGGGGCAGTGCCACGGCGCTGATGGCCGCAGCCACGGCCCAGCGCCGCAGGGCAGGACGGCGCGCGGGGATTGCCACCACCACCGCTGGCGCAGGCCGCGGCAGCTGATCGGACAGGGTCCAGATCTCTGCCATGGCTGCATATTCCCGGGCGTGCAAGGGGTCTGCGCCCAGCCACTGTTCGAACTGCGCGCGCTCCTGGGCCGAGCAATCCTCGGCGTGCAGGCGCATGCACCACTGGGCGGCGGCCTCGGTGATGGCGTCAGAGTGGTCAGGGGTGGCGGGCATTTCGATGGCAGGCTCCAGAAGCAATGCGCCATTCTAACCCCTGGCCTCGAATGGCTGGAACCCGCAATCATGGCAATTCGCTTATAGACCCGCACTTATTGTTTATCGAGGCCCCCTGCTGCCGTGGCCAGGGGGCTGGCGCAAGCGGGTTACCAGAGCTCACGCCCCAGCGACGTTGCCAGCAGGGTGACGGAGTCGGCGTTGTCGAGAATCACCTGGGCGCGGCGCAACGGGTCGAGCATGAACACCTCCCTTGCCGCGTCGAGTTCCGTGGTTGCGGTGTGCTTGTACACCCGCTCCAGCCCCTTGCCGTCCGCGTCGGCCAGATCACGCAGCACGCCGCTCGTTCGGTCTTCCACCTTGAACAGCCGGTTATGAGGCGTCTGCAGCGACAGGCCGCGCCGGTGCATGTTCAGCTGCTGGATGAAGAATTGCTGGCCGGCGCTGGTGTTGTACAGGGTATCGACCGGCGGGTAGCCGGAGTTCAGGTAGGCGATGTCGGTGGTGCGGTTGGCCTGGTGTGACACTTCATGAATCAGGGTGGTGGCCTGGGCGTGAAGTAACGGGTCGATCACCCGCTTGAGCGGATCGACGTTGAGCAGGATGCTGAAGTCCAGCTGAAAGAACTGTTCGGTCAGGAAGATGCGCCGGTGGTGATCGCCGCGAAACACGAAACCATGAGTGCGGGTGTAGCCTGGCCGATTCAGGCCGAATATCAGCCGCTGGGAATTGAGCGGTTCCAGCGACCGCTCTTGCAGCCCCGACAGCACGCTGGTCAGGGCACGACGCACCTGGTGCAGCAGTTTCGGGGTCGTGGCGGCTACGCCAAACATGTCCATCAACAGCGATTCGGTGCGGGCCGGCAGCGACTTTTGCGGTTGGCGGGCATTGAGGTTCTCCAGGGCTGTTATCAGGTAATGGGAGGCTTGGGCGTGGGCTGCGCACACCTGCTGGGCCTTCGCGGGGTCGCCAGTAAATAAGCGCGCCATGCCTTTGTACTGGGTGATGAATACACGGTTGATCTGCTGGTCAGTGCCATGCTGGTCGAGGATGCGCAGGATGTTGTAGCCGTTGCTCAACGGTGGCACCGATATCACCAGTTCCCAAGCGCCGCTCGCCTGCCATTCGATGCGTGGCCCCTCGCGCTGGTCGCGGGTAAGGAACCACTGGCCGTTTTCCTCACGCACCTTGCATACGCGCCCCTGTATCACTACGTAGAGTTCATTTGCGTAGACATAGACGTTGCGGGTGGCGTCGAAGGTCATGCGCCGCAGGTCTACCCCCTGTGCCTCGAACAGGCTGATGCGCTCTATTTTCGCCGCCTCCAGGCGGAAGTTCGGAATAGCCGGCAGGCTTGGCGCAGGGCGCGGGGCGGCGGGCCACAGGCGGCGGCCGACGCCCATCATGTGCTCGGCAGAGTTTTCCGAGCCGGCGAGCAGGCCAAGGGCTGCAACGAAGTCGGTCAAGGCTTCGCCCCAGCGTTGCCGGGACGCGGCGTTGATCGAAGCCTGGAACCAGCTCTCGCTCTGCCACAGGTTGAGCACTTTGGCCAGGGAGCCTGGCAGGAGGATCGAGCCCTGCTCGATGCCCAGGGTCATCAGGTAGCGGAAGGTCGTCCAGTTTGCTTCCTCGGTGGTCACCGTGGCCGTCTTGTTGACGCGTTTCAATACCGCCAGGTTATCCCGGAACAGGTAGTGCAACGCACTGCCGGCGACCGGGTCGGCGGCGTGGAGCTGGGTGCCATCGGGCCGCAGTTCCACGTCCAGGGGCGATTCACCCAGCATGGGCAAGTGGGGGTGATTAAACCCGTGGCGTGCGTAACGGTTGCTGATGGCCGGGTCCAGTTGGGCGATGACTTCGGTCTGCATGGCCGTGTCGGCGCGCAACTTGGCCAGCAGGTCGTCGGCGTTGGCGTACTCACGGAACATCGATTGGTCGTTGTAGGGGGTGTAGAGCACCAGTGGCCCGTGGGTGATGTCCTTGGGGCCTATCAGGTGCATGCCTGTCGCGGTGTCCGGGTCAAGGTAGCTGGCGGCTTGAAACTGCAGGGGGCGGATCACCACATCGACACCGGCCAAGGGTTGCCGCGCCAGGGCATCGGGCATGGTCAGCACGGCCGCCACATAGCGGTACGCAGTATCGCTCAGGCGCTTCGCCATTTTTTGCTGATAGGCCGCGGTGATCAGTTCTGCCGTCAGCTGGCGGCTGTAGCGCAACTGTCGGGTCGCGTAGTCGGCATCGTCGGGGCTCAGGCGGGTGGCCAGCAGCTGGCGATACTGGCTGGCGACGTCGAGGCTGGCCACCATCTTGCGGACGTAGTCGCTGTCCAGCCCCGCCGGCAATGGGCTGGCGTCGGTCATCTCGAGGATGGCAGGCGTACCGGGCAGCAAGGTCAACTGGTCGATGGCGGCGGTGGTCAGGGTCTCGCGTTGCACCTGGGTAGCGGCAGGCAGTTGCGAGGGGATTTCACCGGCCCCCACCAGGCCGGGGGTAAAGTGGCGCAGGGTGATGAGCACATCGTCCGGTTGCGGCGCCTTGTCGCCCAAGTCCTGCTGCAGCCTTTCAGTCACGCGCCCACGGGTGAAGGTCCTGAGGTCGGGGATGTCGAACAGATAGTCCTCGCCCAATGCCTGCAGGCGCGCGCAGGTGCCAACCAGCGCGGTATAGGTGGTGAGCTCCTGGGAGGAAGCATCGGTGAGCCAACTTGGCAGGGTGGTCTTCAGGTGCCAGTAGTCCAGGGCAGTATCCAGTCCCTGCAGGTAGGTGGTGAGGGCGTCCTTGACCGCGGTGAGGTGCACGTAGCGGCGAACCAGCTCACCGCTGAAACGCAGTGTGCAGGTGAGTTGATAGGCACTGCGGGCGGCCTGGCGTTGACGTCGGCGTTCATCGAGTTGCAACCGGCGGGGCACCGAATCGGTGATCGGCCAGGTCGACAGGCTCAGGGGCACCTCGGGTGTGCGGCCCAGCGCCCGGCTCAAGGCTTCATCATCGTCAGGTGGCAACAACGACAGCCAGTCGACGTTCAGTGGCGGGGTACGCAGGCGGTCCCCCAGCGATTGCAGCAGCAAGGTGCGGGTGCTGAATACCTCCACGCCTGCCAGCACCGACCAGAGCAGCACCTGGCCAGAATCATCGCCGTCGGTGTGTACCACGAACACGTTGCTCAGCACCGCCTCGGGCCGGTCGTTGAAGCGCACACTGACACCATGGGCCTTGGCCCGGCCCGTCCCAGCGGGGCGCTGATGTTCCAATGGATAGTCCAATACCTGCTGCAACTGGTCGAGGGCGCCGGCCGCAAGCTTGCCAAAACGCCGTTGCATGCCCAGCTCCAGGCGCAGCAGGCCCTCGCGGATCTGCCGGGATTCGGCTTGGGGCCAGGCCCACAGGCCTTGCAGGCGCAAGCCGCGGTCGGCTTCCAGCACCGTGTTAAAGGTCTTGTCCAGGCGTGAGCCTGCGTGGTTCAGCAGCGCTGTCACCAGGCTTTTCGGCAGTGCCTGGAGCGCCCCACCGTGTTGCTCCTGGGCCGCTGGCAGCCAGCGCGGGCGCCCTTCGGGGCGGCTGACGCGCTCTACCAGGACGTCCGCCAGGCTGACCCACAGCGGTTGTTCGTCCCCCGGGGCGCTCAGGTCGAAGGTCACTGACTGGCTCGACAGGTGTGCGCTGATCACGCTCAAGGCCGGGTCCAGTACATCGGCAGCACTTTCCTCCAGGTCGGCAGTCCCGCCCCGCAAGGCTTGGTGGCGGTTGTTGAACTCGTGGAGTTGCTTCATCCACTGGGCGGTTTGTTTCAGCGCGCCGGGCCGCGCCAGCAGCACGCCTTGCTGCAGCAGCGGCAATGGCCGCCAGCGCCGCGTTGGGTCCAGGTTCAGCAGACGCTGGTCGAGCAGCCCACGAACGTCCAGGGCCTGGTCAACCAGCACCATGGCGCGGCCCGGGCTCCCACCCCGTTGCTGCAGGCAACTGCGCAGGTTACGCGCCTGGCACTGGGCGATGGCGTCCATGCACGCCAGCAGCGGGGTAGGGCCCAAGGGCGGGGTCAGCAGCTGCGGGCGTGCCAGCCCTGCCCATGCCTCATGGTCGGCTCGCGCCACGGCGGCAGGCGCTTCAGGCAATGTGGTCAGGTAAAGCATCAACGACATACGGCTGGCGTGGCGCTGCAGTTCGCCCTGGCCATCGTAGACATACACCGAGGGCCCGGCAGGGTCGGCGATCAGCAGTGCACCCGCCACGGTCACCAGTGGCGTGGATTCGCCATGTTCTGCCAGGGCCAGCCCGCAGGCATGGCCCTCGACAAGGGCCGCGCGTAGCCAGGGCCAGTGGTCGCCCAGCAATTGACCGTTGGCGCGCGCTTGCAGCAAGGCCTGGTAGAAGGCTGCGCCATACAACTGGGCCAGGCTTGCGCGCTGGGCCTGCCAGGCCTCCTGCAGGGCCTTGACATAGCTATCGGGCACGGCGGCGAAGCTGCCGTCGAGAGTCGCCTGCAGCGCATCGCGGGCCTTGTCGCTCATTGGCTGGTCGTCATGGGGCAGCCACTTGAGGTGCTGTTCACTGTGCGCTTGCTGGCCAGCGAACACTTGCAGGTGATATTCGGCGAGGGTAAGGGTCTGGCTGACGTTGCCATCCTGCTTGTTGACGTATTGCAGCCAGACATTATCGGGGTCGTTGGCCTTGCCTGGGTATTGCGCTGTCAGGGTTGCTTTCACACGGTTCTGCAACTGGCTGTCCAGCGCGGGCAGTTGCCCGAACCAGCGGGCTGCTTCGGCCAGGTGGTCGGCGCGTTGCAACACATAGGTGGCGCTGATGCTGTCGAACAAGGGTTGCTGCACCTGCTCCAGTTCAAACTGCGCCTGCGGCGCCCCTTGCAATGTGCGCAGGCGAGTCTCCAGGGCCGTGCGGTCGGTAAAGGGCTGGATGCCGTCCAGCAGCGTCCACAGGTAAACGGAGGGGTTTGCCGGGTCGGGGTGGCTGAACACCATGGCGCCTGCCAGCTGCGGGTCCAGGCGCTGGTCGGGGGCCAGCAGCGGTTGGTCGACGCGCAAGGTATCAGGCGATTTGTCGGCCAGCAGCCAGTCGTGCTCCACCTGGCTGAGGCGTTCGTCTCTGAAGGCCTGGCTGACGTTGCTGATAAACCGGCTGCGCAGCAGGTCGGGGTGGAAAAACGGCACATGAACGATAGGGGTAGGCATGACGGCTCCAATTGCCGCGAAATGGGCGCCCAAAGTAGTTTTTCCATGCCTGTTGGCGGCGTTAGTTGTGTACCACCGCCCCTCCGGCGCCTCTGCTATTGACACGGGAGCGGGGGCGGTGTGATTAATCGGCTATCCCCCCTGCTAGGAGCTTGTGATGCCTGCTGTCGACACTCCACATACCACGACCCTGGCCTTCGACCAGCTGGTGCCGTTGCTAAGCCAGATATTCCAGCGCCATGGCGCCTCGGCCTCGGTGGCCCAGGTGCTCGCGCACAACTGTGCCACCGCCCAGCAGGACGGCGCCCACAGCCACGGCGTGTTTCGCGTGCCGGGCTATGTGTCGTCCATGGCGAGCGGCTGGGTGGATGGTGCAGCGGTGCCGGTGGTCGAAGATGTGGCGTCGGGATTCGTGCGTGTGGACGCTGCGCGCGGGTTCGCCCAGCCAGCCCTGGCGGCGGCCCGGCCGCTGCTGCTGGCCAAGGCGCGTGAAGCCGGCATCGCGGTGCTGGCGATTCGCAATTCGCACCACTTCGCCGCGCTGTGGCCCGATGTCGAGCCTTTCGCCCGTGAGGGGCTGGTGGCCTTGAGCGTGGTCAACAGCATGACCTGCGTGGTGCCCCATGGCGGCCAGAAGCCCCTGTTCGGCACCAACCCCATTGCCTTCGCCGCGCCGTGTGAAGGCCATGATCCGATCGTCTTCGACATGGCCACCAGCGCCCTGGCCCATGGCGACGTGCAGATCGCCGCGCGCCAGGGCACGGTCGTGCCGCCCGGCACCGGCGTCGATCGCCACGGCCAGCCCACCACCGATCCCAAGGCCATTCTCGATGGCGGTGCGTTGTTGCCGTTCGGCGGGCACAAGGGCTCGGCGTTGTCGATGATGGTCGAGTTGCTGGCCGCTGCGCTGACGGGTGGCAACTTCTCCTTTGGTTTCGACTGGAGCCAGCACCCTGGGGCGCAGACGCCCTGGACCGGCCAGCTGATCATTGTCATCGACCCGAGCAAGGCGGCCGGCAATGACTTCGCCGCGCGCAGTCGCGAGCTGGTGGAGCGCATGCAGGAAGTGGGGGTAACGCGGATGGCCGGGGAGCGGCGTTATCGCGCGCGGGCCAAGGCCCGACAGGAAGGTGTGCAGATTGGCGTGGAAGAGTTGGCGCGCCTGCAGGCCCTGGCGCTGCGTGAATGACGCGGCCTGCGGCCGCTGCTACGGGGGAAGTGTGTAGCAGCTGCCGTCAGGCGGCGTCCTGCGCGCCCGTTACGAACGGCGGCCCAGCAGCAGGCCCACCACCAGGCCGAAGCCGGCGGAAATGGCCACGGTCTGCCAGGGGTGGCCACCGATGTATTCCTGGGTGGCTTCCACCACTGGCTGGGCACGGTCGCGAGCGCCGCTGACCGACTCCCGGGCTTGCTTGAGCTTCAAGCCAACCTGTTCACGCCAGGTCTCGGCTTCTTCCCCCACCAGTTCCGCGCCATTCTTGAGCAGGGCTTCGGATTCCTCGATCAGCGCCTGCAGTTCACTGAAGGCTTGATCCTTGATCTGATCGGCGGCTTGCGAGGCAGTTTTACGGGCCATATGCGTTGCTCCTGGTAATTGATGGCAGTGAACAATGGATTGCAGCAGTGGGCGAAAGTTGCAGCGGTGTTCAGGTCCGGCTGCCCGACAGTGTAAGATAGCGGCCAATTTTCACGCTGCAGGGTTACCCCATGAGTTTCAATCTGGCCAACATGAGCCTCGCCGAGCGGGCGATGATCGAGGACGAGAAATCCCGCCTGTTCGACCTCTGGCAGTCCAACCTGGGCAAGGCCAAGGCCGACGCCGCGCGCCTGATCAGCGAGAAGTCCAAGCGCAAGGGCCGCTGGGCCGAATGGGTACGCGCAGAGCTTGATGGCATGTCGCCGCCTGAGTACGCCAACATGGTACGTGCCGAGGTCAACCGGCTAATGGCCGCCAACAAGTAACGCATCGCCCACGCAGGCACTGATGGCCTCGCGGACGCGCAGCAGCGCCGGGTCGATCTGCGCGTGGGTGCGCCAGCCCATTTCGATGGGGTAGCGCGGCAGGTTCAACGGGCAGGGCAGGGTCGCCAGCCCGCACACCTGGGCAATGCGCCACGCCGCATGCGCCGGCACCGTGGCAATCGCCCGTGAGCCCTTGAGCAGGTAGGGCAGGGCGGCGAAGTGGGTGGTCGAGGCCTGCACCTGTCGGGTGCGGCCCAAGGCCGCCAGGGCTTCGTCGATGATGCCGATGAAGCCACCTGAGGAAATCAGGATCTGCTCACGGGCGACGAATTCGTCCACTTCAATCTCGGCCTGCCCAGCTGCCAGGCTGGCCGGGTCCACCAGGCTCAAGTAATCGCCTTCACCCAACACCTGGCGGCTGAGCATGCGTTCGTTGAAGCCGCCGGCGGTGATGGCCAGGTCCAGGGTGCGCTCGCTCAGGGCCTGGGCGACGATCTGCGTGTGGGTTTGCCGGAAGATCAGGCGCAGCCCCGGCGCCCGGCGCTCCACTTCCTCGATCAGTGCGCGGCCGAAGGCAATCTCGAAATCATCCGACAGCCCCAGGCTCACCGCGCGGCCCCGGTAGTCGCTGGCGTTGGGATCGAGCAAGGTCAGGCTCTGCCTGCACTTGTTCAGCGCCTCGCTGATCAGCGGCTTCAACTGGTTGGCCCGCAGGGTCGGCGCCAGGCCGCGCCCGGTGCGCACGAACAGCGGGTCACCATATACCTCGCGCAGGCGTCGCAACGCCGCGCTCACCGCCGACTGGGTCACGCCCAGGCGCAGGGCCGCACGGCTGGCGCTGACTTCGTCGTGCAAGGCTTCGAAGACTTTCAGCAGGTTGAGATCGACGTCGACGATATTCATCTGGTTCATATCATTCAGAATTGAATGGGGCTTTATTCATGATTCACCAGCCGCCGACAATGTGCAAACAGTCCTGCACACGGAAGCTACCTGCTATGTCGAAATCCATCGTTGCCGCCCTGCAAATCGGCGCCTTGCCCGGCGGCAAGGCCGACACCCTGGCGCACATCCTCAGCTACGAAGACGCCATCCGCGACGCCGGCGCCCAACTGGTGGTCATGCCCGAAGCGCTGCTGGGCGGCTACCCCAAGGGCGAGACCTTCGGCACCCAGTTGGGCTACCGCCTGCCCGAGGGCCGCGACGCCTTCGCCCGCTACCACGCCAACGCCATCGACGTGCCTGGCGCTGAAACCGAGGCCCTGGCCGGCCTTGCCCAGCGCACCGGCGCCAACCTGGTGCTGGGGGTGATCGAGCGCAGCGGCCACACACTGTTCTGCACCGTCCTGTACTTCTGTCCGCAACAGGGCCTGGTGGCCAAGCACCGCAAACTCATGCCCACCGGCACCGAGCGGCTGATCTGGGGCAAGGGCGACGGCTCCACCCTGCCGGTGGTGGAAGGCGCGGCCGGGCGCATCGGTGGCGCGGTGTGCTGGGAAAACTACATGCCGCTGCTGCGCATGGCCATGTATGCCAAGGGCGTGGACATCTGGTGCGCGCCCACGGTGGATGAACGCGAGATGTGGCAGGTGACCATGCGCCACGTGGCCTGCGAGGGGCGCTGCTTCGTGGTCAGCGCCTGCCAGGTGCAGGATTCGCCTGCGGCCCTGGGCACCGAGGTGGCCAACTGGCCGTCGGAACGGCCGTTGATCAATGGTGGCAGTGTCATTATCGGGCCGTTGGGGGATGTGCTGGCGGGGCCGTTGGTGGGGGCACGAGGGTTGCTGGTGGCTGAAATCGACAGTGAGGATTTAGTGCGTGCTCGCTATGATTTCGACGTGGTTGGGCACTATTCGCGGCCGGATGTCTTCGAGTTGGTGGTGGATGAAACGCCGCGTCCGGGGGTGAAATTTATTTAAAGTGAGCCAAGAGCCGCACCGCGTTCCGCTGTTGATCTTGATCCCGTGCGGCCTTTGATCTTGATTGTGTGCCCCATAAAGCGCCAGGGCCGACTGGAGGCGTTGGCCA
>NZ_JBSKHP010000020.1:0-128074 GCF_057128625.1 Pseudomonas imperatae | reverse complement strand
AGCTGGCTTGCCAGCGAGCTTTTATGGCCCCAACAGCTCGCTGGCAAGCCAGCTCCCACAGGATGTAGCAGCTGCCGAAGGCTGCGTCCGGCCACACCGCGTGTTGCGTTACAGCAGGCCCAATTGCTCCGCCACCGGCTCGCGCGGGTGTTCCGGCAGGGCCGGCAGGCCAGGCAGGCGCTGCATCAGCTGGGCATGGAAGCGCCGCGCCAGCAGGGGCGCGCGGTGGTTGTCGGAGGTGTGCAGGAAGATGTAGGGCGTGCGCCCTTCTTCGATCCATTCGGCGACCTTGCCCACCCAGGGCACCAGGAAGCTGTCATTCGCCGGCAGGTCCGGGTGGCCGATGAAACGCACCTGTGGGCACTGGCTGAACGCCGTGGGCCGCGGCGGCACCTTGGGTTTCTTCGCCTGGGCGTCGAGCACGGCGGCGCTCTGGTCGGTGCAGCTGAACAGTGCGCGCGGGTCCAGGCAAATACGCTCCACCTGGCGCCCCATCAGCAGGCGGTTGAGCACCCGCTCCTCGTCACCCCGGGCAAAGAACGCCGGGTGGCGCACTTCCACGGCCACCGGCTGCTGCAACTCGTCGATGAACGCCACCAGTTCGGCCAGGCGCTGCGGGCCGAAGGTGGCCGGCAGTTGCAGCCAGAATGGCGCCACGCGGCCGCCCAGGGGCTTGAGCAGTTGCACGAAGGATTCAGCGGCGGGCAGCAGGTCGCGCAGGTCGCCGCCGTGGCTGATTTCCCGCGGGAACTTGGCGGTGAAGCGCAGGTGTTCGGGCATGCTGGCGGCCCACTTCGCTACGGTGGCAGGGGCAGGCTGGGCATAGAAGGTGGTATTGCCTTCCACAGCGTTGAAGACCTGGCCGTACAGCTGCAGGAATTCAGTAGGCTTGGCATCCGCCGGGTACAGGTGGTCGCGCCAGGCCAGCTCGCTCCAGGAAGGACAACCGAGGTAGTACGGCAGCAGGGACACAGTCAGATATGAACGTCCAGCCCCAGCACGTCCGCGTCCCACTCCACGAAGGTGGCGGTGGTGAGGTAGCTGCTCAGGGCGGTGGCCACCCGGCGGCTCATGGAGCGGTGGAAGATCATGTCCTGCGGGCGCGCCGGCAGGTTGCTGACTGCACCGCCACGTGGGGCGCTGCGCTGGGCAGACGGCTGCACCTCGAAGTCGCCTTCCAGGTCTTCGGCGTCGTCGGCCTGCGCCAGCGCCTTGCGGGGCTTGCGTTTGACTGGGTAGGAACTCGACGAAAAACCGTCTACGCGCATGACTGCTTACTCTGGACCAATGATGGCAATTTAGCGGCACTGATGCGGGTAAGCAAATGCCCTAGTGATAACTAGAGCACAGTTCGCGCAAAAGGTTTCATCTATGCCGCAGATACCCGATGAACTGCCGGTAAAACCAACAGTTAGCGGCGCCATTCGTCGGTCAACGAGCTTTTGGCGTGGCCACTTTGTCACGCAGGTACACCGGCTGCGCCAGATCGGCGGCAACGGCCTCGCCACGGGCCCAGCCACCTTGCGCCAGGGTCAGCAGGTCCAGCGCGTGCGGCAGCAAAGTGGCGTCGCAGGCCGAAGCTTTCACGGCCAGGCGCTCGCCGTAGCCCCAGCCCGTGCCGGCGCCGTACCAGTCGCCCTGGGCGCCGGCCGGCAGCGTCACCAACTCGGGGGCCAGCACCGCCTCGGCGCCCACCAGCTTCATTACGCCGCCGTCGGCCTGGTAGCAACCCCAGTACACCTCGTCCATGCGCGCGTCGATGGCCGCGGCTACCTGCCGGGCGCCCTGTTCACGCAGCGCGCGCTGGGCCAGCAGGGCCAGGTTGGACACCGGCAGCACCGGGCGGTCGAGGCCGAAGGCCAGGCCCTGGACCACGCCAATGGCGATGCGCACGCCGGTGAAGGCGCCCGGGCCACGGCCAAAGGCGATGGCGTCCACGGCCGACAGGCCAATGCCCGCCTCGCCCAGCAGCGCCTGGATCATGGGCAGCAGCTTTTGCGCGTGCAGGCGCGGGATGACCTCGTAGTGGCTCAGCACCTTGCCATCATGCAGCAGGGCGACAGAGCAGGCTTCGGTAGCGGTATCCAGGGCCAGCAAGGTGGTCATTGCGCGAATCCATCAGAAAAAAGTGCAGCATTATAAACGTCAACGGCCCGCAAGCGGGCCGTCGGTGATCGAATGATTCGATCAGCTCAGGGCAGCCAGCACCTTGGCGGTGATGGAGTCTACCGAACCCACGCCTTCGATGTGGCTGTAGACCGGCTTGCCTTGGGCAGCGGACAGCTTCTGGTAGAAGGCCACCAGCGGCTCGGTCTGCGCGTGGTACACGGACAGGCGATGACGCACGGTTTCTTCGGTGTCGTCCTTGCGCTGGACCAGCTCTTCACCGGTCTCGTCGTCCTTGCCAGCCACTTTCGGCGGATTGTAGACGATGTGGTAGACGCGGCCCGAGCCTTCGTGGACACGGCGGCCGGCGATACGCTGGACGATTTCTTCGTCCTTGACCGCGATCTCAACCACGTGGTCCAGCTCAACGCCTGCGCTCACCAGGGCTTCGGCCTGGGGAATGGTGCGCGGGAAGCCGTCGAAGAGGAAGCCGTTGGCGCAGTCGGCCTGGGCAATACGCTCTTTGACCAGGGCGATGATCAGGTCGTCGGAGACCAGGCCGCCGGCGTCCATCACGCTCTTGGCCTTGATGCCCAGCTCGGTGCCGGCTTTAACGGCGGCACGCAGCATGTCGCCGGTGGAGATTTGCGGAATACCGAACTTTTCGGTGATGAACTTTGCCTGAGTACCTTTGCCGGCCCCGGGAGCTCCCAGCAGAATCACGCGCATCGATATGCTCCTCAACTTTTTATATGGAAATCGTCAGACCCGCCCCAGCGCAGCTAACTGCCTGAAGCCAATCCCAAAATCGGTTGGTGGCCACAAAAACGGCCAAAAGGCTGACCAAGATACACAGCGGCTCAAAGCCACACAAGCCGTCCAAAGCAGGAACAACCTGCGTCCCATGCGCACGCCCCCGGAAGGTGGCGCCCGGTGCAACCGTGACCGGTTGCCAGCCGGGGCCGCCGCCTGGCGCGCTCCCCTCACAGATAGTGGACGCGCCAGGGCACCTGCGCCAGCCTCAGCCGGTGTTGCGCAGACCGGCGGCAATACCCGCCACGGTGACCAGCAACGCCTGTTCCAGAGGGCTGTCCTGCGCCGCCTCCTGGCTGCGCGAACGGGCCAGCAGCTCGGCCTGCAGCAGGTGCAGCGGGTCGAGGTAGGTGTTGCGCAGGCTGATGAATTTCAGCGTCTCGGGGCTGTGGGCCAGCAACTGGGTTTGGCCGGTGAGGCCGAGCACCACCTTGCACGCCTGCGACAATAGGTCGCGCAGGCTCACCCCCAGGGGTTTCAGGGAATCCTGCACCAGGCGTTCGTCATAGAAACGGGCGATGTCGGCGTCGGCCTTGGCCAGCACCATTTCCAGCATGTCGATGCGCGTGCGGAAGAACGGCCACTGCTCGCGCATGGTCGCCAGCAGCGGCCCTTCGCCGCGCTCCAGGGCCTTGTTCAGGGCCGCTTCCCAGCCCAGCCAGGCCGGCAGCATCAGCCGCGTCTGGGTCCAGCCGAAGATCCACGGGATGGCCCGCAGGCTCTCGATGCCGCCCTGCCGGCGCTTGGCCGGGCGACTGCCCAGGGGCAGGCGGCCCAGCTCCTGTTCGGGGGTGGACTGGCGGAAGTACTCGACGAACTGCGGGTTCTCGCGCACCACGTCGCGGTAGGCCTTGACGCCGTCGGCGGCCAGTTCGTCCATCAGCGCGCGCCAGGCCGGCTCCGGTGGCGGTGGCGGCAGCAGCGTGGCCTCCAGCACGGCGGCCAGGTAGAGGTTGAGGTTCTGCTCGGCGATGTCCGGCAGGCCGAACTTGAAGCGGATCATCTCGCCCTGTTCGGTGGTGCGGAAGCGGCCGTTCACCGACCCCGGGGGCTGCGACAGGATGGCCGCGTGGGCCGGGCCGCCGCCACGGCCCACGGTGCCGCCGCGGCCGTGGAACAGCACCAGCTCGACGTTCTGCGCGTGGCAGATGCGCACCAGGTTTTCCTGCGCGCGGTACTGGGCCCAGGCGGCGGCGGTGGTGCCGGCGTCCTTGGCCGAGTCGGAGTAGCCGATCATCACCTCCTGCGGGCCGTGCAGGCGCGTGCGGTAGCCGGGCAGGTGCAGCAGGCGCTCGATCACCGGGCCGGCGTTGTCCAGGTCGGCCAGGGTCTCGAACAGCGGCACCACGCGCATGGGCCGCAGTACCCCGGCTTCCTTGAGCAGCAGTTGCACGGCCAGCACGTCGGAGGCGGCGCCGGCCATGGAGATCACGTAGGAGCCCAGGGAGGCCGCCGGGGCCGCCGCGATTTCCCGGCAGGTGGCCAGGACTTCGGCGGTTTCCGCCGCCGGCTTGAAATGCGCCGGCAGCAGCGGCCGGCGGTTGCCCAGCTCGTGCAGCAGGAAGGTGATGCGCGCCTCTTCGTCCCAGTCGGCGTAGCGGCCCAGGCCCAGGTAGTCGGTGATCTCACTCATGGCCGCGGTGTGCCGGGCCGAGTCCTGACGCACGTCCAGGCGCACCAGGAACAGGCCGAAGGTAACCGCGCGGCGCAGGCAATCCAGCAACGGGCCGTCGGCGATCACGCCCATGCCGCATTCGTGCAGGGACTGGAAGCACAACTGCAGCGGTTCCAGCAGTTCGCGGTTGTTGCTCAGCACCTCGGCGCTGGCCGGCTGCGGCTGGGCCAGCGAGGCGTGGGCCCAATTGCGGGTGGCGCGCAGGCGCTCGCGCAGTTGCTTGAGCAGGGTGCGGTAGGGCTCGGCGGTGTCGCCCACGGCTTCGCGCAGGGCGGCGCTGGCCTGCTGCATGGACAGCTCGCCGGCCAGGTGGTCGACGTCGCGCAGGAACAGGTCGGCGGCCATCCAGCGCGCCAGCAGCAACACTTCGCGGGTGACCGGCGCGGTGACGTTGGGGTTGCCGTCGCGGTCGCCGCCCATCCACGAGGCGAAGCGCACAGGCGCGGCCTCCAGCGGCAGGTGCAGGCCGGTGGCGGCGTGCAGCGCCTGGTCGACCTTGCGCAGGTGGTGCGGAATGGCGTGCCACAGCGAGTGCTCGATGACCGCGAAGCCCCACTTGGCCTCGTCCACCGGTGTGGGCCGGGTGCGGCGGATTTCCTCGGTGTGCCAGGCCTCGGCGATCAGCCGCTGCAGGCGCTGGCGGATGCCCTCGCGCTCGGCAGCGGTGAGGTCGCGGTGGTCCTGGGCGGCCAGTTGCGCGGCAATGGCGTCGTATTTCTGGATCAGCGTGCGGCGCGCCACCTCGGTGGGGTGCGCGGTCAGCACCAGTTCGATGTCCAGGCGCCCCACCTGGCGGGCCAGGGATTCGCCACTGTGGCCGGCCTGCTTGAGGCGTTCGAGCAGTTGCGGCAGCACCACGTTCTCGAACGGCGGCGGCTGGTCGTCGTCGCGGCGGCGGATCAGCTGGTACTGCTCGGCGATGTTGGCCAGGTTGAGGAACTGGTTGAAGGCCCGTGCCACGGGCAGCAGTTCCTGCTCGTCGAGGTCGTTGAGGCGCGAGCTCAGTTGTTCGGTGGCGGTCTTGCCGCTGTCGGGGCCACTACGGCGGTCGGCCTTGGCGTCGGCGCGGATGCGCTCGATGGTGTCCAGGAACGCCTCGCCGTATTGCTCGCGAATGGTGTTGCCGAGCAACTCGCCCAACAGGTGAACATCTTCGCGCAGGCGCGCATCGATCTCGGTCATTGGCACAGTCTCCTTGATTGTTCTTGGCGTGCCGTCCATCGCGGGGGTTTGTGGCCATGCGAGTGAACAAGCACAGGAAAAACCGCTCTATCCCCAAGAGTGCACAGCGGGCTCGGTTCTGACAAGGGCATTGACCGGCCATGTTCAAAAGGCCGATCGGGGCTACGCTCAACCTATGGACTGATGAAAGAGGTCGACATGAAAATCCGCGAGCTTGCACAACACTGGGAACAGAACGCCAAGGGCCGCCTGAGCCCCACCCGCTACAACATTCAGCTGGACATGGAATCGGCGGCGCGCCTGGCGGCCATCACCGAGATGTACCCCAAGCACCACCCCGAGGAACTGCTGGGCGAGTTGATTGGCGCAGCCCTGGAAGAGCTGGAAACCAGCTTCCCGTATATCAAGGGGCAGAAGGTGATCGCTACCGACGAGGAAGGCGACCCGTTGTACGAAGATGTCGGCCCTACCCCGCGTTTTCTGGCGCTGTCGCGGCGCTATCTGCATGACCTGTCGGCCAAGGCCGACGAACCGCAGCACTGATTTTTCCTCCCAGGCCCGTGTGCCGCGTCGCGCCTGACGCGGCCTGGCGGCCGCTGCTACAACAACCTGTCTTGTCCGTCAGGAATTTCCTGTCTTCACCAAATTCGAGTGAACCAATTAAAAATCGGTTCGGTCCGAACCAATAAGCCATCACAGAAGACCCTTCGATCATGTGGCTC
Source organism: Pseudomonas imperatae (assembly GCF_057128625.1). NCBI lineage: Bacteria > Pseudomonadati > Pseudomonadota > Gammaproteobacteria > Pseudomonadales > Pseudomonadaceae > Pseudomonas > Pseudomonas imperatae. Next base: position 121,576 of record NZ_JBSKHP010000020.1, on the reverse strand, counting down.
AGGCCTAGCAGTTGGGGCCCGCAAGGAAGATCTGTCATGGGTGAAGTTTTTCAGGAGTTTTCCAATGGAGTTGACACCATGAATACCAGCACAGCCAAACCTCTCAATCACCTGCGTGGGCTGAAACTGGCGGCCCTGGCCATCGGCACCAGCTTCATCCTCGCCGGTTGCGCAGGCAAGCCCCCTACCGAGCAGTACGCGGTCACCCAATCGGCGGTGAACAGCGCGGTCAGCGCCGGCGGCACCGAGTACGCCGCAGTGGAAATGAAGTCCGCCCAGGACAAGTTCAAGCAGGCCGAGATGGCCATGCATGACAAGCACTACACCGAAGCGCGGATGCTCGCCGAACAGGCCGAGTGGGACGCCCGCGTGGCCGAACGCAAGGCCCAGGCCGCCAAGGCGCAGAAGGCCGTGCAGGATGCCCGTGCAGGGGTCCAGGACGTGCGTGAAGAAGGCATGCGCAATACGCAGCAGCCGTGAGCCGTGGCCCAGCCGTCGTCACCCGTATTCGATTAAAGGATGAACACCATGCGTAAACATTTGATGATCCCTGCCCTGCTGGCCGCCAGCGTTGCCCTGGCCGCCTGCGCCACCAAACCCAACCCCAACCTTGAGTCGGCCCGCAGCAACTTCCAGGCCCTGCAAAGCAACCCGCAGGCCAGCCAGGTGGCCGCGCTGGAAACCAAGGACGCCTCGGACTACATGGACAAGGCCGACAAGGCCTTCCTCAACCATGACGACAGCCGCGACGTGGACCAGTTGGCCTACCTGACCAACCAGCGCGTGGAGCTGGCCAAGCAGACCATCGCCCTGCGCACCGCCGAGGCCAACCTGAAGAACGCCGCGGCCCAGCGCACCCAGGCGCGCCTGGATGCCCGTGACGCGCAGATCAAGAAACTGCAGGACAGCCTCAACGCCAAGCAGACCGACCGCGGCACCGTGGTCACCTTCGGCGACGTGCTGTTCGACGTGAACAAGGCCGGGCTGAAGTCCAGCGGCCTGGTGAACGTGAACAAGCTGGCGCAATTCCTCCAGGAAAACCCTGACCGCAAGGTGATCGTCGAGGGCTACACCGACAGCACCGGTTCGGCGGCCTACAACCAGAGCCTGTCCGACCGCCGCGCCGGTTCGGTGAGCACCGCGCTGGTGAAAATGGGCGTGGACCCAAGCCGCGTGGTGTCCCAGGGTTATGGCAAGGAATACCCGGTGGCCGACAACGGCAGCGTCTCGGGCCGGGCCATGAACCGTCGCGTGGAAGTGACCATTTCCAACGACAACCAGCCGATTGCCCCGCGCAACTCGGTCAGCTCCAGCAACTGACGCTGGCAAGGCTGGCGGCGCCCCTGGCGCCTGCCAGCCGGCCCGTCAGGGCTTGGGCGTGAAACCCGTGGTCAACGGGAAGCCCGGGTGCAGCAACTGGGCGCTGGCAATCACGGCGATCATCACCAGCGCCGTCACCCACTGCCAGGTATCCCAGTCGAACACCCGCACCACCGCCTGCCACGGCTTGCGCCAGTCCGGGGCCAAGGCCTCGGCATCCGGCTTGAGCCATTGGCGCACGCTCAGCGCCAGCCACCCCGCCACTCCCAGTATTCCCAGGTTCAGCCCCACCCAGCCCGTCACCGCCAGCCACGGCACGCCATGGCGGATCAGCAGCGCCTGGCGTTGCGGGTCCAGGCGCTTGGGCAGCCACCCGCTCAGCCACAGGTCGGGGGCCAGCAGTTCATGGCTGAAGCGCGCCCACAGGCCCATGACGAAGCGCACGATCCACACCACGATCAAGCTCACGAACGCGCTGGCCACCACCTGTTCCCACCAGCCCTGCAGGCTGGTCTTGCCGGCCAGATGGCCGAGCGCCAGGACCAGCATGGCGCCACCCCAGACCTTGGGCAGCTGCCGGGTCTCGAACGGCCGCGGCATCAGCCGCCGCCAGAAGAACGGGTCGCCCGACGGCAGGCGCTCGAGCAGTTGCGGGTACTGGTAGGCGAACTTCATCGACAGGTCATGGCAGGCCTGCCAGTCGGCGTGTTCGAAGGTGCGCACCCACTGGTATTGCTGCCACAGAGTGAGCGGCGTCAGCAGCAGCAACGCGGCCTTTTGCGCCGCGCTCGCCGACTGCCGGGTATCGGTGGCCATGACTTGCAGCTGCTGGTACCAGGCCTGCTGTTCACAACGCTCCACCAGGCGGTGCCAGCGCCACTGCGGCTCGGGAATAATGCCCTTGGCCTGGTCCCAGCCGAACAGCCGGCACACCCGTTCGAACAGCGCGCCGCTGATGTCCGGGTCGTCGTCCAGCAGCTCCAGCACCATGGCCTGCAGGTCCAGGCGCCGGTCGAAGGCGGCCAGCCACGGTTGCTGCGCCAAGTGGGTCAGGGCGTCCATGAACGGCCGCTCGTCACCCGCCTGCAGGCTGTGGCCCAGGGCCTGGCAGTGACGCACCATCAGCGAACGCACCAGCGCCTGCTGCTGGGACGGGGTCAGGCGCACCTGCTGGAAGGGCGTGAGCCACTGGCGTTGGCTGATGCCCCAGTCCAGCAACGCCGCCTCGGCGTGAGGGGCGTCCAGACAGCGTTCGGCCAGGCGTTGCTCAAAGGCCTGGTCGCAGCCTAGTTGCAGCGCCTGTTGCCAACGCTCGGCGAGGTTGTGCGGGGTCAGGTCAAGCAGCAGGCCGTGGGCCTGCACGTCGGCCGACGGCGCTGGCTCGACGACGGCCATGGTCGGCACGGCCACGCTTGGCTCGGGGTGTTCCTGCACCGGGGGCTGTACCCACACGGCGTCCTGTTCGTGCGCATCGTCATCGCTTTCATCGCGCCAACGTGCCAGCTGCAGGGCACGTTCGTAGGCCTCGCGCAGGCGCTGGAAGGCTTCGGCATCCTCGTCGGGGCGGTGCACCTTGAGCAACCGCGCGTACTGGCGCTTGATGCTGCGCTCGTCGGCCTGGTCGTCCAGTTGCAGCACCTGCCAGCAATCCTGGTAGACCTCGCTCATTGCCACAGGCCCCGGTCGACTTCGCTCAGGCGCTCGGTGAGGTCATGGCGCACTTCGCGAATCTGGCGTTCGTCCTGGGTGTCGAGCACCTGCTGGAACTGGCTGGCCCAGTGGTTGATCTGCTGGCGCATGTCACCCAGGCTTTCCTGGTACAAGCGCTCCAGGCGCGCCACCAGCACGGTGTTCACCTGCTGGTCGCGCGGGTGCACCTTGAGCTGCGACAGGGCCTGCAGGCGCTGCTGGATTTCCTCGGGGCTGAGGACGCCGGGGTTGTTCTCGATCACCAGGGCATGCTGCTCGCCGGTCAGCGGGATGCTCACCTGGGCCTCGAGAATGCCGTTGTTGTCGTAGGTAAAGCGCACATCCAAGGTCACTTCGCCGGCCTTGCGCTTGGGCACCGGGATGTCCAGTTCGCCCAGTGCCACGTTGTCCTTCACCAGGCGGCTCTCGCCCTGGAAGATCTTCACCAGCACGTGTTCCTGGTTGTCGGTGAGGGTGTTGACGGTCTTCACCCGGCTGACCGGCACCACGCTGTTGCGCTCGATGATGGGCAGGTAGTGCCCGGCTTCCTGGCGCTGACCCATGGTTTGCGACACTTCGATGCCCAGCGTGTAGGAACAGACGTCGGTGAGCACCACCTCTTCCAGCGCCGCCGATCGCGCCTTCAGGGCAGCCTGCACGGCAGCGCCGTGGGCCACCACTTCGTCGGGGTTGAGGGTGATGGAAGGGAAGCGGCCGAACAGCCCGGCGGCCAGCTTGCGCACCAGCGGCATGCGCGTGGTGCCGCCCACCAGCAGCACTTCGTCAAGGTCGCTGACACGAATGCGCGCATCGCGCAGGGCGCGCTCGATGGGCGCACGCAGGCGCTCAAGCAACGGCGCGTAAAGGTCGGCGAGCTGCTCCTGGGTGATGGTGTGCAGCCATTCACGGCCGCCCAGGCGCAGCACGAAGTCGCTGCTGGCCTGCTGGCCCAGGCTCTTGCGCACCCGTTCGGCTTCGCGGCGCAGGGCCTGGCGCACGTTTTCCAGGGGCGGCAGGTCGGCGTGCTGGCGCACGAAGTGCTCCACCAGCAGGCTGTCGAAATCCTCGCCGCCAAGGAAGTTGTCACCGGCGCTGGCGCGTACCTCCATGACCCCATCGAACAGTTCCAGGATCGAGACGTCGAAGGTGCCGCCGCCCAGGTCGAAGATCAGGAACGAGGTTTCCTTGTCCTTCTGGTGCAGGCCATAGGCGAGCGCGGCGGCGGTGGGCTCGTTGATCAGCTTGTCCACCTTCAGCCCCGCCAGCTCGCCGGCGATGCGCGTGGCCTTGCGCTGGGCGTCGCTGAAATAGGCCGGCACGCTGATCACCGCCTCGGTGACCGGCTCGCCGAAGGCGCGCTCCACGTCTTCCTTGAGGCTCTTGAGCACCAGGGCCGACAGTTCCTCGGGACGAAACTGGCGCTCGCCCAGGCGTACTTCCTGGGCGCTGCCCATGTGGCGCTTGAACAGCGCCGCGGTCCTGGCGCGATGGGTATGCAGGCGCTCTTTCGCGGCCTGCCCCACCAGCACCCGGCCTTCGTCGTCCAGGCCAACCACGCTTGGGGTGAGCACGCTGCCCAGGGCGTTGGGCACCAGTTCCGTGGTGTCGCCGCGCCAGACGGCGATCAGGCTGTGGGTGGTGCCAAGGTCGATGCCGACGATCATGGGCGCAGAACTCCTTTTCCGGGGAAGGCGATGATGGCACTACCGTGGTGGCCACCATGTGAAAATGTGTCCGAATGGTAACGCAATCCACGAAACAGCGGGAGCCGCCCGGTTTTGATCTTGATCTGGCTCTTGATCTGGCTTTTGATCTGGCTCTTGATCTTGATTGTATGCCCCGTAAAGCGCCCGGGCCGACTGGAGGCGTCGCTCAACGGGCTGCCCGAAGGGCCGAGGCCGCAGGCCGAAGAGACGGTAACCCGCAGGCTTCTATAGCGGGTGCCGTCTGCCCGTTGAGCGGCGCCGGAAGGAGGGGACCCGTAGCGCAGCGGAGGGCCCAAGCAGGGGCAAGCGTTTTTTGCTTACTTTTTTTGGCGTCTGAAAAAAAGTGAGTCGCCGTAAGGGCGAAACAGTCGGTGGTCGCACCACGAAAATGCATATGTTCGAAATCGCCGAAGCGGGATCCAGAATCCGCGAACATATCCATTACTACGGGTGATGCAAAATCACCTTTTCGGCCTTACGCCGAGTCACTTTTTGGCAAACGCCCCAAAAAGTAACCAAAAAGGGCTTGCCCCTGCTTGGTCCCTCCGCTCCGCTGCGGGTCCCCTCCCTCCGGCGTCGCCCAAGCGGCCGACGGCCCGGAATAGAAGCGCCTCCGGTTCCGTCTTCCCCGGCTACGCCAGGGACCGCTCGGTCAACGCCTCCAGTCGGCCCTGGCGCTTTATGGGGCACACAATCAAGATCAAAGGCCGCACGGGATCAAGATCAAAGGCGGTCCGCGGCGTGGCAGCGGCAGCGGTGCGCGGCAGCGGCTACGGCGTGGCTTGCGCGCAGTGCACGGCTTGCTTCTGACTGTTGACCAACACCCCACTCAAACCCTTCTGCTGGGTATCAAACAACACCAACACCCCATCAATACACTGCGCCACTTCATTGGCCGGCGTAGCCGAGACCTTGTAATCCTCGCCAGGAATGGTCTTGAGCATGGTGAAGTCACTCAGCAGCAAGGCGTCCTCAGGCTTGGCGAAGTGCAGGTAGCCGTAGTACCACAAGCACCCCACGGTAACGAAAATACTGCCGATGCCGGTCAGGATCATCGGGATGGCGTTGCGTTCGTCACTCATGGGGCGGCTCTTGTTGTTCGGGGTAGTTGGGCACTTCGCCCAGGCGGCGCAGGCCGTTGAAGTGTTGCGGGTCTTGCAGGAAGCGGATCATCACGGTACGCCAGGTGGGGTCGGCGAAGGTCTGCACGTGCCCACCACGGGTCAGTTGCAGCACCCGCGGGGGTGGCGCGTGCTTGTACAGTTCCAGGCCGTTGGCCAGGGGCACGATGGGGTCGTCCATGCTCTGGTAGAACAGCATCGGCGTGCCCTTGAGCGCCGCGATGGAGTAGATGGCGCTGTCGTCGTCCGGCACCAGCCACGACAACGGCACCTGCAGGGGCCAGGTCAGCCACGAAGTGCTGAGGGCGAATTGCCCGACCCCGCGGTAGCTCGACGGCACGCCGTCGAACACCAGCGCCTGCAGGCGCTTGAGCTGTTGCGGGTGGCCGGCCAGGTAGTGCACGCCCATGGCGCCGCCCAGGCTCTGGCCCAGCAGCACCAGGGGTTTGCCCTGCACCTCGGGCTGCTGGTCCAGCCACTTGAACGCTGCGTCGATGTCCTGGTAGATGGCCGGCAGGCTCGGCTCGCCCTGGGACAGGCCGTAGCCACGGTAGTCCAGCAGCAGCACCTGATAGCCCTGCTCCGGCAACCACCAACTGCCACCCAGGTGCCAGGCCATGTTGCCGCCGTTGCCGTGCAGGTGCAGCACCGTGCCTTTCACCGGCACACCGGGCTTGGCCGGCAGCCACCAGCCGTGCAGGCGGGTGCCGTCGGCGGCGGTCAGGGTCACGTCGCGGTAGGCCAGGCCGGCCTTGTCGGGGGCGAATGGCTGGCCCTTTTCCGGGTAGAACAGCAGGCTGCTGCAACCGGCCAGCAGCGCCAGCGCCACCAGGCCGCTACAGAATGTTCGAATAGTCCGCTTCAATGCGATCCAGGCTCAGGTGGTTGAGGAAGTTGGAGAAGCACATCCACGCCGACAGCGCGTTGAGGTCGCGGAACTGCTCGGGCAGGTACTTGGGCGGCGTCACCAGGCCTTCGTCCACCAGTTGGCGAAGGGTGCGCATGTCTTCCAGGGTGGTCTTGCCGCAGAACAGCAGCGGGATCTGCTCCAGCTTGCCCTTGCGCACCGCCAACTGGATGTAGTTGTAGACCATGATGAAGCCCTTCAGGTAGGACAGGTCCTTGGTGAAGGGCAGGCCGGTGGGCGTGGAGCCACGGAACACGCGGCTGGCGTTGCCGTAGCTTTCCGGCAGGCCGAAGCCCTGTTCGCGGAAGAAGTCGAAGATCTGCAGGAAGTCGGCGCCCTCCTCCACCATGTGGATGGCGCGGGTGCGGTTGGTCAGCTTGCGCAGGCGGCTGGGGTAGGAGGCGAAGGCAATCACTTCCATCAGGATCGCCAGGCCTTCCTGGGTCACGGTCGACGAGGGCGGCCCCTTGGACAGGAAGGTGCAGATCGGCTGGTTCAGGCCGTTGAGGGTGGTGCCCACGTGCACCAGGCCTTCGTGCACTTCCAGGGCGCGTACGTCGCGCTCGTTGAACATCGCGTCGCTGCGGATCTTGATGTAGTCGGCGCCTGCCGCGGCGTCGGCGACGATGCCGTCGGACTCGAACACCCGGATGGTTTCCTCGGCCTCGCCGAAGGTGCGGTTCAGGCGGCTTTGCAGCATGCCCACGGCGTCCTTGGCGGTGAGGGTCTTGGGCTCGTCCTTGAGGTCGCCCCGGCCGTCGATGTTATTGAGGTAGTCCGACAGCATCAGGCCCAGGTCGGCCAGGGTCGGGTCACCGGCGTGGAAGGCATCGGAGGCGGCGCCGTAAAGCTCCTGGGAAATCAGGCCGAAATCCTCGGTGCCGCGCGCTTCGAGCATGCGCACCACCATGCGGTATTCCTTGCACATGCGCCGCATGATCTGGCCCACCGGGTTGAACTGCCCCAGCTGGCGGGTGATGTCGCGCTCGATGTTCTGGAATTCCAGCTTCACCGCACTGGAGTCGAACGACAGCGGGCGGTTCTGGTAGTAGGCACGGTCCACGGCGGGCATGGCCTTGCCCTTGGCCTTGAGGAAATCTTGGCGGATGGTGTCATCCCATTTCACCGCGTCCAGCACGCGGATGGGTGCCTGGGCCAACACGATACGGTCGGAAAGGCCGCGAATCGTCTGCTGATAATCGTCCACCGGCGACTCCTTGCTATTACTGCGGTTTTGACTTGGCCCGGGTATAGCGGGCTATTTCGACGAACACGTCGGAGTTGGCCGGGTCGTCCAGGTAAGCGAAGACCTGGTCCAGCCCGCTGTCCACCCGCACGCCCTCGCCTTGCGGGGTGTCCAGCCCGGCGCCGCTCAGCGCGTGCTGGGCAATGGCCTGCTGGATGCGCTCGACATCGAGGTTATAGACCACCAGCGCGCCGTCGTCGGCCAGCTCGAAGCCTACCAGGGCATACTGACCGCCATAATCGGCCGGCATTCGCGCCGAGGCGTACCAGCGGCTGCCATGGCCGGCCACGGTGAAGCCTACCTCATCGCGCGGCTGCCCGGCGGGGGTGCTGATGGCAAGGTAATGGTTGGCGTCCTGGCGCTTGATGGCCAGGGCCAGGTGCTGGCCCCACGCGGTCCTGCTCACCCAGTGCCCCACCAGCCCGGCTGGCGCGGCCTGGCTTGGCGGCAGCGGGTCCTTGAAGCTGACCAGGCAGCCGCTGAGCAACAGCGACCACAGGGCGATGAGCAACAGGCGCCAGGCTTTCATCAAGCACTCCTTGGGCGGTGGGGACAGGCGCATTCCTGCGCCTGGGGTCAGGCCGAAGCCAGGACCAGATGCATGTAGCGGGTGAGGATCGCCAGCATCTCGTCATCGGCCATGGGTGCCTGGCTGTCGAGCAGGCCCTGATATTCCATGCGGCCGATGATGGCCGTCAACACCTTGGCATCCTGGTGCGGCTCGCGCGAGCCCAGCACCTGCAGCAGCTGGCAGGTGCCCTGCAGCAGGATCTGCTGGTGCGAGGTAACCAGTTTTGCCAGCCGTGGGCTGAGCAGCGCTTCCTGGCGGAAAGCCTGCTCGGCCATCAGGTAGTCGCGGCGGGTGAGCAGCTGGCGGTGCACGTACTCGGCAGTCATGCGCGCGATTTCGTCGGCCAGCTGGGCGCGGGACGCCGGGCTGCCGTCGTTGCGCGCCATGATGTTGCGCAGCAGTTCCTCGGTGCTGGCCCACAGCTTGGCCATGTACGCGGCGCTGCGCTCCACGTATTGGGCGAAGGTGTCGGTGAGCAGGTCTTCGATGTCCTTGAAATAGTAAGTGGTGGCCGACAGCGGCACGCCGGCTTCCGCCGCCACCGCCCGGTGCCGAACCCCGCGTACGCCGTCGCGTACGACAATGCGCATGGCCGCGTCGAGAATCTCCTGACGACGCTGCTCACTTCCCTGGCGGCTGGCCTTGCGACCCTGATACTGCACACTTTCCGCCACTGCTGTCGCTACACCGGCAGCACCTTGTTGAGCCATTGCAGGAGTCACTACCTAAACCCTCTTGAAAAAAACCGATCCGTCGGTGAATTGTTCGTAGCAGCTGCCGGAGGCTGCGTCCGGCAGCACCACCAGTGTAAAGCCAGACGCAGCCTTCGGCAGCTGCTACAGGATATTCGCGCATAAAAAAGCCGCCCCGGGGGGCGGCTCGTTCAGCTGACTCAGGCCTGCGGACGCATGTGCGGGAACAGGATCACGTCGCGAATCGACGGCGAGTTGGTCAGCAGCATCACCAGGCGGTCGATGCCGATGCCTTCACCGGCCGTTGGCGGCATGCCGTACTCCAGCGCGCGCACGAAGTCGGCGTCGTAGTGCATGGCTTCGTCGTCGCCGGCGTCCTTGTCGGCCACCTGGGCCATGAAGCGCTCGGCCTGGTCTTCCGCGTCGTTCAACTCGGAGTAGGCGTTGGCGATTTCACGGCCGCCGATGAACAGCTCGAAGCGGTCGGTGACGTTGGGGTTGTCGTCGTTGCGACGGGCCAGCGGCGACACTTCGAACGGGTACTGGGTAATGAAGTGCGGCTGCTCCAGCTTGTGCTCGACCAGCTCTTCGAAAATCATCACCTGCAGCTTGCCCAGGCCTTCGAAGCCCAGCACCTTGGCGCCGGCTTTCTTGGCGATTGCACGGGCCTTGTCGATGTCGTTGAGGTCGTCGGCGGTCAGGTCCGGGTTGTACTTGAGGATCGAGTCGAACACCGACAGGCGCACGAACGGCTCGCCGAAGTGGAACACCTTGTCGCCGTACGGCACGTCGGTGGTGCCCAGCACCAGTTGCGCCAGCTCGCGGAACAGTTCTTCGGTCAGGTCCATGTTGTCTTCATAGTCAGCATGGGCCTGGTAGAACTCGAGCATGGTGAACTCGGGGTTGTGCCGGGTCGAGACGCCTTCGTTGCGGAAGTTGCGGTTGATCTCGAAGACCTTCTCGAAACCACCCACCACCAGGCGCTTGAGGTACAGCTCCGGCGCGATGCGCAGGAACATGGCCATGTCCAGGGCGTTGTGGTGGGTTTCGAACGGCTTGGCCGCGGCGCCGCCAGGGATGGTCTGCAGCATCGGCGTTTCCACTTCCAGGAAGTCACGCTGCATCAGGAAGCTGCGAATGTGGGCGATGACTTGCGAACGCACGCGGAAGGTCTGGCGCACGTCTTCGTTGACGATCAGGTCAACGTAGCGCTGGCGGTAGCGCTGCTCGGTGTCCGACAGGCCGTGGTGCTTGTCCGGCAGCGGGCGCAGGGACTTGGTCAGCAGGCGCACGTGGGTCATTTCCACGTACAGGTCGCCCTTGCCCGAACGGGCCAGGGTGCCTTCGGCGGCGATGATGTCGCCCATGTCCCAGGTTTTCACCGCGGCCAGGGTGTCTTCGGACAGGGTCTTGCGGTTGACGTAGACCTGGATGCGACCGGTCATGTCCTGGATCACCATGAACGAGCCACGGTTGAGCATGATGCGACCGGCAACCTTGACCGGGATGGCCAGGGCTTCCAGTTCTTCCTTGGTCTTGTCGACGTACTGCTTCTGCAGGTCGGCTGCGTAGCTGTCACGGCGGAAGTCGTTGGGGAAGGCCTGGCCCTTGGCACGCTCGGCAGCAAGCTTTTCCTTGCGCAGGGCGATCAGGGAGTTTTCTTCCTGTTGCAGGGCTTGCGGGTCGAGTTGTTGGTCGCTCATGTCTTGAAAAATTCCATCACGGGGTTGTTGCCCCCGCCTTGCGGCGGGGATCGCGGGCGGTCACGCCCCGAAGGGCGCGCGCCTTACAGGCCTTGCTTGAGGCTGGCCACCAGGTATTCGTCGATGTCGCCGTCCAGTACCTTGTCGCAGTCGCTGCGCTCGATGCTGGTGCGCAGGTCCTTGATGCGCGAGGCATCCAGCACGTAGGAGCGAATCTGGTGCCCCCAGCCGATGTCCGACTTGCTGTCTTCCATGGCCTGGGACGCGGCGTTGCGCTTCTGCACTTCCTGCTCGTAAAGACGGGCCCGCAGCATTTTCATGGCGGTGTCCTTGTTCGCGTGCTGGGAACGTTCGTTCTGGCAGCTGACCACGGTGTTGGTCGGCACGTGGGTGATACGCACCGCGGAGTCCGTGGTGTTAACGTGCTGGCCACCGGCGCCCGAGGAGCGGTAGGTGTCGATGCGCAGGTCCGCCGGGTTGATCTCGATCTCGATGTTGTCGTCGATTTCCGGCGACACGAACACGGCCGAGAACGAGGTGTGGCGGCGGTTGCCGGAGTCGAACGGGCTCTTGCGCACCAGGCGGTGCACGCCGATCTCGGTGCGCAGCCAGCCGAAGGCGTACTCGCCCTTGATGTGCAGGGTAGCGCCCTTGATACCGGCCACTTCACCGGCCGACAGCTCCATGATGGTGGTGTCGAAGCCGCGCTTGTCGGCCCAGCGCAGGTACATGCGCAGCAGGATGTTGGCCCAGTCCTGGGCTTCGGTACCGCCGGAGCCGGCCTGGATGTCCAGGTAGGCGTTGTTGGCATCCATCTCGCCGCTGAACATGCGGCGGAATTCCAGCTTCTCCAGCGACTCGCGCAGGCGGTCGACTTCCTCGGTCACGTCGGCGACAGCACCTTCGTCTTCTTCCTCGGCAGCCATCAACAGCAGGTCCTTGGCATCGGCCAGGCCCGCGTTCATTTCATCCAGGGTGTCGACGATCTGCGCCAGCAGCGCGCGCTCGCGGCCCAGGTTCTGGGCGTATTCAGGGTTGTTCCAGACTGCCGGATCTTCAAGCTCGCGGTTGACCTCGGTCAGACGCTCATGCTTTTGATCGTAGTCAAAGATACCCCCGAATGGTTTCGGAGCGCTCGGACAGGTCCTTGATGGTGTTCAGGATCGGGTTGATTTCCATGGCGGGCAGCACTCGTACGTATTGTGTCAAAAGCCGGAGAGTATAACGCACTCGCCGCCCCGAGGCAGCCCGCCGGGCGGTTATGCAAGGATTTTGCTTGCCAGGAACGCACGAATGGCCCGTAGCAGCTGCCGCAGGCTGCGTCGGCGGCCGGCCTGAACAAATAGAGGCGGCTGGGACGCGGCCTGGCGGCCCCTGCTACCGGGCGGGTTAGTCGCTGATGCCTACCTGGTTGCGGCCATTGTGCTTGGCCTGGTACAGGCCCTTGTCGGCGGCCGAGATCAGCTGCCGGCAGTGGGAGCCGCCCTGGGGGATCTGGGTGGACAGGCCGATGCTGGTGCAAGCCATCGCTGGGGGCGATGTGCGGGATTTAATGGGGACATTGTGCTCAACGAATGCGTGATGGCGCTTTGGCTCCTGTCAGTTCTGTCAGTTGATGGGGTTCCAGATTTAAGGGAATGTGGAATCCGAGGGGGGGCAAAACGCCGCTCCGGATTATCACTCACCCAATGAGGCACTCAGAATGAGCACTAACACCAGCAATGCTACTTCCCATTCGCTTGGGAAAAGCAAGTTTGGCGACAAAAAAGGTCGCCTGTATGAAGTCGGCGATGTTATTCCGATCGACCCTATTTTCCCTCCGTATGGAGAAGTCAAGTTTGAACACCAGCGAGGTGACGTGCTCAGCCTCAGTGACATTCCGGAGGCGGGAGAACTGTTTTCGATTATTCCACGCCGGAACCTGGAAGCAACTGAAGCACGACTTTTGATTGAGGCTGCGTATACGGATCATAGTTATGTGTCGTCCGCCGAACCCGTCAGGTTGGACCAGGAAACCACGTTCCTCATCCCCAAGAGTGCATTTGGCCCTGCTGGAGGTAAGTTATGGTTCATAGTGAGGGGCGCACATAATTTTTACGAGCCCTTGAACATCGTAGCTTAAGCCTTAGTTCGGAACCGCGGCCGCCAAGCTCCATCGGCGGCCGACTTGCACTATGGCAGGCGGCCGTAACCAGGGGGACTCAGTCGCTGATTCCCACCTGGTTGCGGCCGTTGTGCTTGGCCTGGTACAGGCCCTTGTCGGCCGCCGAGATCAGCTGCCGGCAGTGGGAGCCGCCCTGGGGGATCTGGGTGGACAGGCCGATGCTGACGGTCAGGTGCGAGCCTTCGCTGGGGGCGATGTGCGGGATTTTCAGCGCGGCGATGGTCTGCCGAAGCTTTTCCGCCACCAGGCGGGCGCCGCCGGGCGAGGTGTTGGGCAGCACCAGGGCGAATTCCTCGCCGCCGTAGCGCGCCGGCAGGTCGGTGGAGCGACTGCAGCTGTCGCGGATGGCGTCGGCCACGCGGCGCAGGGCTTCGTCGCCGTCCAGGTGGCCGAAGCTGTCGTTGAACGACTTGAAGTAGTCGACGTCGATCATCAGCAGCGACAGCTGGGTCTGGTCGCGCAGGGCGCGGCGCCATTCCAGCTCCAGGTATTCGTCGAAGTGACGACGGTTGGACAGGCCGGTGAGGCCGTCGGAGTTCATCAGCCGTTGCAGCACCAGGTTGGTGTCCAGCAGCTGTTGCTGGCTGACGCGCAGGGCGCGGTAGGCCTCGTCGCGCTGCAATAGCGTCTGGTAGGAGCGTGAGTGGTAGCGAATGCGCGCCACCAGCTCGATGTTATCCGGCAGCTTCACCAGGTAGTCGTTGGCGCCGGCGGCAAAGGCCGCGCTTTTCACCAGCGGGTCTTCCTTGGTGGACAGCACGATGATCGGGATGTCCTTGGTGGCCGGGTGGTTGCGGTAGTCGCGCACCAGGGTCAGGCCGTCGAGGCCGGGCATCACCAGGTCCTGGAGGATCACCGTGGGCTTGAGGCGCACGGCCTGCTCGATGGCGTGGTGGGGGTCGGCGCAGAAATGGAAGTCGATGTTGGCTTCGTTGGCCAGCCCCCGCCGCACTGCTTCGCCGATCATGGCCTGGTCGTCGACGAGCAGCACCATGGCCTTGTTCTCGTCGGTGGCCTTGAACTCTTCGATCTGCAAATCAATCATGCGTTGTCACCTGATCGCTGCCTGTACGCTGGCAGGGCTTAATACTCGGGGTCATGGCTGGATAATTTCCATCAGTCTGGGAGCAATCCGCTCCAGGGGGCGGATTTCCACCGCTGCATCAATGGCCGCTGCCGCCTTGGGCATGCCATACACCGCACTGCTTGCCTGGTCCTGGGCGATGGTCAGGAAGTTCTGCTGGCGCAACAGCTTCAGGCCCTGGGCGCCGTCGCGGCCCATGCCGGTCAACAGCACGCCAACCGCGTCGCCACGCCAGAAACGCGCCACGCTTTCAAAGAATACGTCGATGGACGGCCGGTAGATCTCGTTCACCGGCTCCTCCGTGTAGGCCAGTGTTCCGTCGCTGAGCAGACGGAGGTGATGATTGGTACCCGCCAGCAATACTACGCCAGGTTGCGGCGGTTCGCCTTCGCGGGCAAGGCGCACGTTGAGGCCGCTGGCCCCGGACAGCCAGTCGGCCATGCCGGCGGCGAACACCTGGTCCACGTGCTGCACCAGCACAATGGCCGCCGAAAAGGTTTTCGGCAAGCCCTTGAGCAATACTTCCAGGGCAGCCGGGCCGCCGGCGGAGGAGCCGATGGCGATCAGCGTCTGCCGTTGCACCCCCGTGCGAAGGGGCGTGGGTACGGCCTTGACCGAGGTGCCGCGCTGGCCGATCAGCCAGCCGATGTTGAGGATCTTGCGCAGCAGCGGCGCCGCCGCCTCGCGCGGGTTGCCAGCACCCACTGCCGGGGTATCGACCACGTCCAGGGCGCCATGGCCCATGGCCTCGAACACCCGGTGGACGTTCTGCTGGCGGTCGACGGTGACGATGACGATGGCGCAGGGGGTGGCGGCCATGATCTGGCGGGTGGCCTCGACGCCGTCCATGACCGGCATGATCAGGTCCATCAGGATCAGGTCGGGCAGCTGTTCGGCGCACTTGGCCACCGCCTCGGCGCCGTTGCCCGCCACCCAGATGATCTGGTGCGCCGGCTCGAACGCCACCGCCCGGCGCAGGGCCTCGACGGCCATGGGCATGTCGTTGACGATGGCGATCTTCATCCCTGGGCACCCCCGATCAGCTCGACCACGGCGTCCAGCAGGGCATCGTCGTGGAAACTGGCTTTAGCCAGATAGTAGTCGGCCCCGGCGTCCAGGCCACGCCGCCGGTCTTCTTCGCGGTCCTTGTAGGACACCACCATCACCGGCAGCGACTGCAGGCGCGTGTCGCGGCGCACCAGGGTGACCAGCTCGATGCCGTCCATGCGCGGCATGTCGATGTCGGTGATCAGCAGATCGAAGTCCTCGCCGCGCAGGGCGTTCCAGCCGTCCATGCCGTCCACCGCCACGGCCACGTCGTAGCCACGGTGGCTGAGCAGCTTGCGCTGCAGTTCACGCACGGTCAGCGAGTCGTCCACCACCAGCACGCGCTTGCGCGCCTGTTCCACGCCGGGGCGGTTGCGCCGGTCAATGCGTTCCAGGCGGCCGGTGGTCAGCAGTTTTTCCACCGAGCGCAGCATGTCCTCGACGTCGATGATCAGCACCACCGAGCCGTCGTCCAGCAGGGCCCCGGCGGAAATGTCCTGGACCTTGCCCAGCCGCGCATCCAGCGGCAGCACCACCAGGGTGCGCTCGCCGATGAAGCGCTCCACCGCCACGCCATAGATGGCGTCGCGTTCGCGGATCACCACCACCCGCAGCGAGTCCTCGCTGCTTTGCCCGGCCGGGCGCTGCAGCAACTGGCTGGCAGCTACCAGGCCGACGTGGCGGCCTTCGTACCAGAAGTGCTGGCGGCCTTCGAGCTGGACGATGTCCTCGGCCGGCAGGTCGAGGGTGTGTTCAATGTGCGCCAGGGGGAAGGCGTAGGCCTCCTCGCCCACTTCCACCACCAGGCTGCGCACCACCGACAGGGTCAGTGGCACTTCGATATGGAAACAGCTGCCCTGGCCGCGCACCTGGGTCAGCTCCACCGAGCCGCGCAGCTGGCGCATCATGTGCTGCACCGCGTCCAGGCCGACGCCGCGGCCGGACACTTCGGTGACCTTGTCGCGCAGGCTGAAGCCGGGCAGGAACAGGAAGCTCAGCAGTTCTTCCTCACTCAGCTGCGCAGCGGTCTCGGCCGGTGACAGTTGGCGCTCGACGATGCTGCGGCGCAGGCGTTCAAGGTCGACGCCACCGCCGTCATCAATCAGCTCCAGCACCAGCAACCCGGCCTGGTGCGAGGCGCGCAGCAGCACCCGGCCTTCGGCCGGCTTGCCCGCCAGCAGGCGCTGCTCGGGCGATTCGATGCCGTGGTCGACGGCGTTGCGCAGCAGGTGGGTCAGCGGTGCCTCGAGCTTTTCCAGCACGTCGCGGTCGACCTGGGTCTTCTCGCCTTCGATCTCCAGGCGCACCTGCTTGCCCAGCTCGCGGCCCAGGTCACGGACCATGCGCCCCTGCCCGCCCAGCACGTCGGCGAACGGCCGCATGCGGCACGCCAGGGCGGTGTCGTAGAGCAGCTGCGCGCGCTGGCTGGCCTGCCAGCCGAACTCGTCCAGCTCGGCGGTCTGGTGCACCAGCATCTGCTGGGTCTCGCCCAGCAGGCCTTGCACCAGGGCCAGGGCTTCGAGCACTTCCTCGGATTGGTGGGTGGCCTGCAGGTGTTCCTTCAGGCCATCCAGGGCACGCTGGCTCTGCCCCTGCATGCGCTTGAGGCGCTGCATGGTGGCCAGGTACGGCTTGAGCCGCTGGGTTTCCACCAGCGATTTGCTGGACAGGTCCAGCAGGCTGTTGAGGCGTTCGGCCGTGACCCGCAGCACGCGCTCGCCGCCTTCCACCGGCGCGCCCTTGGCCTTGCGCGGCTCGGGGCTGGCGGGGGCTTCGGCGGCCGCTTCCGGCTCGGGCGGCGGCGCGGCCACCAGCGGCTCCGGCGCCGGGGCGGCGGACCTTGGCGGCGGGGGCACCGCCGAGGGGTCAAGCAACACGGTCATGCGCACCGAATAGGCAGCGATGTCTTCGGTGGTGGGCGCCGTGTCCGGGGTGGCGATGCGCATCAGCAGGTCGGTGCCGTGCAGCAGCGCGTCGATGTGTTCGGGGGTGAGCAGCAGCCGGCCTTCCTGGGCGCTCACCAGGCAGTCTTCCATCACGTGGGCCACGCTGACGCCGGCGTCCACGCCGACGATGCGCGCAGCGCCCTTGAGCGAGTGCGCGGCGCGCATGCAGGCTTCCAGCTGGTCGGCCTGGGTGGGGTTGCGTTCCAGTTCCAGCAGGCCGGTGCTCAGCACCTGGGTCTGGGCTTCGGCTTCCAGGGCGAAGAGTTCGAGCAGCGAGGCGTCGCGCATCTGGTCCGGGGTCATGTCAGGCTCCGGGCAACGGCGTCCAGCAACTGGGTTTCGTCCAGCACCCGCACACTCCGGCCCTTGAACGGCAGCACCGACTCGGTGAAGCGCTTGCCGGCCTGGCCGGCGGCGGGCGAGGCGTTTTCCAGGTCCGCCAGGTCGATGCGGTGGATGCCGTCGACTTCATCCACCGGCACCACCACCGAGCCACCGGCGGCGGCCAGGATCAGCATGCGCGGCATCACCCGCGCCGACGCCTGGGGGCTGACGCTGACGTCCACCCCCAGCAGTTCGGCCAGGGACAGGCACGCCACCAGCGCCCCACGCACGTTGGCCACGCCCTGCAGCGCCCGCGAGCGCTGGTGCGGCAGCGAATGCACCGGCTGCACCGGGGCGATCTCCACCAGGCAACGGGTGGCCAGGGCCAGCCATTCCTCGGCCAGGCGGAACACCACCAGCGAGCGCGAGGCCACCTGGCCCAGCTCCTCCAGGGTCTCGCCACGCACGCTCTCGCGGGCCAGGGAATAGCGGTCCAGCAGGCGCACGGCGGCGCCCGCGTAGACCTGGCAGTTACGGCAATGGATATGGTCGGCCAGCAACGGGCACGACTTGTCACCGTGAATCCCGATCCGGTTCCAGCAATCGTCAATCGCTTCGCCATCCCCCTGGATGACGTTCAGCGAAGCCAGGCCAATCATCGTTTACGCTCACTGTCAGCGGTTCGGTCACTGCGCGCGGCGCGTTCCTGCAAGCGCCTGGCCCCGACGCTGTCGCCCTGGGCGGCCAGCAGCATGGCCAGGTGGGCCAGCGCTTCGGGGTGCTGCGGTTGCAGGTACAGCGCCTTGCGGTAAAAATCCTGGGCCTTGCGCGCATCGCCACCGACGTCGTTGAGCAAACCGAGCCAGTAGTACGCCTGCGCATGCGGCCCCTGATGCTTGAGGTACAGCTCGCACGCCTGCATGGCCGCCTGGCTCTTGCCTTCGTTGGCCAGGCTGGCGATCTGTTCGAGCGTCACCTGTACCTGTTTTTCGGCCGCCGGCGCGGCCACTTGAGGCAGCGGCGGGGCAATGGGCGCGGCGCGTGGCCGTGGCGGCATGGCGGCCGGCAGCGCACGCGGCGGCGGCGCCACCCACGGCGTCATCGGTTGCGGCTCTGGCGCGGGGTTCTCGTCGCGCACGAAGGCGAACGACTGCGCGATGCCAATGGGGCGCATGCCCAGGCGCGCCAGCAGGCTACCCTCGGCAGGGCCGATGAACAGGGCGCCGTCCTTGTCAGTCAGGCCCTTGAGCACCTCGAACACGCGCTGCTGGGTTTCCACGTCGAAATAGATCAGCAGGTTGCGGCAGAACACGAAATCGTAGGGCGGCTCGCCCTTGAGCAGCGCCGGGTCGAGCACATTGCCCGGCTGCAGGCGCACCTGCTGGCGTACCCGCTCGCCGAGGCGATAACCGTCGTCTTCCACCTCGAAATAGCGCTCGCGAAAGCCCAGCTCGGCGCCGCGGAACGAGTTGCGTCCGTACAGGCCGCGCTGGGCCTTGGCCACCGACAGCGGGCTGATGTCGACGCCGTCGACGCGGAACTGGCTGGCCAGCACGCCGGCGTCAAACAGCGCCATGGCAATGGAATAGGGTTCTTCACCCGTCGAGCAAGGCAGGCTGAGCAGGCGCACCGGGCGCGTGCCCTTGAGCGCCAGCAGCCGCGCCTGCACCAGGCGCGCCAGGGCCGCGAACGACTCGGGGTAGCGCAGGAACCAGGTCTCCGGGACGATCACCGCTTCAATCAAGGCCTGCTGCTCGGTGCCGCTGCCCTGCAGCAACTGCCAATAGGCGTCGGCGCTGGTGCAGCCGCTGGCCGTACGGCGTTGCTGCACGGCGCGCTCGATCAGCGCCGGGCCCACCGACGCCACGTCCAGGCCGATGCGGTCACGCAGGTACTTGAAGAAACGTGGATCGTCGCCCATCAGTCATCCCCATCCTTGAGGCTGGCGGCCAACTGCGGTGCAAACAGCAGCTGGCGCACCTGGTCATCGAGCAGGTCTTGCACGCCTACCCACTGCAGCAGGCCTTGTTCGTCCTCACGCACCGGCCCCAGGTAGGGCGTGTTGGCGTTGGACACCTCGTACGGGCGAAAATCCCGCGGGTCGCAGCGCAGGGTGTTGGTGGCGTGTTCCAGGATCAGCCCCAGGCGCAGGTCGGGGCGCGCGGGGTCGGCGCGGTAATGCACCAGCACCAGGCGGGTGCTGGTGCGCTGCGGCGCCGGCTTGCCGAACATCAGCTGGCCGACGTCGATCACCGGCACCACGCGGCCGCGGTGGGCGAAGATGCCCGCCACCCAGGCCGGCGCCTGGGCCACCGCCTTGAGCGGCACGCAGGGCAGCACTTCGCCGATGTCGGTGGCGGCCAGGGCGAAGCGCTCGGCGCCCACCTGGAAAATCAGGAACAGCTTGCCCTGGCAGGTGATGGCCGCCCTGGACGGGCGCAGCGCCTCGCTCATCAGACTTTGAAACGCGACACGCCGCCACGCAGGCCGGTGGCCACCTGGCTGAGCTCGTCGATGGCGAAGCTGGCCTGGCGCAGCGATTCCACGGTCTGGCTGCTGGCGTCGCTGAGCTGCGACAGGGCGTGGTTGATCTGCTCGGCGCCGGTGGCCTGGGCCTGCATGCCCTCGTTGACCATCAGCACGCGCGGCGCCAGGGCCTGCACCTGCTGGATGATCTGCGACAGCTGGTCACCCACCTGCTGCACCTCGAACATGCCGCGGCGCACTTCTTCGGAGAACTTGTCCATGCCCATGACCCCGGCGGACACGGCGGACTGGATCTCGCGCACCATCTGCTCGATGTCATAGGTGGCGACGGCGGTCTGGTCGGCCAGGCGTCGCACTTCGGTGGCCACCACGGCGAAACCGCGGCCGTATTCGCCTGCTTTTTCCGCCTCGATGGCAGCGTTGAGCGACAGCAGGTTGGTCTGGTCGGCGACCTTGACGATGGTCACCACCACCTGGTTGATGTTGCTGGCCTTCTCGTTGAGGATCGCCAGCTTGGCGTTCACCAGGTCGGCGGCGCCCATCACCTGGTGCATGGTGTCTTCCATGCGCGACAGGCCCTGCTGGCCGGAGCCGGCGAGCATGGACGCGGCGTCGGCGGCCGAGGTGACCTCGGTCATGGTGCGCACCAGGTCGCGGGAGGTGGCGGCGATTTCCCGCGAGGTGGCGCCGATCTCGGTGGTGGTGGCAGCGGTTTCGGTGGCGGTGGCCTGCTGCTGCTTGGAGGTGGCGGCGATCTCGGTCACCGAGGTGGTCACCTGCACCGACGAGCGCTGGGCCTGGGACACCAGGGCGGTGAGCTCGGTCATCATGTCGTTGAAGCCGGTCTCGACCATGCCGAACTCGTCGCGGCGCGACAGGTTCAGGCGCGAGCTGAGGTCACCGGTGCGCATGGTTTCCAGGATGGCGACGATCTTCTGCATCGGCTGCATGATGGCGCGCAGCAGCAACAGGCCGCAGATGCCGGCGGCGATGATGGCCAGCACCAGGGCGATGCCCATGGTCAGCTTGGCGTCGCTGACCGCCTGGGAGCTGGCCTGGGAGGCGTGCTCGGCAGAGTCGCGGTTGCGCTCGATGAGATTGTTCAGTTGCTTGCGGCCGGCGGCCCAGGCCGGCGTCACCTGGTCGTTGAGCAGGTCCTGGGCCAGGGAGAAGTGCTTCTGGTGGTAGGCGTCCAGCACCTTGGCCAGGGCCTGGTCATAGGCGACGCGCGTCTTCGAGAACTCGTCGAAACTGGCCTTGTCCTCGGGGTCGAACACGGTTTTCTGGTAGTTGCCCATCTGCTCGCTCAAGCGGTCGGCGAAGGCCTTGTACTGGTCCTCGTCGGCCGTGACGAACTCACGCTGGTAGCTCAAGCCCACCAGTTGCTGGGTGTAGACGAAGCTCTCGACCCAGGCGCTGCGGATCATCGAGCTGTAGTAGACGCCGGGGACGCTGTCGGCGCGCACGTTTTCCTGTGCGTCGTCGATGGCCTTGAGGCGCGTATAGGAGGCCACCACCATCAACAGCATAATGGCGATAATCACGGCGAAGCTCGCCAGGATCCGTTGGCGCAATGTCCAGTTCTTCACAGTCATCCCTCGAAAGTGCTACGTCTACCGGCAAATTGGCCGAGTATAGCCCACAGATAACCCTGCTGACTGTGTCGTTTTTGCCTAGGTTTCCATATCTTTTCGACATGATGGCGCGAAGCCACACATTCCTCGTAGCAGCGGCCGCTGGCCGCGTCCGGTCTCACCGCGGTGTACCAGGAAAGGCGCGGTGCCCTGGACGCGGCCTCGCGGCCGCTGCTACGGGGCCGTTGGGGCCAGGCGCTGGTCGATGGCGGTGATGACGGGGGCGAACACGGCGGCCGGCAAGGCGGCCACCGCTTCGCGGATCTTGGCGAGGAACGCCGGGGTGGCCGTGCGCGTTGCGCGCATGACCCACTGGGCCGCCTCGTCGAGGTTGCCCAGGCGCACCAGCATCGCCGCGTAGCTGCACTGGCCGCGAAAATCCCCGGCCAGGGCCGAGCGCTGGAACCAGTCGAACGCCAGCGCGGCGTTCACCGGGATGCCCCAGCCCTCTTCATGAAAGCGCCCCACCAGGTTCATGGCCTTGGCGTGGCCGCTGTCGGCGGCGCGCTGGTACCAGGCCAGCGCCTGCGCCATGTCGCGCGGCACGCCGCGGCCCTGGCTGAGCAGGTTGGCGTAGTTGTACTGGCCCCAGTCCAGCCCGCGCTGGGCGGCGGCGCGGTAATGCACCGCCGCCGCGGGCAAGTCCGGGGCGCAGCCCCAGCCCAGTTCCAGGCAGCGGCCGACCATGTTCAGCGCCACCAGGTGCCCGCGCCCCGCCGCGATGCGAAACCAGCGCAAGGCCAGCGCCGCGTCGCGCTCGATGCCGTGGCCGTCGAGCAGCGCCTGGCCCAGGTGCGCCTGGGCCTCGGGGTTGCCGGTGGCGGCCTGGTCCAGCAGCAGGCGTGCCACCGCAGTGCGGTCCTGCACCCCCAGGCGCAGGACGGGATCGGCCAGCATCAGAAGCGGTACTCGGCGGTCAGCGTGGCGCCGCGGCCATCACCCGGAATACCGTAGCCACGGCCGTTGTATTCGGTGAAGTAACGCTTGTCGAAGATGTTGGTGACGTTCAGGCGCAGATCGATGTTCTTGTTGATCGCGTGGGTGAACGCCACGTCATGCACCACGTAGTCCGGCAGGGTGGTCTTGGTCGCCGCGCTGGTGACCGAGTCGGCGCCGGTGCCGGTGCCTTGGTAGATGTCCACGGTGTCTTCGTAGCGCACGCCATAGCTGAAGGTGTTGTCGCCCGGCAGCTTCCAGGTGTTCCACAGGCTGATGGTGTGCTTGGGCGTGTTGGCGATGCCGACCGTGCCATCTTCAGAGGTGGCGTTGGCGGCTTTCAAGGTCACGGCGTTCTGGTAGGCATAGCCGGCATAGATCGACCATTTGTCGGTGATGTTGCCCACCACGCCCAGTTCCAGGCCGCGCACGCGCTGCTCGCCGCCCACGTTCAGCGTGGCGCCGGTGTCGTCGTCGGTGTAGGTCAGGCTGCGCTTGGTTTCATACAACGCCGCGGTCAGGCTGAGGTTTTCGTTGAACACATCCCACTTGGTACCCAGCTCGATGGTCTTGCCGCGCTGGGTGCTGTCGCCGGTGCTGGCGCCGGTCTGGGCGATGGCGGTCAGGCTGCTGGGCTGGCGGGCGTTGGCGTAGCTGAGGTAGATGCTGCCCTCTTCCACCGGCTTGTAGACCAGGGCGGTGTGCACGCTGGTGACTTTTTCCGAGTCCGACGAGTTGCCACCGTCCACCCAGGCTGCGGTCTGGCTGCTGCGCGACCAGTTGCTGGTGATGCGCGAGTCGTAGTGGTCCTGGCGGCCGGCCAGGTGCAGTTGCCAGTGGTCGTTGAAGGTCAGGGTGTCGAGCACGTAGAAGGCCTTGTCGACCTGCTCGGCGGCCACTTCGGCGCTGGTGTAGGTGTCAGCCGAGTACGGGTACTTGGACCAGCTGTTGCTCTCGGCCGTGAGGTTGCTCATGGTCGCGGCGTCGGCGGCGGTGAGCTTGCCGGTGTCTTCCTGCAGGGTCTGCTTGCTGTACTCGATACCGGTGACCAGGGTGTGGCCGATGCCGAAGGTGTCGAAGCGGAACGTCAGGTTGCTCTGGTCGCTCCAGGTGGCGTTGGTCTGGTCGCGCGACGGGGTGTTGAGGTAGCGACGGTACACGCCCTTGTTGGCCATCACGCCCGGCGCCGGGCTGTTGGCGGCGTAGTAGGTGCCACCCGGGGTGGTGACGAAGTAGTCGTGGTCCAGGTGGAAGTAAGTCAGCTGGTTGTCGAAGGTGACGTTGTCGTTGAAGTCATGGGCGAACTTCAGGTTCAGGCGGTGCGACTCGTTGTTTTCCTTGTCCAGGTTGCGCCAGCCCCAGTAGCTGCTCCAGCTGCCCAGGCGGTGCGGGCTGCTGCCGTTGCTGCCGTCGACGGTCGGAATCCCGTAGTCGGTGTTGCCGTTGTCGTGGATGTATTCGTAGGCAATGGTGAAGCGGGTGTCGGTGCCCAGGCCCAGGGACAGCGACGGCGCGAAGCCGTTGCGCTCGCGCTGGATCCAGTCACGGCCGTTCTCGCCGCCCTTGTAGCCCACCACGTTGAGGCGGAAGGCCGCGCCCTCGCCCAGGCCGTCGATGGTGTGGTTGATGTCCAGGGTGCTGCGCTTGTAGTTGGCCGTGCCCACGCCCACGTCCAGGGTGTCGAAGTCCTTCAGCTCCGGGCTCTTGGTGACCATGTTGATGGCCCCGCCAATGGCGCCCACGCCCCAGCCCGAGCTGCTGGAACCCTTGAGCACTTCCACCTGTTCGGTGTTGAACAGCTCTGAGCGGGTGTATTTCGCCGGGTCGCGCACGCCGTCGCGGTAGATGTTGCCGTCGGCGCTGAAGCCACGGATGTTGATGCTGTCGCCAACGCCGCCACCGCCCTCGCCCGAGTTGAAGGTAATGCCGGGCACGTTGCGCAGCACGTCCTTGAGGTCCTGGGCGTTCTGCTCTTCCAGCACGCGCTTGGGCACCACGCTGATGCTCTGCGGGGTGTCGCGCAGGGCCTCGGTGAACTTGCTGCCCGAGAGTTTTTCAGTCTGGTAGGGCGCCGTGTTGTCCTGGGGCGCGTCGATGACGGTCTGGTCCAGCTGCAAGGTGTTGGGCACCTGGTCGGCGGCGTAGGTCAGGCTGCTGAGGGTGGCGACGGCCATGCCCAGGGAAACGTCCAGGCGAGGTTGGAGGGTGGATTGACGGCTCATGGGGTTCTCGAAGGAGGGGCCAACGGGTTAAAGTAATTAACAACGATTCTCTTTCGCGCATTGTGCGATAACGCTTCTCAAGTTCTTGTTAAGAAGTTTTTACAATCGTTACATTTCCATGAAATCTGGACCGCCCATGCGCATTCTGGTCATCGAAGACGACCTGGTTATCCTCGAGAACATCACCCGCTACCTCAGCCGCCGCGACTACATCGTCGACTGCGCGGAGAACGGCGCCCAGGGCCTGGAGATGGCCCGCAGCGGCGACTTCGACCTGATCGTGCTCGACCTGATGCTGCCGCGCCTGGACGGCTACAGCCTGTGCCGGCGCCTGCGCGAGGAAGGCGGACGGCGCATTCCGGTGATCATGGTCACCGCCCGCGACACCCTGGATAACCGCCTGGAAGGCTTCGAGGCCGGCGCCGACGACTACCTGGTGAAGCCCTTCGCCCTGGCCGAGCTGGCCGCACGGGTGAACGCCGTGCTGCTGCGCGCCGCGCCCCCGCACAAGGCCGTGCTGCAGGTGGCCGACCTGTGCCTGGACACCACCACCCTGGCCCTGAGCCGGGCCGGCCAGCCGCTGAAACTGCCGCCCGCCCCCCTGCGCCTGCTGATGGCGCTGATGCAGGCCAGCCCCGCGGTGGTGGCACGGCGCAAGTTGGAAGAACTGTTGTGGAGCGACTCGCCGCCCGACAGCGACAGCCTGCGTACCCACATTCATCAACTGCGCCACGTGGTCGACAAGCCCTTCGCCCTGCCCCTGCTGCGCACCGTGCACGGCATCGGCTACCGGCTGGCCGATGACTGAGCGCCGCCGCCATAGCCTAGGCCGCCGGCTGATCCTGATCTACGGGCTGGTGAGCCTGCTCACCGGCGCGCTGGTGCTGGCCCTGTCGGACCTGAGCCTGAACCGCCTGGAGGTGCGCCTGCAGGAAATCGACATGGGCATCGCCATCCAGCGCGTGCGCGAAGAAATAGCCAGCGGTGGCGCCGGCCGCCCGGGGCGCTTCTTCGTCGGCCAACCGGGCTCGGCGCAGTTCCCCGCCGACCTGCGGCAGCTGTCCCCCGGTTTCTACAAGCTGATGCGCGGCCAGCGCCTGTGGCACGTGCGCGTAGTGGACGACGGCGCCCAGCGCTACCTGCTGATGCGCGACTACACCGACTACGAACACGGCCTGTCGACCCTGTTGATTGTCGGCGTCACCAGCCTCGGCGGCCTGGTGCTGCTGGCCGTGCTGCTGGGGGTGATCACCACCCGGCGCCTGGTGCGGCCCATCGAGCGCCTGGCCGCGAGCATGGGCGCGCGCACCGCCCTGCCCCCTTCCAGCCGCCTGGCACCGGACTTCCCGGCCAATGAAATCGGCGCCGCCGCCCAGGCCTTCGACAACACCTACAACCACCTGGAACTGGCGCTGCAGCGCGAGCGCCTGTTCACCGCCGACGTCGGCCACGAACTGCGCACGCCGATGATGGCGGCGTTGAGCGCCTGCGAGGTGCTGCGCGACGAGGAGCCGCTGAGCCCCGCCGCCGATGCCCAGCTGGCCCAGGTGGAAGCGTCGATCAAGGACATGCGCCAGCGCCTGGACACCTACCTGATGCTGGCCCGTGGCGAGGCCGCCTGCCTGGGGTTCGCCCACGCCAGCCTGGCCCAGGCGGTGGCCGAACAGGTGCAGCAGGCCTGCCCCCAGGCGCGGCGCCTGCATTTGGCGCTGCTGGTGGAACCCCAGGGCAGCTCGGCCACCCCGCCGGCCTATCCATTGCCGCTGCTGCGCACGGTGCTGGGCAACCTGTTGCGCAACGCCCTGCAGTACGCCGGCACCGGCAGTGAGATTCGCCTGCGGGTGGGCGACAGCTGGGTGGAGGTGCAGGACAACGGCCCCGGCGTGCCCGCCGACCAGCACGAGGCGATTTTCCTGCCCTTCACCCGGGGGGCTCAGCCCAGCGTCGAAAACCTGGGCCTGGGCCTGTCACTGGTCAAGCGTATCTGCCTGAACCAGGGCTGGGCCATCAGCGTCGATTCCCCCGAGGGCGGGCCGACATGCTTCCGCCTGGACTGCGCATCGTCCCCAAAACAGAAACAATAAGTTCACCCTCTGGATAATTGTTCCTGAAACGGTTTCGCGGCCACAATGGCCGCGCCTCCCAACCTCAAGGAACGACCCACCATGCGCCCCGTACCCACCTCCCTCGCCCCGGCCCTGAGCTTCAACGGTGGCTTCGTCGACACCGTGGGCTTCCTGGCCCTGCAGGGCCTGTTCACCGCCCACGTCACCGGCAACTTCGTCACCCTGGGGGTGAGCATCGTGCACGGCACCTCGGGGGCGCTGGCGAAATTACTGGCGTTGCCGGTGTTCGCCATGGTCGTGGGCTTCACCCACCTGGCCGCCACCGCGTTGCACCGGCGCAACCTGGCGTCGCTGCACCTGCTGATGCTGGCGCACACCCTGCTGCTGGCGCTGTTCATGGCCTGCGCGGTCTGCCTGGGGCCGTTTACCGACGGTGATTCGCTGGTGGCACTGGTCACCGGCATGGTCGGCGTGGCGGCCATGGCTATCCAGAACGCGCTGTCGCGCCAGCACCTGAAAGCCGCGCCACCGACCACGCTGATGACCGGCAACGTGACGCAACTGGCGATCGACCTGTTCTCGCTGATCGGCCTGCGCGACCGCGGCGAACGCGACGTGGTGCTGGCGCGCATGGGGCCCATTGGCCGCAACCTGCTGGGCTTCACCGTGGGCTGTATCGGCTCGGCGCTGCTCTACCTGGCCGTGGGGCTGTGGTGCCTGGTGATTCCTGTGGCCGTGGCCGCCTGGGGCTGCGTGATGGTGTACGAAGGCAAGACCGACCTGGCGTAAGCCGTCAGGCGCAGCGCAGGCAATCGCGCCCGGCGGCCTTGGCGGCGTACAGCGCCTGGTCTGCCGCGGCAATCAGGGCATCGGCGCCCGTGTGCGGGGCCATGGCCGCCGCCACGCCCAGGCTGGCCGTCACCCGCGCCCCGGCGCCCAGCACCGGGTGCGCAATGGCCAGCGCTGCCACCGCCTGGCGCAAGGCCTCGCCCAGGGCCTGCGCCTGGCCAGCATCGGCGCCCACCTGCAGAATCAGCAGCTCTTCCCCGCCAAAGCGAAACACCAGGGCATCCTGCGCCTGCGCGGCCTGCTGGATAGCCTGGCTGACCTGGGCCAAGCAGGCGTCGCCCTGCAGGTGGCCGTAGTTGTCGTTGTAGGCCTTGAAGTGGTCGATATCCAGCAGGATCACCGCCACGCTCACCGGCCTTGCCGCCGCCTCTTCCCAAACCTGGGTCATGACTTCGCCCTGATAACGACGGTTGAACAACTGGGTCAGGGCGTCGGTGCGGGCAATGTCCAACAACTGCTCGCGCAGCAGGCGCCCACGCAAGGCAAACAGGTAGCTCAGCCGGCTGGCGCGCTCCTGGAAATACGAAGCCATCAACAGCAGCGCCACCGTGGACACGAACAGCAGCGCGTTGGCCTGCCAGATTCTGAAGTCGGCAAAGTCGGCAAGGTAGGTGGTGACCAGCTGGATCGCCAGCATGCACAGCATGGCCACCGAGGCAAAGCGCATGGGCAACTGCTGGATCATGGTGCAGTAGACCATGATCAGCAGCATCCCCAGCTGGTAATGCAGCCGGTACGGGCTGTGGCTGTAGATCATCGCCACCAGCGGTATCAGCGACGACACCACGGTGCCGGCCGCCGCGGCCGTTTCCACGGCCCACCGGCGGGTGAGGCGCTGCCCCAGCACCAGCAAGGCGATGAACAGCGGCGTGACCAGCAGCAGGCGGCCGGCGGCCACGTAGGCGAACATGTCCCGCAGGGTCAGCCAGTCGCTGAGCAGGAACAGGTTGTACACCACCGCGCCGCCGATGCCCACGGCGGTGATGAACTGCAGGCGCTGCCTAACGGTGTCGGCCTGGTAGCGACGCTCCAGCCCATCACTGAACCGCAGGATGCGCACCCCGGAGGCAATCGTGCGCTCGACGTCGGCCAGGGTGTGCGCGTCGTGTGCTGGGTGGGGAACAGACATTGGGCACCGGGTACGAGTTGAGTCCGACTACCATAGACCAACAGGCAGCCGTTCGAAAAAAAAGATATACACTCGCCCCATCAGCTTTATAGATCCCGTAGCAGCTGCCGCCAGGCTGCGTCCCGTGCCACCGCGGTGAAGCAAGACGCAGCCTGGCGGCAGCTGCTACGGTCTTTGCGAGTGCCCTGTCCATGATGACCCTGCGCCAGATCCGCCATTTCATTGCCGTGGCCGAGACCGGTTCGATCTCGGCCGCCGCCCAGGCGGTGTTCATTTCCCAGTCAACGCTTACCCTGGCCATCCAGCAGCTGGAGCAGGAGATCGGCGTCAGCCTGTTCAACCGCCACGCCAAGGGCATGACCCTGACCCACCAGGGCCATCAGTTCCTGCGCCAGGCGCACCTGATCCTGGCCACCGTCGACAACGCCAAGCGCAGCCTGCAGCAGAGCACCGACCAGGTGGCCGGGCAGTTGATCATCGGCGTGACCAGCCTGGTGGCCGGCTATTACCTGGCCGACCTGCTGACCCGCTTCCAGCGCGCCTACCCCAACGTGGAGCTTCGCGTCATGGAAGACGAGCGCCCGTACATCGAGCACCTGCTGGTGAGCGGCGAGATCGACGTGGGCGTGCTGATCGTCTCCAACCTGGAAGACCGCCACGCCCTGCAGACCGAAGTGCTGACCCACTCGCCCCACCGCCTGTGGCTGCCGGCCCAGCACCCGCTGCTGGAGCACGACAGCATCACCCTGGCCGACGTGGCGCGCGAGCCGCTGATCCAGCTCAACGTCGACGAGATGGACCGCAACGCCCAACGCCTGTGGACCAGCGCCAGCCTGACGCCACGCATCAGCCTGCGCACCGCCTCCACCGAGGCCGTGCGTAGCCTGGTGGCGGCGGGCCTGGGGGTGTCGATCCAGCCGGACATGACCTACCGGCCCTGGTCGCTGGAAGGCGACATCATCGAGGCACGGCCGCTGGCCGACCTGACCCAGACCCTGGACGTGGGCCTGGCCTGGCGCCGTGGCACCGCGCGGCCGGCGCTGGTGGACCCGTTCCTGACCGTGGCCCGCGAACAACCCAACGCTGGGCGCAGGCTATCGATTTAATCGAATGCTGCATTCAGTATTTAGAATTTGTAGCCCACTCGCCCGCGCACTAGTCTCTAACCACCGAGACAATCCGTGCCCGGGCTGCCTGTACCAAGGAGCCTGCCCGTGAGCCCAAAAGAAAAGAGACCTCGCAAGATGGCTGGCACTTCCCCCCCTACCCTGTGCACCGCACTGCTGATCGACGGCGAGCTCGTCGCGGGGCAAGGCCTGGTGGAACCGATCATCAACCCGGCCACCGCCGAGGTGCTCACCCACATCGCCGAGGCCAGCAGCGAGCAGGTGGAGCACGCCATCTTGGCCGCCCACCGCGCCTTCGCCAGCTGGTCGCGCACCACCCCGCAGCAACGCGCCAGCCTGCTGCTGCAGATTGCCGACGCCGTGGCCCGCCAGGCCGACAGCCTGGCGCAGCTGGAAGCGCTGAACTGCGGCAAGCCGCTGCACCTGGCGCGTCAGGACGACCTGGCGGCCACCGTCGATGTGTTCCGCTTCTTCGCCGGTGCCGTGCGCTGCCAGACTGGCCAGCTGGCCGGTGAATACGTGCCCGGCTACACCAGCATGGTGCGCCGCGACCCGATTGGCGTGGTGGCGTCCATCGCGCCATGGAACTACCCGATCATGATGGCCGCGTGGAAGATCGCCCCGGCGCTGGCAGCGGGCAACACCCTGGTGTTCAAGCCGTCCGAGCACACGCCGCTGTCGATCCTGGCCCTGGCCCCGGCGCTGGCGCAGATCCTCCCGCGCGGGGTGCTGAACATTGTCTGTGGCGGTGGCGAGGGCGTGGGCGGCCACCTGGTCAGCCACGCCAAGGTACGCATGGTGTCGCTGACCGGCGACATCGTCACCGGCCAGAAGATTCTCCAAGCCGCCTCCAAGACCCTCAAGCGCACCCACCTGGAACTGGGCGGCAAGGCGCCGGTGATCGTCTGCAACGACGCCGACCTGCGCGCCGTGGTCGACGGCGTGCGCAACTACGGCTACTACAACGCCGGCCAGGACTGCACGGCGGCGTGCCGGGTGTACGCCCAGGCGGGCATCCACGACCAGCTGGTGAGCGAACTGGGCGCCGCAGTGGGCAAGCTGCGCTTCGCCGGCAAGCGCGATGCCGACAACGAGCTGGGGCCACTGATCAGCTCGCGCCAGCGCGACCGCGTGGCCAGCTTCGTCGAACGCGCGCTGAGCCAGCCACACATCGAACGCATCACCGGCGCCGCCGTGCATTCGGGCCCCGGCTTCTTCTACCAGCCAACGCTGCTGGCCGGCTGCCGCCAGAACGACGAGATCGTCCAGCGCGAGGTGTTCGGCCCGGTGGTCACCGTCACCCGCTTCGACGAACTGAGCCAGGCAGTGGACTGGGCCAACGAATCGGAATACGGCCTGGCCTCGTCGGTATGGACCCAGAACCTGGACAAGGCCATGCAGGTGGCGGCGCGCCTGCAGTACGGCTGCACCTGGATCAACAGCCATTTCATACTGGCCAGCGAAATGCCCCACGGCGGCCTCAAGCGCTCGGGCTACGGCAAGGACCTGTCCAGTGACTCGCTGCAGGACTACAGCGTGGTGCGCCACATCATGGCACGCCACGGGGAGCACCTCTGACCCGCCAGGCGTTATCACCACTACTCTAATAATCAGCCTCGACGAAGGCCCGTTGCACCGTTCGAACACTGCCCCGACCATAATTTAAAGAAGAGGGATACCATGCACGCGCACAAGACCGCATTGCTCAGCGCCTTGACCACCGCCCTGCTGGCCAGCGCCAGCCTGCAGGCCGCCGAACCGCTCAAGGCGGTGGGTGCCGGTGAAGGGCAACTGGATATCGTTGCCTGGCCGGGCTACATCGAACGGGGCGAGAGCGACAAGAACTACGACTGGGTGACCGGCTTCGAGAAGGAGACCGGCTGCAAGGTCAACGTCAAGACCGCCGCCACCTCGGACGAGATGGTCAGCCTGATGGCCAAGGGCGGCTACGACCTGGTCACCGCCTCGGGCGACGCCTCGTTGCGGCTGATCGCCGGCAAGCGCGTGCAGCCCATCAACACCGCGCTGATCCCCAACTGGAAGAACATCGACCCGCGCCTGAAGGACGGCCCCTGGTACGTGGTCAACAAGCAGACCTACGGCACCCCGTACCAGTGGGGGCCCAACGTGCTGCTGTACAACACCAACGTGTTCAAGACCCCGCCCACCAGCTGGGGCGTGGTGTTCAACGCCCAGGACCTGCCGGACGGCAAGCCCAACAAGGGCCGCGTGCAGGCCTACGACGGCCCGATCTACATCGCCGACGCGGCGCTGTACCTCAAGAGCGCCAAGCCCGAGCTGGGCATCCAGAACCCCTACGAGTTGAACGAAACCCAGTACAAGGCCGTGCTCGACCTGCTGCGCGCCCAGCACGCGCTGGTGCACCGCTATTGGCATGACGCCACGGTGCAGATGAGCGACGTGAAGAACGAAGGCGTGGTGGCCTCGAGTTCCTGGGGCTACATGGTCAATGGCCTTAAGGCCGACAACCAGCCCGTGGCCTCGACCATTCCACAGGAAGGCGCCACCGGCTGGGCCGACACCACCATGCTGCACGCCGAGGCCGCGCACCCCAACTGCGCCTACAAGTGGATGGACTGGTCGCTGCAACCCAAGGTGCAGGGCGACGTGGCGGCCTGGTTCGGCTCGCTGCCGGCGGTACCGGCGGCGTGCACCAGTAGCGAACTGCTGGGGGCCGAGGGCTGCAAGACCAATGGCGTCGACCAGTTCGACAAGATCGCCTTCTGGAAAACCCCGCAGGCCGAGGGCGGCAAGTTCGTGCCGTATAGCCGCTGGACCCAGGATTACATCGCGATCATGGGCGGCCGCTGAGCCCACGCCCTTGTGGGAGCTGGCTTGCCAGCGAGCTTTGAAGGCCCTCAAAAGCTCGCTGGCAAGCCAGCTCCCACATCCTCCACGCCACACTCTCCATGCCCACCGGAGTAGCGCATCATGACGCTTGCAGTCCAGTTCACCCAGGTTTCCCGCGTGTTCGGCGAAGTGAAGGCCGTCGACCGGGTATCCATCGATATCCAGGACGGCGAGTTCTTTTCCATGCTCGGCCCCTCCGGCTCGGGCAAGACCACCTGCCTGCGCCTGATCGCAGGCTTCGAGCAGCCCAGCAGCGGCTCGATTCGCATTCATGGCGCCGAGGCCGCCGGCCTGCCGCCCTACCAGCGTGACGTCAACACCGTGTTCCAGGACTACGCCCTGTTCCCGCACATGAACGTGCTGGACAACGTGGCCTACGGCCTCAAGGTCAAGGGCGTGGGCAAGCAGGAGCGCCAGCAGCGCGCCGAGGAGGCCCTGGCGATGGTGGCCCTGGGCGGCTACGGCCAGCGCAAGCCGGTGCAGCTGTCCGGCGGCCAGCGCCAGCGCGTGGCCCTGGCCCGCGCGCTGGTCAACCGCCCACGGGTGCTGCTGCTGGACGAACCCTTGGGCGCCCTCGACCTGAAGCTGCGCGAGCAGATGCAGGGCGAGCTGAAAAAGCTGCAGCGCCAGCTGGGCATCACCTTCATCTTCGTCACCCACGACCAGACCGAAGCGCTGTCCATGTCCGACCGCGTGGCGGTGTTCAACAAGGGCCGCATCGAGCAGGTGGACAGCCCGCGCAACCTGTACATGAAGCCCGCCACCCCCTTCGTCGCCGAGTTCGTCGGCACCTCCAACGTGCTGCGTGGCGAGGCCGCGCGGCTGGTGTGCGGCAGCGACCAGCCCTTCTCCATCCGCCCGGAACACATCCGCTTCGGCGAGGCCGCCACCGGCCACGAAGTGCAGGTGGACGGCGTGCTGCACGACATCCAGTACCAGGGCAGCTCCACCCGCTACGAGTTGAAGCTTGCCAGCGGCCAGGTAATCGCCATCAGCCAGGCCAACAACCAGTGGCAGGAGCCGAGCATCGTGCTGCAGCCTGGCCAGCGCCTGAGCGCGCGCTGGGCCCGCGAGGCGATGACGCCGCTGCGCGACGGCGAGGGCCTGTGACATGAGCCTGGCCCTGGAAAAACCGGCGCCGCTGGCGGACTACTCGCCCCTGCGGCGGCTGTGGAACCTGCTGTACCGCAAGCCCAACCTCTACCTGTCGCTGCTGCTGGTGCCGCCGCTGCTGTGGTTCGGCGCCATCTACCTGGGCTCGCTGCTGAACCTGTTGTGGCAGGGTTTCTACACCTTCGACGACTTCAGCATGACGGTCACGCCGGAGCTGACCCTGGCCAACTTCGCCGCGCTGTTCAACCCGGCGAACTTCGACATCATCCAGCGCACCCTGGTGATGGCCGTGGCCGTGTCGCTGGCCAGCGCCCTGGTGGCCTTCCCCATCGCCTATTACATGGCGCGCTACACCACGGGCAAGACCAAGGCGTTCTTCTACATCGCGGTGATGATGCCCATGTGGGCCAGCTACATCGTCAAGGCCTACGCCTGGACCCTGCTGCTGGCCAAGGGCGGCGTGGCCCAGTGGTTCGTCCAGCACCTGGGGCTGGAGCCGCTGCTGCAGGCGGTGCTGGGCATTCCCGGCATTGGCGGCAGCACCCTGTCCACCTCGCACCTGGGGCGTTTCCTGGTGTTCGTGTACATCTGGCTGCCGTTCATGATCCTGCCCATCCAGGCCTCGCTGGAGCGCCTGCCGCCGTCGCTGCTGCAAGCCTCGGCCGACCTGGGCGCCAAGCCGCGGCAAACCTTCATGCAGGTAATCCTGCCGCTGTCGGTGCCGGGCATCGCCGCCGGTTCCATCTTCACCTTCTCGCTGACCCTGGGCGACTTCATCGTGCCGCAGTTGGTCGGGCCGCCCGGCTACTTCATCGGCAGCATGGTCTACGCCCAGCAGGGCGCCATCGGCAACATGCCGATGGCCGCGGCGTTCACCCTGGTGCCCATCGTGCTGATCGCAGTGTACCTGTCCATCGTCAAACGCCTGGGGGCCTTCGATGCGCTCTGAACAACCCTCCATCGGGCTGCGCCTGGCCGCGTGGGGCGGGCTGGTGTTCCTGCACTTCCCGATCCTGATCATCTTCCTGTACGCCTTCAACACCGAAGACGCCGCCTTCAGCTTTCCGCCCCAGGGCTTCACCCTGAAGTGGTTCGGCGTAGCCTTCGCCCGCACCGACGTGGTGGAGTCGATCAAGCTGTCGCTGCAGGTGGCCTGCGTGGCCACGCTGATTGCCATCGTGCTCGGCACCCTGGCGTCAGCGGCGCTGTACCGGCGCAATTTCTTCGGCAAGGAAGGCATCTCGCTGATGCTGATACTGCCCATCGCTTTGCCCGGCATCATCACCGGTATCGCCCTGCTGTCGGCGTTCAAGAGCCTGGGCATCGAGCCGGGGTTGATGACCATCGTCATCGGCCACGCCACCTTCTGCGTGGTGATCGTCTACAACAACGTCATCGCCCGCCTGCGGCGCACCTCCCACAGCCTGATCGAGGCGTCCATGGACCTGGGCGCCGACGGCTGGCAGACCTTCCGCTACATCATCCTGCCCAACCTGGGCTCGGCGTTGCTGGCCGGGGGCATGCTGGCGTTCGCGCTGTCGTTCGACGAAATCATCGTCACCACCTTCACCGCCGGCCACGAGCGCACGCTGCCGATCTGGTTGCTCAACCAGCTCAGCCGCCCACGCGACGTGCCGGTGACCAACGTGGTCGCCATGCTGGTGATGCTGGTGACCATGCTGCCGATCCTGGGCGCTTACTACCTGACACGCGGCGGCGAAAGCGTGGCCGGCAGTGGCGGCAAATAACACCTTCAAGGGGACAACAACCATGCAAACCCAACTGCTGATCAACGGCCATTTCGTCGCGGGCGAAGGCCCGCTGCAAGCGGTGTTCAACCCGGCCCTGGGTCGCGTGCTGGTGGAAATCCACGAAGCCAGCGAAGCCCAGGTCGACGCTGCCGTGCGCGCCGCCGATGCCGCGTTCGACAGCTGGTCGCAGACCACGCCCAAGGACCGCGCCCTGCTGTTGCTGAAGCTGGCCGACGCCATCGAGGCCCACGGCGAAGAGTTGGCCAAGCTGGAATCGGACAACTGCGGCAAGCCCTACAGCGCCGCGCTGAATGACGAGATCCCGGCCATCGCCGACGTGTTCCGTTTCTTCGCCGGCGCTACTCGCTGCATGAGCGGCTCGGCCGCTGGCGAGTACCTGCCGGGCCACACCTCGATGATCCGCCGCGACCCGGTGGGCGTCATCGCCTCCATCGCGCCGTGGAACTACCCGCTGATGATGGTCGCCTGGAAGATCGCCCCGGCGCTGGCTGCCGGCAACACCGTGGTGCTGAAACCCTCGGAGCAGACACCGCTGACCGCCCTGCGCCTGGCGCAGCTGGCCAACGACATCTTCCCTGCCGGCGTGCTCAACCTGGTGTTCGGCCGCGGCCCCAGCGTGGGCAGCCCGCTGGTCAACCACCCCAAGGTGCGCATGGTCTCGCTGACCGGCTCCATCGCCACCGGCGCGCACATCATCGCCGACACCGCCGACAGCGTGAAACGCATGCACATGGAACTGGGCGGCAAGGCGCCAGTGATCATCTTCGACGACGCCGACATTGACGCCGCCGTGGAAGGTATCCGCACCTTCGGCTTCTACAACGCCGGCCAGGACTGCACCGCCGCCTGCCGCATCTACGCGCAAGCGGGCATCTACGAGCAGTTCGTGGAGAAACTGGGCGCTGCGGTCAGCAGCATCAAATATGGCCTGCAGGACGACCCCAGCACCGAGCTGGGCCCACTGATCACCGCCCAGCACCGCGACCGCGTGGCCGGCTTCGTCGAACGCGCACTGGCGCAGCCGCACATTCGCCTGGTCACCGGTGGCAAGGCGGTGGATGGCAACGGCTTCTTCTTCCAGCCCACGGTGCTGGCCGACGCCCAGCAGGATGACGAGATCGTGCGGCGCGAGGTGTTCGGCCCGGTGGTGTCGGTGACTCGTTTCGACGACGAAGCCCAGGTGCTGGGCTGGGCCAACGATTCCGACTACGGCCTGGCCTCGTCGGTGTGGACCCAGGATGTCGGCCGCGCCCACCGCTTGAGTGCGCGCCTGCAATACGGCTGCACCTGGGTGAACACGCACTTCATGCTGGTGAGCGAGATGCCCCATGGCGGGCAGAAGCTGTCGGGGTATGGCAAGGACATGTCGATGTATGGCCTAGAGGACTACACCACCGTGCGCCACGTCATGTTCAAACACTGAGTAACCCTGGACGCGGCCTGACGGCCGCTGCTACGGGTGTTTGGCACGTAACCACAACAACGACCTGGGGTGTGCCTGTGGGCACCACCCCCGGGCACCTGCAACCTGAATCTGCCGATTCCTTCGGAGCACACACATGAGCGTCACCCCTGACATGGCAGCCGTCGACCACGATGCCGAGCAGCTCAGGCAACTGGGCTACACCTCGAACTTCAACCGCAGCATGAGCCTGTGGGAAAACTTCGCCCTGGGCTTCACCTACCTGTCGCCCGTGGTGGGCGTGTACACCCTGTTCGGCCTGTGCCTGGCCGCCGGCGGCCCGCCGATGTTCTGGGCCTACCTGCTGGTGGGCCTGGGGCAGATGCTGGTGTGCCTGATCTTCGGCGAAGTGGTGTCGCAGTTCCCGATTTCCGGCGGCGTCTACCCCTGGGCGCGCCGGCTGGTGGGCAAGCGCTGGGCGTGGATGGTGGGCTGGATCTACTCCATCGCCCTGTGCGTGACCATCGCCGCCGTGGCGGTGGGCGCTGGCCCCTACCTGGCGGTGATGCTGGGCTTCGAGCCGAGCAACAACACCAACATCGTCATCGCCCTGGTGCTGACCCTGTTCGCCACCCTGGTCAACCTCAGCGGCACCAAGATGCTCGCACGCATCGCCATGTTCGGCTTCCTCTGCGAGCTGGTGGGCGCGCTGATCGTCGGCATCTACCTGCTGATCTTCGAACGCCACCAGCCGTTCAGCGTGCTGTGGAACACCTTCGACATCAGCGTCGACGGCTCCTACCTGCCGGCCTTCCTCACCGCCTCGCTGGCGGGGATGTTCCTCTACTACGGTTTCGAAGCCTGTGGCGACGTGGCCGAGGAAACCCCCAACCCCAGCAAGCGCATCCCGGTGGCCATGCGCATGACCATCTACATCGGCGGCATCTCGGCGATGTTCGCCTGCCTGGCGCTGATCCTCGCCGTGCCGGACATGCAGGCGGTGATCAACGGCACCGACAAGGACCCGGTCACCACCGTGCTCAACAACGCCTTCGGCAGCGTCGGTTCACGGGTGATCATGGCGGTGGTGATGGTCTCGTTTATCTCCTGCGTGATCAGCCTGCAGGCCGCCGCCAGCCGCCTGCTGTACTCCTACGCCCGCGATGAGATGGTGATCGGCAGCGGCCTGCTCAAGCGCCTGTCGGCCACCACCCAGGTGCCGGTCAACGCGCTGTTCGTAGCCGGTATTCTGCCGGCGCTGATCATCATCCTCGGCTTCTTCCTGCAGGACGCCGTGGCCACCATCGTCAGCTTCGCCGCCATCGGTATCTACCTGGCCTTCCAGATGATCGTGTTGGCTGCACTCTATGCGCGCCTGCGCGGCTGGCAGCCAAGCGGCCAGTTCAACCTGGGCCGCTGGGGCCTGCTGGTGAACGTCGGCGCGCTGGTGTACGGCATTGGCGCCATCATCAACATGGCCTGGCCACGCACGCCGGACGCCGCCTGGTACGTGAACTACGCCATGGTGGTGACCACCGTGGTGGTGATAGGCCTGGGCCTGCTGTACATGTGGCTGGCCAAGCCTTACGACCGCGGCAACGCGCCGGCGGGCGATGCCTGGAAAATCGGCCGCTGAAGCCTTGCGGCCTCAGCTCAACTCACGGGCCAGCAGGCGAAAGCAGCGGGACTCATCGTAGTAGTTGGCCAACTCGCCGCGCCACTCGTGAATCACCTGCTGCAGCGCCTGCGCCACCCGCGGGCGCTGCACCGGGCGCTGGTAGGCCCGGTCGGCGTACGGCAACAGGCGGCTGAGCTGCAGCTTGCGCCAGTCGCTGCCATCGAAAATGCTCGCGCTGAAATACCCCGGCTGCCCCTGCCGGGCCGGCTTGCCCGCATCCTGCGCGGGCGCGCTGACGTCACACCAATACAAGTAAATATCCCCACAGCCCCCGAAATGGTGATCGAACACCACGTGGCCGGTCACGGTAATTCGCGTTGGTCTTACCCTGGGCATCAAGCGCTTCCTCGCTGGTCTGGGTGAGTCGAGGGGGGATTATTGCGGGTGTGGCTGGGGGGATAACGAGGAAGGATCTGGCGTTTTTGTAGGATTTTTCTGAAGCGCGGTTTCTCTACCCCAAAACCGCATTTCGCAAGGCAGAATTGCCAGTCATCAATCATTTGCGGGAAGGCAGACATGGACGATCGAAAGGTGAGAGAGGCCGAGGGTTCCGTTTGGTCTCGGGATTTTTTTGACATTCTTGGACAACTTCCTTCCGATTTTCTAGAAGACGGTCGAGATGACCCGTTCCCCCAAGATCGCGAGAACCTGGTATTCGAGGAAGCAGCCCAATGAACCCTGTGGGGGCTGGCTTGCCAGCGAGTTTTTGGCGGCCCGAAAAGCTCGCTGGCAAGCCAGCTCCCACAGGGTTTCACCGCGACCTGCTCAAGTGTTCTTGACCACCAGCTTGGCAGCCTTGCCCGCTCACCTTGCATGGGGCGGCTACGAATCATCGATTTTTTACAGGTTTTTTTCCCTCTCCTTGCGAACCCCACGCCCACTTTGTTATCTGTTATGAGTTGATTGCGTTTGGCCGAGGGCATGTCCAGACCTTTATCTCGATCCAGCCTGGCAGCCAGGAGGCGGCCCGGATTATTTGCAGACAGGTTTATTTATGCACCGTAGGCACCTTCTCAAGGCCTCGATGGCGCTCGCCGCCTACACCGGGCTGTCCGGCACCGGCCTGTTGGCCGCGCAGGCCATGGCGGCCACCGCCGATGGCGATGCCGAGCCGTTCAGTTTCGATCTGCTGCAGGCCCAGGCCCGGCAGCTGGCCACCCAGGGCTACACCGACCGCAAGCAGGTGCTGCCGCCGACCCTGGCGAACATGACGCCCCTGCAGTTCAACGCCATCCAGTACGACCCCAAGCATTCGCTGTGGTACGACAACAAGGGCCAGTTGGACGTGCAATTCTTCCACGTGGGCATGGGCTTCAAGCTGCCCGTGCGCATGTACAGCGTCGACGCCGGCAAACAGCAGGCGCGCGAGGTGCACTTCCACCCGCCGCTGTTCCGCTACGACAACACCGGCGTGGACACCAAGCAGCTCAAGGGCGACCTGGGCTTTGCCGGGTTCCGCCTGTTCAAGGCCCCGGAGCTGGACAAGCACGACATCCTGTCCTTCCTCGGCGCCAGCTACTTCCGCGCGGTGGACGCCACCGGCCAGTACGGCCTGTCGGCTCGCGGCCTGGCCATCGACACCTACGCGAAGAAGCGCGAGGAGTTCCCCGACTTCACCAAGTTCTGGTTTGAAACCCCGGACAAGGAAAGCACCCGCTTCACCGTCTACGCCCTGCTGGAGTCGCCGAGCGCCACCGGTGCCTACAAGTTCGACATCGACTGCCAGGCCCAGCAGGTGGTGATGGCCATCGACGCCCACGTGTTCGCACGCACCGACATCGAACAGCTGGGCATCTCGGCCATGACCAGCATGTTCAGCTGCGGCACCCAGGAACGGCGCATGTGCGACACCATCCACCCGCAAATCCATGACTCCGACCGCCTGGCCATGTGGCGCGGCAACGGCGAGTGGATCTGCCGGCCGCTGAACAACCCAGCCACCCTGCAGTTCAACGCCTTCGCCGACAACAACCCCAAGGGCTTCGGCCTGGTGCAGACTGACCACGCGTTCAGCAGCTACGAAGACACCGTCGACGGCTACGACAAGCGCCCGAGCCTGTGGGTGGAACCGACCACCAACTGGGGCGAGGGCTCGGTCAGCCTGATGGAGATCCCGACCACGGGCGAGACCCTGGACAACATCGTCGCCTTCTGGACGCCCAAGCAGCCGGTCAAGGCCGGCGACGCGCTGAACTTCGGCTACAAGCTGTACTGGAGCGCCCTGCCGCCCGTGGGCACGCCGCTGGCGCGGGTGCATGCCACCCGTTCGGGCATGGGTGGCTTCACCGAGGGCTGGGCCCCCGGCGAGCACTACCCCGAAGTATGGGCGCGGCGTTTCGCCGTGGACTTCAAGGGCGGCGGCCTGGAGCGGCTGCCCGAAGGCACCGGCATCGAGCCGGTGGTGACGGTGTCCAGCGGCAAGGTGCAGGACTTCAATATCCTGGTGCTGCCGGACAAGGGCTACCGCGTGACGTTCGACTGGTACCCCACCAGCGACAGCGTCGCGCCGGTGGAGATGCGCCTGTTCATCCGCACCCAGGACCGTACGCTGAGCGAGACCTGGCTGTACCAGTACTTCCCGCCAGCGCCGGACAAGCGCAAGTACACCTGACGCGGCGCCTGGGACGCGGCCTCTGGCCGCTGCTACAGGCGTAGCAGCAACTACCTTTGTGGGAGCAATGTAGCAGCGGCCGCAGGCCGCGTCCCGGGGCCACTCAATCGCGCAGGTCGGACTCGTGTATCGGCTGGTCGCGATGGGTGGCGCGCTGGTATTGCGCCGGCCACGTCGCCTGGCGGCCGCCCAGGTCGTCGTCGGCGTGCAGCGGCCAGTACGGGTCGCGCAGCAGTTCGCGCGCCAGCAGGATGATGTCCGCCTGGCAGGTGCGCAGAATGTGCTCGGCCTGGGCCGGCTCGGTAATCATGCCCACGGTGCCGGTGGCAATGCCCGACTCCTTGCGCACCCGTTCTGCGAACCGCGTCTGGTAACCCGGCCCGGTAGGGATCTCGGCGTTCGCCGCAGTGCCGCCTGACGACACGTCGATCAAATCCGCGCCCAGCGCCTTCAGGCGCTTGGCCAACTCCACGGTTTCATCAGGGTTCCAGCCATCCTCCACCCAGTCGGTGGCCGACACTCGCACGAACACCGGCAGCTCTTGCGGCCACACGGTGCGAATCGCCTCGGTCACCTGCAGGGTCAGGCGGATACGGTTCTCGAACGAGCCGCCGTAGCTGTCCTGGCGCTGGTTGCTGATGGGCGACAGGAACTGGTGCAGCAGGTAGCCGTGGGCCGCGTGCACCTCCACCACCTTGAAATTGGCTTTCAAGGCACGCCGCGCCGCCTCCACGAACGCCAGGATGACTTCCTGGATCTGCGCTTCATCCAGCGCCGTGGGCGCGGTGTGGCGGGGGTCGAAGGCGATTTTCGAGGGCCCCACCGGCACCCAGCCCCCCTCGTTCACCGGAATGCTGCCGGCCTTGCCCAGCCACGGCCGCCAGGTACTGGCCTTGCGCCCGGCGTGGGCCAGCTGGATGCCGGGCACGGCGCCCTGGGCGGTGATGAAGCGGGTGATGCGCTGCAGCGGTTCGATCTGTTCGTCGTTCCACAGGCCCAGGTCTTCGGGGGTGATGCGGCCGTCGGCGGTGACTGCCGTGGCTTCGGTGAACACCAGGCCGGCGCCCCCCACGGCGCGGCTGCCCAGGTGCACCAGGTGCCAGTCGTTGGCCAGGCCGTCGACGCTGGAGTACTGGCACATGGGCGACACGGCGATGCGGTTGGGCAGGGTCAGTTGACGCAGGGTATAGGGTTCGAGCAGCAGGCTCATGGGGCACCTCTCAAGGCATGTGATCGGGCGCAGACAATGTCTAGAGCCTAGTCGACAACGCCGCCTTGAGCAGGGTTCAGCCGTTTCTCAGCGTGGTTCCATGTGGGCGATCAGCAATTGCACGGTTTCCTGGCCGCGGAATTCGTTGACGTCGAGCTTGTAGGCCAGCTCCACCCAGCGCACGGTGGGGTTGGGCCACACCTCGCGGTCGATGCCGAAGGCGATGCCGTCCAGGCGCACCGAGCCGCACTCGCTCTTGAGCACCACTTTCAGGTGGCGCTCGCCGACGACCCGCTGCTCGGCCAGCTGGAACACACCGTGGAACAGCGGCTCGGGGAAGTGCTGCCCCCAGGGCCCGGCGTTACGCAGGGCGCGGGCCAGCTCCAGGTGGAACTCTTCCACGGCCAGGCTACCGTCGGTGAGCAGGCGCCCGGTGAGGTCGTCTTCCTGCAGCTGCCGGCGCACTTCCTCGTCGAAGGCCGCGGCGAACGCCGGGAAGTTGGCCTCGGGCAGCGACAGGCCGGCCGCCATGGCGTGGCCGCCGAACTTGCTGATCAGCTGCGGGTGGCGCGCGGCCACCGCGTCCAGGGCGTCACGGATGTGGAACCCTGGCACCGAACGGGCCGAGCCCTTGAGCATGCCCTCGCCGGCGTCGGCAAAGGCAATGGTGGGCCGGTGGTAGCGCTCTTTCAGGCGCGAGGCGAGGATCCCGATCACGCCCTGGTGCCAGTCGGCGTCGAACAGGCACAGGCCGAACGGCATGGACTCCACCGGCAGGTCCTTGAGCTGCGCCAGCGCTTCACGCTGCATGCCCTGCTCGATGGATTTGCGGTCCTGGTTCAGCTCGTCCAGCTGCGCCGCCATGGCCTGGGCCAGGGCGGTGTCGTCGCTGAGCAGGCACTCGATGCCCAGGCTCATGTCGTCCAGGCGGCCGGCGGCGTTCAGGCGCGGGCCGAGAATGAACCCCAGGTCGGTGGAGGTGATGCGCCGATGATCGCGCTTGGCCACTTCAAGGATCGCCTTCAGGCCAGGCCGCGCACGGCCGGCGCGAATGCGCTCCAGGCCCTGGTGCACCAGGATGCGGTTGTTGGCGTCCAGCGGCACCACGTCGGCAACGCTGCCCAGGGCCACCAGGTCCAGCAGCTCGCCGATGTTGGGCTGCGGACGGTTGTCGTAATGGCCCAGGCTGCGCAGGCGCGCGCGCAAGGCCATCAGCACGTAGAAAATCACCCCGACCCCGGCCAGCGACTTGCTGGGGAATTCGCAGCCCGGCTGGTTGGGGTTGACGATGGCATCGGCGGCCGGCAGCTCGTGGCCGGGCAAGTGGTGGTCGGTGACCAGCACTTTCAAGCCGGCGGCCTTGGCGGCGGCCACGCCCTCGACGCTGGAAATGCCGTTATCCACGGTCACCAGCAGGTCGGGTTGCCGTTGCAGGGCCACGGCGACGATTTCCGGGGTCAGGCCGTAGCCGTATTCAAACCGGTTGGGCACCAGGTAATCGACATGGGCCGCGCCCAGCAGGCGCAGGCCCAGCACGCCGACGCTGCTGGCGGTGGCGCCGTCGGCGTCGAAGTCACCGACGATGAGGATGCGCTGGCGGTTGGCCAACGCGTCCACCAGCAGGTCCACCGCCGCGTCGATGCCCTTGAGCTGCTGGAACGGAATCAACCGCGCCAGGCTCTTGTCCAGTTCAGCCGCCGACAGCACGCCCCGCGCCGCGTACAGGCGGGTCAGCAGGGGCGGCAGGTCGCCGAGGAAGGGCAGGATGGCAGGCAGTTGACGCGGTTCGATACGCATGGGGCTTCTTATCTGTGAGGCAAGGTCAGGAAAAGGACGTGGCGGCTTAGCCGCGTTCGCCCATCAACCACTCCAGTTGCACTTCGTGCTGGCCGCGGTCGTCGGTAACGAAGATGGTGCCTTCGCTGATCATCACGTCCCACTTGATGGCGCGGGGCATGTCCTTGGCCAGGGTTTCCAGCACTTCCTGGGGCACGGCGGCGATGTTGACGTTCTTCAGGTTCTTCACCGCGTCCACCACCTTGGTCTGCCACACGCGCAGGCTGCCGTAGGCCAGCAGG
Organism: Pseudomonas imperatae; assembly: GCF_057128625.1. Classification (NCBI taxonomy): domain Bacteria; kingdom Pseudomonadati; phylum Pseudomonadota; class Gammaproteobacteria; order Pseudomonadales; family Pseudomonadaceae; genus Pseudomonas; species Pseudomonas imperatae. Next base: position 76,871 of record NZ_JBSKHP010000020.1, on the reverse strand, counting down.
CTGGTGCGCTCGGTGCGGCGCGAGCACCAGGTGAGGCGGTCGGCGTCGGGCTGGCCCACTTCGATCCAGTGCACCACGCGGTCGTCCAGGCTCTTTTCCCACAGGGCCGCTTCGTCCACGTCCGACAGGCCACGGCCGAAGGACAGCTGCTCGTTGTACCAGAAGGCGTAGGCCAGCAGGCGCACGGCCATGCGTTCTTCGGTTTCCGAGGGGTGACGGGCGATGGTCTGCTTGACGCTTTCGTAGACCCCACGGTCAAGGTCGGTCAGATTGAGTTCGAATTTGTAGGTCGTGGAGGGCTGGGCCATGAAGGGGCTTCTTGCTACGAGGAAAAGTCGCACAGTCTAACCGATCATGGCCTAATCAACTAAGACCGATGGCCGACAACTTACCCAGCAGGCGCAGACCTGTGTTATCTAGACATTCAGCTGTTTCGGAGCCCGTATCATGGAAGGTCGCCGCCGATTGACGTTGCTGTTGTTGTACCTGGGCCTGCCACTGGTCGCCCAGGCTGGGGAACCACTGACGTGGCTGGTGCGCGATCTGCCGCCCCTGACCATCGAGAGTGGCCCGCGCGAAGGCCAGGGGGCCGTGGACCGCATGCTGCCGCTGCTGATGCAGGCGCTGCCGCAGTACGAGCACAGCGTGGTGCGGGTCAACCGCGCCCGCGCTTCGCAAATGCTCCAGGAAGCGCCGCTGAGCTGCGACCCGACCCTGCTGTGGACCGCCGAGCGCAGCCAGTCGGTGGTGTATTCCATGCCGGTGCTGGCCAGCCAGACCAACGGCCTGATCATCCGCCGCCAGGACCGCCACGGTTTCAACACCTTCATCCACCACGGCGAGCTGGACCTGCCGGCCGTGCTGGCCAGCCCCAACATCAAGATCGGCCGCGTAGCCGAGCGCAGCTACGGCATGGCCATCGACACCATGCTGGCAGCAGCGCCCAAGGGGGCGGTCAACGCCCATCACGGCAACGACGCGGTGGCCAGCCTGCTGCAGATGCAGCAGCACGGGCGCCTGGACGGCGTGCTGGGGTATTGGCCGGAGGCGTTGTACCTGGCACCCCAGGAGCAGATCAGCGCCAACGACCTGCTGTTCCTGCCGGTGCGCGGGGTGCCGCGCTACCAACCGGTGTACGTGGGCTGTTCGAACACCCCAGCCGGCAGGGCGGTAGTCGAGCAGTTGAACCGCGTGTTGGTGGGTCTGCGCAGCACCACGTTGCCGGGGTTCTATGCCGACTGGCTGGACCCGGCGAGCCGTGCGGACTACCTGCGTGATTCCCGGCGCTTCTTCGAGGAATCGGCCCGCGCCAGCCCCTGAATCGCGGGCAAAAAGAAACCCCGGGCAGTGGGGAAGCTACCCGGGGTCAAACGTGGCCACTGTGGGCCAATACGACAGGTGACTGACACCGGAGCACAATGTCAGCCCCCCTGCCCTTACAGGATCGGAACACACCTGCGCGGGAAGGTTCCCTACCTCATCGAAGCACTGGCCACAGGCGCTACCGCGGCTTGCGCCAGGGCAGCCAGCATGCACGGCTGCAGCCGCCCCTCGACGACCATCAGGTCGCGATGCAGGCCGTCAACCACGTCCGTGAGGGCGTGCTTGTCGGCGAACTGGCGGCGGTTGAAGCGTCGATCCAGCACCAGAGCGCCGGTCGAATCGCGCAATATCACCCGGCATTCAAGCGGGCCGCCCACGTCAACCACGTCCACGTGGTAGGGCGTCAGTGCTTCAGTCAGCAACTCGTTGATATTTTCCATTCGATCACCACTCAGTTGTTCGAAATCAAGGTGTCTATCAATGACCCGTCGACAGTGCAAAAAGTTCTAAAAACGGCTCCGACGGGGAGTTAACCTGCCGTTTCAGCTTGCCCGTCGAATATGACAGTTGGAATGTGCAAAAAGCCAGCCCCCCGGCGAATGTGCCAGACTCCTCGCCTGGAACAGCCACCGCGCTTGGAGCCTTACCGTGAATACGCCTTCCCACTCGCCGCTGCGCATCCTGGTGGCCGACGACCACCCGATTTTTCGCATCGGCCTGCGCGCCGTACTGCAACAGGACCCGGACCTGGCGGTGGTGGGCGAGGCCAGCAGCCCGTCGGAGCTGACCCAGTGGCTGGAAGAAGGCCAGTGCGACCTGCTGATTACCGACTTCATGATGCCGGCCGAACACCAGAACGACGGCCTGCGCCTGCTGGAGACCGTTCGTCGGCATTGGCCGGAACTGCCGATCCTGGTGGTGACCATGCTCAACAACGCCGGGCTGTTCCGCTCCATGCTGGGCTTGGGCGTGAAAGGCCTGCTGGGCAAGGCCAGCCTGGTCAGCGAACTGCCAATCGCCATCGCCCAGGTGCGACGCAACAAGGTGTTCATCGCCGATTCGGTGAGCCAGGCGCTGCTGCAGGAGGGTGAGGTGCGCCCGGACCGCATGTTCGAGCGCGAAGCGCTGTCACCCCGGGAGATCGAGGTGACCAGGCTGCTGGCCGGTGGCCTGTCGGTGGGCGAGATCGCCGCGCAGCTCAACCGCAGCAAGCAGACGGTCAGCGCCCAGAAGGTCAGTGCCATGCGCAAGCTGGGGGTGGCCAACGACGCCGCCCTGTTCATCTACCTGCAGGAACATGGCCTGGCCTGAGCCCTGCGCTCAGGCCTGGCAAGGCTGGCCGTGCTGCGCAGCCCAATGGCTGAGGTCGCGGGTGGCCATCCAGGCGCCCAGCGCTTCCTGCGACATGGGCCGGGCCACATAGGGGCCTTGCAGCGCCGGCTGCCCCAGGGCCTGCAGGGCGTGGAAGTCGCTGGCGCTTTCCACCCCTTCCACCACCACCCCCAGGCCCATGCGCCGCGCCATGATCAGCGCCCCAGCCACCACCGCAGCCTTGCGACCGTCCTGCGCCATGCCGCGCACGAACCGGCTGGGAATCTTCAGCTCCGAGAACGGCAGGTCCAACAGGCGCTGGATGTTCGACTCACCGGTGCCGAAGTCATCGATGGCCAGCTGGCAGCCCAGCATGCGCAGGCGCAACAACGCTTCCACCTCCAGGCCATTGGCAGGGCCCTGGCGGGTTTCGCGCATTTCCAGGGTCAGCACCGTGGCCGGCAAACCCGCCTGCTCGAGCAGCGCCTGGAGCTGGGCGGTGAAACCTTCAGCCTCGATAAGGCCCGGCGCCATGTTGACGGCTACCGGCAGCGCTTCACCGGTGTGCTCGCGCACCGACGCGCTTAGCTGCAACGCAGCTTCCAGCACATGCCAGGTAAGCTGCGGCAGCAGCCCCGCATAGCTGACCAGCGGCAGGAAACTTGCCGGCGACAGCAGCCCCAGTGCCGGATGCTGCCAGCGCACCAGGGCTTCGACCCCCAGCAGGCGGCCGTCGATGGCAACCTTGGGCTGGAACCACACCTGCCACTGCTGGCGCAGCTGGGGCAGGCGCTCGAGCGTCAGCTCGTCCAGGCCGACCAATTCGTTGACCTCCACCAGGGGCATCACGCCGGGCGCTGTCCCTTGCTCATACCGTTGCAACAGGTCGTGCAGCACTGCCGGGGTGGCCGGTTTTTCCAGCACCCCCAGCACCTGCAAGCCAAGGTGCCGGGCCAGTTGGCCGACGCTGTCGAGCACGCCGCGTTCCAGGCTCGACAGGATGATCAGCGCCTGTGCCTGGCGGTGGCGCGCCAGGTGGCGGATCAGTTGCAGGCCGTCGCCTTCCTCCAGCTGCAGGTCGCAGATGGCGATGTCGACAGGGCCGCGGTTTTCCAGTGATTGAAGCGCGGCATCGACACTTTCGGCCGTCAGGACATCGAAGACCCCGCTGGCGTTGAGCATTTGATGCACCGCCATGAGTTGGAAGGGGCTGTCTTCGAGAACCAGAACTTTCAGTGCGTGCATGTGCATACCTCCGAATCACGCCCGCGTAGTGAGGGGCGCTTGATGCACACTCTAGAGAGCGGGCCGGGGTCGACACATAGGACAAGTCCTAAACTTTGTAGGATATTTCCGAAAGTTGTTTCTCGATGTCCAGGCTCAGCGCTTGCAGGCGCTGGCGCAGGGTGGCCCATTGCTGCCCGAGCCCATCGCCCGCACGGGCCTTGGCGCTGCTGTCCAGCTCGGCGCAGGCCATGGCCATGGGCCCAGCGTCAATCAGGCAGGCCACGCCCTTGAGGCGATGCAACGCGGCCCGCATGGGCGACCAGTCGGCCGTGGCCACCGCCGCCTCCAGCACCTGGGTTTCCTGGGCGATGTTGTTGCGCAGTTCCTCCAGCATCTTTTTCATCACCGTATCATCGGCCAGGGTCATGCGCCGCAGGGTGGCCATGTCGAAGGCCGGCGGCGCCGCCAGGCCGGCCAGCAACTGGCCAAGCTGTTCAAGGCCGATGGGCTTTACCAGCAGCTGGTCCATGCCCGCCAGGCGACAACGCTCTGCCTCGCCATCGGAGGCATTTGCGCTGCTGCCGATGAACGGTGTACGCGGCCTTGCGCCCTGCGCCTCGGCGGTACGGATGGCGCGGGCCAGGTCATAGCCACTCATGCCCGGCATGTTGCAGTCGCTGATGATCACGTCGGGGGCCTTGGCCTGCCACGCCGCCAAGGCCTGCGCGGCGCTGCTCACAGCCTGCACCTGATGGCCGAAGAAACTCACCTGCTGGGTCAGCACCAGGCGGTTGGCGGCCATGTCATCCACCACCAGCACCTGCAGTGCACGGCCAGCATACGGCTGAGCGTGCCCCGCGGTGTTGCCGGGGCTGCCGGCAACGCGCGGCAGGTCCAGGGTCAAGGTGACCCGCGTGCCCTGCCCCGGTGCGCTGGCCAGGCGAATATCGCCGCCCATCAGGCCCACCAGCTGCTTGCAGATGCTCAGGCCCAGGCCGGTGCCACGCACCTCCTGTGCAGACGGCGCGCCCACCTGCACGAACGGCTTGAACAGCCGCGCCTGCTGCTCGGCGTCCATGCCCACGCCAGTGTCGCTGACCTCGATGCACAGGCCGCCCTGTTCGCTCAACCTTACCTCGAGGGTCACCTGGCCCTGATGGGTGAACTTCAAGGCGTTGCTCAGCAGGTTGTGAATCACCTGGCGCAGGCGCAACGGGTCGAACCAGTAGCTGCCGTCCAGCCCCGCCGCCAGGTCCAGCTCCAGGCGCAAGCCTTTCTGCTGCGCCTGGGCGCTGAACAACTGGACGATGGTGGCGAAGAAGGGCCGCAGCTCGGTGGTTTCGGGTGCCAATTGCAGGCTGCCCGCCTCGATCTTGGCCAGGTCCAGGCTGTCACCGATCAAGGCAATCAGGTCGCGGGCCGACTGATAGGCCACATCCAGCGCCTGCGACGGCTCGCCACCGTGCAGGCGAGCGGTCTCGCGCTCCAGTTCCAGCAGGCCGATGATGGCGGCCATGGGCGTGCGGATCTCGTGGCTCATGGTGGCCAGGAACGCGCTCTTGGCCTGGCTGGCCTGCTCGGCCACCTGCCGCGCATGTACCAGCTCTGCCTCCAGGCGCTTGCGCTCGCTGATGTCGATCCAGCCGCCCAGCATGCCCTGCAACTGGCCGTCGGCGCGGTAGAACGGCACCATCCACTGCCAGGCGTCCACCGGCTGGCCCTTGAGCTCGATCTGCCGGTCGGCGAAGCGCGGCTGCTGGTCCTGCAGCAGCGCCAGGTAGTCGGCGTGCAGCTGCGCGGCCTTGTCGGCGGCGATCAGTGACACTTCGGGCAGCAGCTTGCCGCGCACCAGCGCCAGGCGGGTCGAGAACACCTCCTCGTAGCTCTTGTTGCACGACACCATGCGCCCCTGCAGGTCGCGCACGTAGATCGGGTTGGGGATGCCGTCGAGCAACGCACGCTGGAACGCCAACTGGTCGCTCAACGCCTCCTCGGCCTGCTCGCGCTGCTGGATCTGCGCCTTCAGGCGGCTGTTCCACATCAACGACACCAGGCCAAACAGCACCGCCGCCGCCAGCGCCCACCACACCCATGGTGCGATGCGTTGCCAGGCCGGTGGCGGGCCGTCGACGGCGCCCAGCCACTTGATTCGCACCGCGCGCAACTCGGGCACCGGGTAGGCTTCCAGGGATTTGTTGAGAATACTCAGCAGCAGCGGTTCATCCAGGCGCACGGCAAAGCGGTCCGCCGCCCACCGGCCTTCCACGCTGCGCCCTACCTTCAGCTCGCCCGGCGGGTAGCGGCCCACCGAGCGCCAGGCGCTGACTTCGCTGTCCAGTGTCGCGTCGGCCTCGCCCCGCCGCACCAGGTCGCGGGCCTGGTCGTAGGTGTCCACCAGGCGCAGGATGATGTTGGGGTATTCCTCGCGCAGGCTGCTCTCTAGCGCGTGCTGGCGCGGCAGGGCCAGCACGCGCCCGGCCATGTCCTCCAGCGAGGCCACCGGCGGCCCATTGCCCCGCACCACGAACACCCAGCCTTGGCCGCCGAAGGCATGGGAGAACCCCAGGAAGGCCTTGCGCTCGGGGTTTTCCGACAAGGTGGTATTCATGTCGACGTTGCCGGCCTTCAGCGCCTGCAGGCTGTCGGCGATGGACGCAGAGGGCACGTAGTCGAACTGCAGGCCGCTCATGGAGGAGATGGTCGCCAGTACGTCGCGGTTGAGCCCTGCCCAGTTGCCCTGGCGGTCGCGGTACAGGTACGGCGGGTAATCGCTGGCTGCCACCCGCACCCTGGGGTGGGCATGCAGCCAGGCCTGCTCCTCGGCCGACAGCGCCACCCGCGGCTGGCCGATGTCCGAACCCAGGCCGGTGGTCCAGCGGCCGAGGATTTCCCGGCGCAACGACTCGTCGATACTGGCCAGCGCTCGGTCCAGCAGGCCCAGCAGCACCGGGTCGGTGCCGCGCACGGCGAAGGCGAAGCCGGCATCTGGCAGGCTGGCCTCGCCAGCGATGCGCAAGCCCATGAACGGCCGCAGCGCACTGTAGGCACGTACCACCACCTCGTTGCCGATGAAGGCCTGCACGTCGCCCTGGGCCACTGCCTCCAGGCCGCTGGCGAGGCTGGGGGCCAGCACCAGCTCGCTGTGCGGGTAGGCGGCGTGCAGCACGTCGAGGTCCAGGTAGCCATCAAGCACGGCGATGCGCGAGCCTGCCAGGGCGTTGGGGCCGCCCAGGTTCTCCCGTTGCACCAGCACCGCGTCGTCGGGCATGTACGCGCGGGTGAAGGCTAGCCCCGGGTGCTTGCGCACAAAACCGTTGGCGCTGGTGAGGATATCGATTTCGCCGGACTCCAGGGCCTCCACGGCCTCCTCGCGGCGGGCGAAGCCGTGAATCTGCAGCGGCAGGTCGAGGCGGCTGGCAATCAGGTTGAGGTAGTCGGCGCTGATACCGCGGTAGCGGTTGCGGTCCACGGTGATGTCGACCGGCTCGAGGTCGGTGATCGACACCCCTACCCGCAGCACCGGGTGCTGGGCCAGCCATTGCCGGTCGCCGGCCGCCAGGGGCAGCGGCTCAAGCCGGGTGAACGCCGGCATCAGGGTGAACGGCAGGGTCTGTGCGGCCTGGACCAGGCTGCAGGTGGCCAGGCACAGCAGCACCAACCAGGCCGCCAGCCAGCGTTTTGCCTTGTGCAGGTTGTGCTTCATGCCGTGTCATGGCCCTTGGGGAATCGAACCCCAAGTGTGACACGCGCAAAGAATAAAGCCCGTCGAGCGACGGGCTTTATATGTTGCAGGGCTATTCAGCGTAACGCAGCGTTACAGCGGCTTGCCACGGTTGCCGTGCTGGCTGACGAAGGCCTGGACGGCCTTGAGGTCGTTCGGCAGCACCGTGCATTTTTCCTCGCGGCTGAACAGGTCGGTGAGGTGGGCTGGCAGCTCCAGCGCCTTGCCAACGCCAGCCTTGACCACCGCGTCGGGGAACTTGACCGGGTGCGCCGTGCCCAGCACCACCATGGGAATGTCCAGGCTGCGGCGGCATTCGCGCGCGGCCTTGACGCCGATGGCAGTGTGCGGGTCCAGCACTTCGCCGGTCTGGGCGAAGACTTCGGCGATGGTCTCGCAGGTGGCTTCGTCGCTGACCGCCAGGGAGTCGAACAGCTTGCGCGCTTCGGTCCAGCGCTCTTGCTCGACGCTGAAGCCGCCACCCTGCTTGAAGGTGTCCATCAGCTCGGCGACGGCGGCGCCATTGCGACCGTGCAGGTCGAACAGCAGGCGCTCGAAGTTCGACGAGACCATGATGTCCATGGACGGCGACAGGGTGGCGTGCAGGGTTTCCTTGGCATACTGGTTGCCGCTCATGAAGCGGTGCAGGATGTCATTGCGGTTGGTGGCTACGATCAGCTGGTTGACCGGCAGGCCCATGTTGCGGGCCAGGTAGCCGGCGAAGATGTCGCCGAAGTTGCCGGTAGGCACCGAGAACGACACCGAACGCGCCGGGCCGCCCAGCTGCAGGGCCGCGTGGAAGTAGTAGACGATCTGGGCCATGATGCGCGCCCAGTTGATCGAGTTCACGGCAACCAGGCGGGTGCCCTTCAGGAAGCTCTGGTCAGCGAAGCTGTTCTTGACCATTTCCTGGCAATCATCGAAGTTGCCTTCGATGGCGATGTTGTGGATGTTGTCGCCGAACAGCGTGGTCATCTGCCGACGCTGCACTTCCGACACGCGCTGGTGCGGGTGCAGGATGAAGATATCGACGTTCTCGCAGTGCTTGCAGCCTTCGATGGCGGCCGAGCCGGTGTCACCGCTGGTGGCGCCAATGATCACCACGCGCTCGCCGCGCTTGGCCAGGGTGTAGTCCAGCAGGCGGCCCAGCAGCTGCAGGGCGAAGTCCTTGAAGGCCAGGGTCGGGCCGTGGAACAGCTCCAGCACCCATTCGTTGCCGTTCAGCTGGCGCAGCGGCGCCACGGCGTTGTGGGCGAAGGCACCGTAGGTTTCCTCGAGGATCTTCTTGAAGTCGGCGTCCGGGATGCTGCCGGTGACGAACGGGCGCATGATACGGAAGGCCAGTTCGTGGTATGGCAGGCCGGCCCACGAGGCGATTTCTTCGACGGTGAAGCGTGGCAGGTTTTCCGGCACGTAGAGGCCGCCGTCACTGGCCAGGCCAGCCAGCAGGACGTCTTCGAAGTTCAGGGCCGGGGCTTTGCCGCGAGTACTGATATAACGCATGGTTCCAAACCTTTGGTTCGCACCGCCAGCCCTGGCAGGGCTGGCGGCTACTGATTAGTTGAGGTGCTCGACGCGGATGCGGACAACGGGGCTGACCACGCCTTCCAGGCCTTCGAGGGCCTTGATGGCGTCGTTCATGCGCTGTTCCTGCACGCGGTGGGTCAGGAGGATCATCGGCACGCGGCCGTCCTGTTCCTCGACTTCCTTCTGCATGATCGATTCGATGTTGATGCCGCGCTCCGAGAGGATGCTGGCGACCTGGGCCAGCACGCCTGGGTGGTCCTTGGCGTGGATGCGCAGGTAGTAGGCGGTCTCGCACTGCTCGATCGGCAGGATCGGGTGGGCCGACAGCGAATCGGGCTGGAAGGCCAGGTGCGGCACGCGGTTCTCCGGGTCGGAGGTCATGGCACGCACCACGTCCACCAGGTCGGCGACCACGGACGAAGCGGTAGGCTCCATGCCGGCGCCGGCGCCGTAGAACAGGGTGGAACCGGCGGCGTCACCGTTGACCATGACGGCGTTCATCACGCCGTTGACGTTGGCGATCAGGCGGTCGGCCGGGATCAGCGTCGGGTGCACGCGCAGCTCGATGCCGGCGGCGGTGCTGCGCGCCACGCCCAGGTGCTTGATGCGGTAGCCCAGCGCTTCGGCGTAGTTGACGTCGGCGGTGGTCAGCTGGGTGATGCCTTCGGTGTAGGCCTTGTCGAACTGCAGCGGGATGCCGAAGGCGATGGACGCCAGGATGGTCAGCTTGTGCGCCGCGTCGATGCCTTCCACGTCGAAGGTCGGGTCGGCTTCGGCGTAGCCCAGGGCCTGGGCCTCGGCCAGCACGTCTTCGAAGGTGCGGCCCTTCTCGCGCATTTCGGTGAGGATGAAGTTGCCGGTGCCGTTGATGATGCCGGCCACCCAGTTGATGCGGTTGGCGGACAGGCCTTCACGGATGGCCTTGATCACCGGGATGCCGCCGGCCACGGCCGCTTCGAAGGCGACGATGACGCCCTTCTCGCGCGCCTTGGCGAAGATTTCGTTGCCGTGCACGGCAATCAGCGCCTTGTTGGCGGTGACCACGTGCTTGCCGTGCTCGATGGCCTTGAGCACCAGTTCGCGGGCCACGGTGTAGCCGCCGATCAGCTCGATGACGATGTCGATGTCGGGGTTGGTGGCCACGGCAAAGACATCGTTGGTAATGGGGGTACCGGTAATCTGGCAATTCGGGTTCTGCGAACGCATGGCAATCTGGGCCACTTCGATTCCACGCCCGGCACGGCGGGCAATCTCCTCGGCGTTGCGCTGAAGTACGTTGAAGGTGCCGCCACCGACGGTACCTAACCCACAGATGCCTACTTTGACCGGTTTCACTCTGAACTCCCCATAAAACGGCCGACGCAGGGTCGGCCGTGACAAACCGCCGCACACCCGTGCGGCTTGGTAAATTACGGCCTGGCGGGCATTCCCGTCAGGCCTTGATCTTGGATGACACGAAGGCGGCAGCCATCAGCCCTTGGCGCCCAGGGCCAGCTTGGCCACTTGTGGGGCCGGCTGGTAGCCAGGAATCATCTGGCCGTTTTCCAGGATGATGGCCGGCGTGCCGTTGACACCGATGGACTGGCCCATGGCGAACTGCTTGCTCACCGGGTTGGCGCACTTGGCCGGGGTGTCGACGCTCTTGCCGTTGATCAGCTTGGTCAGCGAGTCCTGGCGGTCCTTGGAGCACCACACGGCCTGCAGCTGCTCGTCACCGGGCGAACCCAGGCCCTGGCGCGGGAAGGCCAGGTAGCGCACTTCGATGCCCATCTTGTTCAGCGCAGGCACTTCCTCGTGCAGCTTGTGGCAGTACGGGCAGGTGGTGTCGGTGAACACGGTGATGTGCGACTTGGTCTCGCCCACGGCCGGGAACACCACCATTTCGCTGGCAGGGATGGCGTTGATGGTCTTGGCCACGCCCTGGCGCTCGGTGATCTCGGTGAGGTTGACCGGCTTGCCGTCCTGCACCTGGAACAGGTAGCCCTGCATCACGAACTTGCCGTCGGCGCTGGCGTAGAGCACGCGGCTGCCCTGCAGCTTGACTTCGTACAGGCCGTTGAGCGGGCTGGCGGCGATGCTTTCGATCGGGGTGTCGAGTTGCAGGGTGTCGAGGGTCTTGCGGATGGCCTGCTCGGCCTTGTCGTCGGCCATAGCCACGGTGCTGAGCAGCGCAAGGGCGGCGGCAGCGAGAATTCGGGTCACGCGCATGGGAACTCCTGAGGCAGCGGACGAAGGGGCCAATCGTGCTGGGTCGGCGGTCCGTGGACAGCCGGCATTCGATGCCCGCTTTGGTAACCGCCCAAGCCTACCACATTCACAGGCTCTGTCCGAATGACACGGCAACAAGAGATGTGCGGTGATCGCCTCAGCCACGCGGGTGATGACGGGCATGCAGGTCCTGCAGGCGGGCCCGGGCGACATGGGTGTAGATTTGCGTGGTGGACAGGTCGCTGTGGCCCAGCAGCATCTGCACCACGCGCAGGTCGGCGCCGTGGTTGAGCAGGTGCGTGGCGAAGGCGTGGCGCAGGGTGTGCGGCGACAGCGACTTGCCGATGCCGGCCACGCTGGCCTGGTGCTTGATGCGGTGCCAGAAGGTCTGGCGGGTCATCTGCTCGCCGCGCTGGCTGGGGAACAGCACGTCGCTGGGGCGCCCGCCCAGCAGGTCGTTGCGGCCGTCGCGCAGGTAGCGCTCCACCCACACCACGGCCTCCTCGCCCATGGGCACCAGGCGTTCCTTGCTGCCCTTGCCCATCACCCGCAGCACGCCCTGGCGCAGGTTGACCTGGTCCAGGGTCAGGCTCACCAGCTCGGTCACGCGCAGGCCACAGGCATACAGCACTTCGAGCATGGCGCGGTCGCGCTGGCCGATGGGCTCGCTGAGGTCCGGGGCCTTGAGCAGCGCCTCCACGTCGGCTTCCGACAGGGACTTGGGCAACGGCTTGCCCAACTGCGGCATCTCGACCTGCAGCGTCGGGTCCACGCCGATCAGCTTTTCACGCAGCAGGTAGCGATAAAAGCCACGCACACCGGAGAGAAAACGCGCGGTGGAACGCGGCTTATAGGCCTGGTCCACGCGCCAGGCCAGGTGGTCGAGGATCAACTCGCGGCCCGCCTGGGGCAGCTGCACGCCTTTTTCCTGCAGCCAGCCGTTGAACAGGGTCAGGTCGCTGCGGTAAGAGTCGCGGCTGTTGTCCGACAGGCCTTTTTCCAGCCACAGGGCATCGAGGTACTGGTCGATGAGGGGGTGATCTACAGCGGGCATCTGCGCAAACCGGGCGATTGAAAGCCGCAGTCTACCTCACAGGCCCGGCAATACCGGCACCGGACGCTTGTCATCGTCGATGGCGACGAAGCTGAACACGCCTTCGATGGCCTTTTCCCGGCCGTCGCAGCTCATGCTTTCCACGAACACTTCAACCCGCACCTTGAGGCTGGTATTGCCGACTTTCACCACAGTGCCTACCAGTTCGACGATGCTGCCGGCAGGAATGGGGTGGTTGAAGTCAATGCGGTCGGTGGACACGGTCACCAGCGGCAGGCGGCAGAAGCGCGTGGCGGTGATGAACGACACCTCGTCCATCCAGGCCAGGGCAGTGCCGCCGAACAGGGTGTTGTGGTGGTTGGTGGTGGGCGGGAACACCGCCTTGGTGACGCGGCTGACCGAGAGGTCGGTGCGGCGCTGGATTTCGAGGTCGCGTGGGGTCATGGAGGGCTATCGCCAGGGTGTTGGGAATGTGGGAGCTGGCATAAATCGCGGGCACAAAAAAGCAGCCCGTAGGCTGCTTCTTTCTTGCATCGGTAAAACGGCTATTAAGCCAGTTTTTCCTTGATGCGAGCTGCTTTACCCGACAGGTCGCGCAGGTAGTACAGCTTGGCTTTACGCACGTCACCACGACGTTTCACGGCCATGCTGTCGATCTGCGGGCTGTAGGTCTGGAAAGTACGCTCTACGCCAACGCCGTTGGAGATTTTACGAACAGTGAAAGCACTGTTCACACCACGGTTACGCTTGGCGATAACAACGCCTTCGAACGCCTGCAGACGAGCGCGATCGCCTTCCTTCACTTTCACCTGAACGACGATGGTGTCGCCCGGGGCGAAGGCCGGGATTTCTTTGGTCATCTGCTCGGCTTCGAGTTGCAGAATGATTTTGTTGGTCATGCTGTGCTCCTAAGGTAAATCTTTGTGATCTACCATCGATACGTTAACTATCGTCCCGCTCACGGAGATACTCCGTCAGCAGCTTCTTCTCTTCTCCAGAAAGCGAGCGTCTTTCCAGAAGATCGGCACGTCGTTCGTAGGTCCGCCCAAGGGACTGCTGCAAACGCCAGCGCCGGATGTGTGCATGATTGCCACTAAGCAATACGTCGGGAACACGCTGATCCGCATACACCTCCGGTCGGGTGTAGTGCGGGCAATCCAGCAGACCATCCGTGAAGGAATCTTCCTCCGCGGAGTCCGCATGCCCTAAAGCTCCGGGCAGCAGTCGTGTAACCGCATCGATCAGGACCATCGCCGGCAGCTCACCGCCAGACAGGACATAGTCACCAATCGACCACTCTTCATCGACATGAGCCTGAATAAACCGCTCGTCAATGCCTTCATAGCGCCCTGCGATCAGAATCAAGGATTCCGATTCAGCCAGTTCGCGTACCCCCTGCTGAGTCAGCTGGCGGCCTTGCGGCGACAGGTAAATGACCTTCGCCGACTCCCCCGCTGCGTTCCTGGCCTCGGCCAGCGCATCTTCCAGGGGCTTGATCTTCATCACCATGCCCGGACCACCGCCAAACGGCCGATCATCCACCGTATGGTGACGATCTGTGGTGTAGTCCCGCGGATTCCAACAGGTCAGTTGCAACAACCCCTGTTTCACCGCGCGGCTGGTAATGCCGTACTCGCTGATGGCCGAAAACATCTCGGGGAACAGACTGATCACTTCTACGCGCAGGCTGGCCATTGCCTAGAAGTCCGCATCCCAATCAACCTTCATTTCGCCTGCGGCCAGGTCGACAGCCAACACACACTGCTCCGTATAGGGCAGCAAGCGTTCGCGATCATCCAGGCTGCCAGCGCAAGGCTTGACCACCATCACATCATTCGAACCGGTCTCCAGCAGGTGATCGATCTTCCCGAGCAGTTGCCCGAGTTGGTCGATGACATTCAGACCTTCCAGCTGGTACCAGTAGTACTCGCCGTCGTCCAAATCTGGAAACAGATCACGTGGCACGCAGATCTCGTAACCGGACAGAAGCTGGGCTTCGTCGCGATCATCAAGACCCTTGAGCTTCGTGACCAGGAACTTGCTCTGCAAGCGCCCGCTGACCAGCTCTACCTGCTTGTCCACGCTGCCTGCGCGCTTGAGCGTCCAGGTTTTGTAGTCCAACAGGTTGTCAATCGGATCAGTAAAGGAGTAAACCTTCACTTCGCCACGAACGCCGTGAACCGAGAAAATCTTGCCGATAACGATCAAATCATCAGCAGTAGCTGGCGTCGTGTTCATATTGCTCAGGCCGCAGCCTTGGCAGCTTCCTTCAGCAACTGAGCAACGCGCTCAGAAGGCTGTGCACCAACGCTCAACCAGTGGTTGACGCGCTCTTGGTTCACGGACAGGCGGATTTCCTGACCACGAGCCACTGGATTGAAGAAGCCAACGTGCTCTTTGTGCGAGCCGTCACGCGGGTTGCGCGAGTCGGTCACGGTCAGTTGGTAGAATGGGCGCTTTTTAGAGCCGCCACGGGCAAGACGGATGGTTAGCATTGAACATCGTTCCTGTAGTCGGTGCTGCAAATCATAATGCACAGCGGGCACACGGGTGCCCGAAAGGCCGCATATTCTCAAGGAATATCCGGACTTTTGCAAATGCCTTTTTCCGGCACACACAGTGCACCCGATAGATTTGCTTCATATGACCACCCGAAGGGGTGGCCGGTGGACCTGCCGGGGCAGGTTTACCGCAGTGCCCGCACTGCTGCGGGCGGTGCCAGCCCGGGGGCTGGCACGGGTAATCACATCTTCGGCATGCCACCGCCGCCGGGCAGCATGCCGCCCATGCCACGCATCATCTTGGCCATGCCGCCCTTGGTGGAAAACTTCTTCATCATCTTCTGCATCTGCTTGTGCTGCTTGATCAAGCGGCCGATGTCCTGCACCTGGGTGCCGGAACCCAGGGCGATCCGGCGCTTGCGCGAACCGCTGATCAGGTCAGGGTCGCGGCGCTCGGCCGGGGTCATGGAGTTGATGATGGCTTCCATCTGCTTGAATTGCTTTTCAGCGGCGTTCTGGGCGTTGCCCATCTGCGACAGGTTCATGCCGCCGATGCTCGGCAGCTTGTCCATCAGGCCGCCCAGGCCGCCCATGTTCTTCATTTGTTGCAGCTGGTCACGGAAGTCTTCGAGGTCGAAGCCCTTGCCCTTCTTCAGCTTCTTGGCCAGTTTGTCGGCCTTCTCTTTATCCAGGGTCTGCTCGGCCTGCTCGATCAGGCTGAGCACGTCGCCCATGCCCAGGATCCGCGAGGCGATACGATCCGGGTGGAAGGGCTCGAGCGCTTCGCTCTTCTCGCCCATGCCGATGAACTTGATCGGCTTGCCGGTGATGGCACGCACCGACAGGGCGGCACCGCCACGGGCGTCGCCGTCGACCTTGGTCAGGATCACGCCGGTCAGCGGCAGCGCATCGCCAAAGGCCTTGGCGGTGTTGGCGGCGTCCTGGCCGGTCATGGCGTCGACCACGAACAGCGTTTCCACCGGCTTGATGGCGGCGTGCAGGGCCTGGATCTCGCCCATCATCTCGGCGTCGATGTGCAGGCGGCCGGCGGTGTCGACAATGACCACGTCGATGAACTTGAGCTTCGCTTCGCGGATCGCCGCTTCGGCGATGGCCACCGGCTTCTGGGTGATATCGGACGGGAAGAAGGTCACGCCGATGTCGTTGGCCAGGGTCTCGAGCTGCTTGATGGCCGCCGGACGGTAGACGTCGGCCGATACCACCATCACGCTCTTCTTCTTGCGCTCTTTAAGGAAGCGCGCCAGCTTGCCGGCGGTGGTGGTCTTGCCCGCACCCTGCAGGCCGGCCATCAGCACCACGGCAGGCGGCGCGGCGTTCAGGGCCAGGTCTTCGTTGGCCGCGCCCATCAGGCCTTCGAGTTCGATCTGGACGATCTTCACGAACGCCTGGCCAGGCGTCAGGCTACGCGATACTTCGGTGCCGACCGCGCGTTCCTTGACCTTGTTGACGAAGTCCTTCACCACCGGCAGGGCGACGTCGGCTTCCAGCAACGCCATGCGCACTTCACGCAGGGTGTCTTTGATGTTGTCTTCCGTCAGCTTGGCCTTGCCAGTTACGTGGCGCAGCGTCTGCGAAAGACGTTCGGTAAGGTTTTCAAACATGCGCGATCCTTTCAGGCTCAATTGAACCGAGGTTAAGCAGCCTGGCCCGTGAATAATATTAGAGGCGCGGCGTGGGCAGGCCGGCGATTATAGCCAGAAGTGCGCGCCACGGACACCAGTGCGGCGCCAGTCTTTCGTCCGGCGGCCGTTCTATGCCACACTCAGCCACTTTCGGGCTTGCTCCACAGGACTTATGCTCCCCTTGTCACCCAGTTTGCTACCCAGCCTCGCCGCCGCTTTCCTTTATGCCGCTGCGACCGTCTACCACGGCACCCGCGTGAAGCAGCGCGCAGCGGTCGACAAACGCCTGCTCTACGTGATCGGCGCCCTCGCCGTGGTAGCCCAAGGCCTGGCGTTGAAATACCAGCTGATCACGCCCCAGGGCCTGAGCCTGGACTTCTTCGGCGCCGCCAGCCTGATCTCGGCGGCGGTCATCGCCCTGACCCTGATCGCCTGCACGCGCATCCCGGTGGAGAACCTGCTGCTCCTGCTGTTCCCCCTGGGCGCCACCACCACGCTGATCGCGCAGTTCATCCCCAAGGGCACGGTGCCGCTGATCGACGAGGAGCCGGGCATCCTCGCGCACATCCTGCTGTCGATCCTGGCCTACGGCATGTTCACCATCGCGGTGTTCCAGGCCTTGCTGCTGCTGATCCAGAACCATCAGCTCAAGCACAAGCACCCTTCGGGGCTGATCAAGAACTTCCCGCCCCTGCAAACCATGGAAAGCCTGCTGTTCGGCTTCCTGTGGGCCGGCTGGGGGCTACTGTCGCTGTCATTGATTTCCGGCTGGCTGTTCCTGGAAAACCTGTTCGCCCAGCACCTGGTGCACAAGACCCTGCTGGCGTGCCTGGCGTGGATCGTGTTCAGCGTGCTGCTGTGGGGCCGCAACCGCCTGGGCTGGCGCGGGCACAAGGCCATCCGCTGGACCCTGGCCGGTTTCTGCCTGTTGATGCTGGCCTACTTCGGCAGCAAGCTGGTTCGCGAATACATTCTGCACATCTGACGGGCGAGTAAATGGACAATCTGCCGTTGGGCGCGATGCTGGGTTTCGTGCTGCTGTCGATCCTCTGGTCGGCGCTGTTCACGGGCGTGGAGACAGCCCGCAACCACCTGGCCGCCCTGCGCACCCGGCGCAAGGTGGGCGAGCGCCCCAGCCTGGCCTTCCCGCTGGAAAGCCTGGTGCTGTGCAACACCCTGTGCCGGGTGCTGGCGGTGGTGCTGGGGGTGTTCGTGGCGGTCTACCACTGGCACGTCAAGGGCCTGTGGGCCGGCGGCCTGATCATGGCCGCGGTGCTGGTGACCTTCAGTGAATACCTGCCACGCCTGCTGGCGCGCCGCCATCCCGAGGCCTTCATCGGCCTGGGCAACTCGCTGCTGCGCCTACCCCTGACCCTGCTGTACCCGCTGGTGTGGCCGTTCAGCGGCATCGCCCGCCTGCTGCTCAAGCCGTTCGCGCCCATTGCCCGGCCCATCGCCCGCCCCCACGACGAGCCGGGGCCGGATGAGAGCGAGGACGACCTCGACGAAGACCAGGAACCCAGCGCCCCGCACCTGCTGGGTGGCCTGCAGTCACTGAACCGCATCACCGTCAATGACATCCTGGTGCCGCGCAGCGAAGTCGACGGGCTGAACCTGGACGACCCGATCGAGAAGATTGCCGAGCAGCTGATCATCAGCCGCCACACCCGCCTGCCGGTGTACCACAACGACATCAACCAGGTGGAAAAGGTGCTCAACACCCGCCAGGTCAGCCACCTGCTGCCAAAGGGCGAGCTGACCATGGAAGCCCTGCTGGCGGCCTGCTACGACGCCTACTTCGTGCCCGAGAGCACCCCGCTGCACCTGCAACTGCTGAACTTCCACAAGCAGCAGCGGCGCCTGGGCGTGGTAGTGGACGAATACGGCGAAGTGCTCGGCCTGGTGACCCTGGAAGACATTCTCGAGGAAATTGTCGGCGAGTTCGAAGACGAACACACCATGGACAACCCCCACGTGCACCCGCAGGCCGACGGCCGCTTCGTGGTGGATGGCGCGGCGTCGATCCGCGAGCTGAACAAGAGCCTGGGCTGGCACCTGCCCAGCGACGGCCCCAAGACCCTCAACGGCCTGGTCACCGAGGCGCTGGAGAGCATCCCCGATTGCGCGGTGTGCCTGAAGATCGGCCGCTACCGCCTGGAAATCCTCCAGGCCGAGGAAAACCGCGTGACGCGGGTACTGATCTGGCACACATCCAGTTTGCCCAAACTGGCCTGATTGCTGCTGGCCGGATAATTCATCGTGGCGACCAGGCGCATGCCTGAATGGTTGTGGCGCCCGCGAGATCGAGCGCCGCCCGCGCGGCGCATCGCGAGCAAGCTCGGCTCCTACATCTGTTGCATCGCGCCATGGCCTGACGAACCGAGCTGATAGCCTTGGTTGTGCAATTAGAGCCTGTGCAACCCTTTCCCTCCCCGGTTAACATCCCTGCACACATAATAATGCGCCCCCGCCCGGACCAAGCGCCGGCGCGGAGGCACGCTTGCCAGGGAACCTGCAATGAGCACCAGCACCTACGCTGCCAGCGGCGCCGAACAGCCGCGCAATTCCACCGCCCGGGTGGCCACCGCCAGCTTCATTGGCACCGCCATCGAATTCTATGACTTCTACGTGTACGCCACGGCTGCCGCCCTGGTGATCGGCCCGGTGTTCTTCCCGCAGACCTCCGGTACTGCGCAGATGCTCTCGGCCTTCCTCACTTTCGGCATCGCCTTCCTCGCCCGGCCGCTGGGCTCGGCGCTGTTCGGCCATTTCGGCGACCGCGTCGGGCGCAAATCCACCCTGGTGGCCTCGCTGCTGCTGATGGGCGTGTGCACCACCCTGATCGGCGTGCTGCCCGGCTACGACCAGATAGGCGCCTGGGCGCCGATCCTGCTGTGCGTGCTGCGCTTCGGCCAGGGCCTGGGGCTGGGCGGCGAATGGGGTGGCGCGGCGCTGCTGGCCACCGAAAACGCGCCCAAGGGCAAGCGCGCCTGGTTCGGCATGTTCCCGCAACTGGGGCCATCCATCGGCTTCCTGGCGGCCAACGGCCTGTTCCTGGGCCTGGCCATGCTGCTCAGCGACGAGCAGTTCCGCGCCTGGGGCTGGCGCCTGCCGTTCCTGCTCAGCGCCCTGCTGGTGATGGTCGGCCTGTACGTGCGCCTGAAGCTGGAAGAAACCCCGGTGTTCGCCAAGGCCATGGCCGCCCATGAAAAGCTGAAGATCCCGTTGGTGGAACTGTTCGCCCAGTACTGGCGGCCCATGCTGCTGGGCGCCGCCTCCATGGTGGTGTGCTACGCGCTGTTCTACATCTCCACGGTGTTTTCCCTGAGCTACGGCGTGGCCACCCTGGGCTACAGCCGGGAAAGCTTCCTGGGCATGCTGTGCTTCGCGGTGCTGTTCATGGCCCTGGCCACGCCGATTTCGGCGGCCCTGAGCGACCGTTTCGGGCGCAAGCCGGTGCTGGTGTTCGGCGGCGTATTGGCGATTGCCTCGGGCTTTGCCATGGAGCCACTGCTGACCCAGGGCTCGACCAGCAGCGTGGCGTTGTTCCTGAGCATCGAGCTGTTCCTGATGGGCTTCACCTTCGCCCCCATGGGCGCGTTGCTGCCCGAACTGTTCCCCACGCGCGTGCGCTACACCGGCGCGTCGGCGGCGTACAACCTGGGCGGTATTGTCGGGGCATCGGCGGCGCCGTTCGCGGCGCAGAAGCTGGTGGCCATGGGCGGCCTGGGCTGGGTGGGCGGGTATGTGTCGGCGGCGGCGCTGCTCAGCCTGCTGGCGGTGCTGTGCCTGAAGGAAACGCGGGATGAGGATTTGAGCAAGGTGGCGTGACGCGGCCTGTGGCCGCTGCTACAGGGTTCGTAGCAGCTGCCGCAGGCGGCGTCCGGGCAATTACAGTTCCACGTTCACAGCCTGGGCCGAGCGAGTAGCCTTGGCGCGGGCCGCTTCGATCGACTCGTCACGCGCCAGGGCCACGCCCATGCGGCGCTGGCCGGCCACTTCCGGCTTGCCGAACAGGCGCAGCGCGGTGTCTGGCTCGGCCAGTGCGGCGCCTAGGTTGGCGAAGGCGGTCTGGGTGGAGTTGCCTTCCACCAGGATCACCGCCGAGGCCGACGGGCCGAACTGGCGCACGGCCGGAATCGGCAGGCCGAGGATGGCGCGGGCGTGCAGCGCGAACTGCGACAGGTCCTGGGAGATCAGGGTCACCAGGCCGGTGTCATGGGGGCGCGGCGAGACTTCGCTGAACCACACCTGGTCGCCCTTGACGAACAGCTCCACGCCGAACAGACCACGGCCACCCAGGGCCTCGGTCACGGCCTTGGCCACGCGCTCGGATTCGGCCAGGGCCACCGGGCTCATGGCCTGCGGCTGCCAGGATTCCTGGTAGTCACCCTTCTCCTGGCGGTGACCTACCGGGGCCAGGAAGGTGGTGCCGCCCACGTGACGCACGGTCAGCAGGGTGATTTCGTAGTCGAAGTCGATGAAGCCTTCGATGATGACGCGGCCCTTGCCGGCACGGCCGCCTTCCTGGGCGTAGTCCCAGGCCTTTTGCACGTCGTCGGCGCTTTTGAGCAGGCTCTGGCCCTTGCCCGACGAGCTCATCACCGGCTTGACCACGCACGGGAAGCCCAGGTCCTGGACGGCGTCGCGGTACTCTTCGAAGGTGTCGGCGAAGTGGTACGGCGAGGTCGGCAGGTCCAGCTCTTCGGCGGCCAGGCGGCGGATGCCTTCACGGTTCATGGTCAGCTGGGCGGCACGCGCGGTAGGCACCACGGTGAAACCCTCGGACTCCAGCTCCACCAGGGTGGCGGTGGCGATGGCTTCGATTTCCGGCACGATGTAGTGCGGCTTCTCGGCCTCGATCACCGCACGCAGCGCGGCGCCATCGAGCATGTTGATCACATGGCTGCGGTGGGCGACCTGCATGGCAGGGGCGTTGGCATAACGGTCGACGGCGATCACTTCAACGCCCAGGCGTTGCAGCTCGATCACCACTTCCTTGCCCAGCTCGCCGCAGCCACACAGCAGTACGCGCGTCGCGGTCGGCGACAGTGGAGTTCCGATACGGGTCATTTCAGGTCCTTAAGGGGAACGGGTTATCGCGGGCCGCCCGGGTGCGGCCCACCGAGGCGGGCATTTTACATCAATCGGCGCGAGGCGGCGCTGCGACACGACCGCCAGGCAATAGGCGCTGCAAAACCGTAGCCGCTGCCGCAGGCTGCGCTGGCCCTGTGCCCCGCTGGAGATTTCCAGGGTTCACACCGGCCAGCGCAGCCTGCGGCAGCGGCTACGGATAGGGGGGCTTCAAGCGCCGGCGACAAACATCATCCCGCCGGCCACGGCGCGTTCGTGGCACTTGACCAGCACTTCGCGGCGCTCGTCGTTGCTCATGCGCCCCCAGCGGGTGATTTCGGCGGCCGTGCGCTGGCAGCCGGTGCAGATATCGTCGTCATCCAGGGCACAGACCTGCACACAAGGCGAGGCGACGGGGCGTTCTTGGTTCATCAGTCTTCCTGGGGGGCAAGGTCCCGCGCGTAGCGTCGGGCATTGTGTACGTAGTGGGCGGCGCTGGCCTCGAGCATCTTCATCTGCGCCTCGGTCAGCTGGCGCACGACCTTGCCGGGCGAGCCCATCACCAGCGAACCGTCGGGTATTTCCTTGCCCTCGGCGATCAGCGCGTTGGCGCCGATGATGCAATGCTTGCCGATGCGGGCACCGTTGAGGATCACCGCGTTGATGCCGACCAGGCTGTAGTCGCCCACGGTGCAGCCGTGCAGCATGGCGTTATGGCCGATTGTAACACCGCGGCCGACGGTCAGTGGCGACCCCATGTCGGTATGGATCACCGTGCCGTCCTGCACGTTGCTGTCGGGGCCGATGTCGATCAGTTCGTTGTCGCCGCGTAGCACGGCGCCAAACCACACGCTGGCGTTTTCCTGCAGGCGCACCCGGCCGATCAGGGTGGCAGTGGGCGCGGTCCAACTGGTGGCATGAGTCTCGACGCGGGCGTCGCCCAAACGGTATTTCATCGGTGGCTTCCTCAGGCAGGCAAAGGCGGCTCGCAGGTCCGCTCAAATTGACGTGAAATGCTCGGGGGGGCGGTGCAGGCTGATGTCGGCGTCGTACATCAGGTTCACCAGCTCGACGATCATGATCGCCGACAGGCCCCAGATCTTGTATTCGCCAAAGCGGTAGCTGGGCACGTACCAGCTGCGGCCCTGGTAGTCGATGCGGTGGGTGTGCTCGCGCGGGTCTTCACGGAAGAACGCCAGCGGCACGCTGAACACTGCGGCAATTTCCGCATCGTTGGGGCGGTATTCGACGAAGTCCGGGATCACCCCGACGAAGGGCGTCACCTTCAGGCCATGCTTGGAGATCAGCGGGCTCAGGGGGCCCAGCACTTCCACCAGGCCGGGCGGCAGGCCGATTTCCTCCTCGGCCTCGCGCAGGGCGGTGAACACCAGGTCCGGGTCCTCGGGGTCGCGGCGGCCACCGGGGAAGGCCACTTCGCCGCCGTGGGTGGACAGGCCCTTGGCGCGCAAGGTGAGCACCAGCTCGGGCTCGGCACTGCGGGTGATGGGCAGCAGCACGGCTGCCTCGGGGAAACGCTGATCGGTCTCCAGGGTCCGTGGCCTGTGGCTGCTCATCCGACGCAGTAGCTCGTCCAGCATGGTCTCTCTCAATTCGATGCCTAGGGGCAATCATGCACCAAAGCCACGGCCCTGCCCAACCCCCCTTGCGTACAAAACCGCCCTTGCGGTGCGGGGACCACTGGCGCCAAGATAGGCGCAGCGATCAGGAAGCCCGACATGAAATTCTGCAGCCAGTGCGGCAACCCGGTAACCCAGCGCATTCCCCAGGGCGACAACCGCCTGCGGTACGTGTGCGGGCACTGTGAATTCATTCACTACCAAAATCCCAATATAGTCGCCGGTTGCCTGCCTGTGTGGGGCGATCGCGTATTGTTGTGCCGCCGGGCCATCGAGCCGCGCCGCGGTTTCTGGACCCTGCCCGCCGGTTTCATGGAAAACGGCGAGACCCTGGAACAGGCCGCCAGCCGCGAGACCGAGGAGGAAGCTTGTGCACGCGTCCGCCAGCTGGCGCTGTACACGCTGTTCGACTTGCCGCACATTAGCCAGGTGCATGTGTTCTTTCGCGCCGAGCTTGCCGACCTGGACTACGCCGTGGGCGAGGAAAGCCTGGAAGTGCGGTTGTTCGAACAAAGCGAAATACCCTGGGCCGAGCTGGCTTTCCCCACGGTGAACCGTACCTTAGAATGCTACTTTGCCGACCGCCAGGGCCAACACTTCCCTGTGCGCAACGAATTTCTGCCGCCGCTGCACGGGCTGGGGCAGACCTGAAACCGACCGTGTCACGCGGCACCGGCGCAAGCGGGGTGCGATTCACCTGCAGGATTGATCGTTAAATGCGCTGGTTGCTTGCCCTCTTCTGTCTGTCCTATGCCGCCCTGTCGTCGGCCGCCTTCACTGTCACTGTCGTCAAGCAGCCACCCGCGGGCACTGCACCGGCCGTGGTCGATGCCGTCACCCCCAGGGTGCCGGCGGACCTGGCCAACGCCGTGGTGGACAAGGTGCTGGTGCTCAAGTCCAGCCACCAACTGCAGTTGCTCAGCCGTGGCCAGACCCTGAAAAGCTACCGCGTGTCGCTGGGCAAGAGCCCGCGCGGGCCCAAGCAGTACGAGGGCGACATGCGCACCCCCGAAGGCTTCTACTGGCTGGACTGGCGCAAGGTCAGCGACCGCTTCAACCTGGCCATTCACGTGTCGTACCCCAACGCCGGCGACGCCGCCAAGGCACGCAGCGCCGGCCTGCCCGCCGGCGGCATGATCATGATCCACGGCACCCCGGACAGCGAGGAATACCCCGAGTGGTATTTCAACACCCTGGACTGGACCGACGGCTGCATCGCCATGAAAAACCAGGACATGCGCGAACTGTGGAGCCTGGTCAAGGACGGCACCATGATCGAAATCCGCCCGTAACACCGCCCCCGTAGCAGCGGCCGCAGGCCGCGTCCTCCCCCTGACACTCCCCGCGCTTGCCTCTGACGCAGCCTTCGGCAGCTGCTACGGGGAGGTGTGCGTGTGGCTTGCATAAAACCACTGGTGTTGACGTGGTATTCA
This sequence comes from Pseudomonas imperatae, assembly GCF_057128625.1. NCBI lineage: Bacteria > Pseudomonadati > Pseudomonadota > Gammaproteobacteria > Pseudomonadales > Pseudomonadaceae > Pseudomonas > Pseudomonas imperatae. The sequence goes on along the minus strand of NZ_JBSKHP010000020.1, from coordinate 52,213 downwards.
AGTGGTATTACCTTGGAGCCCACTACCGAGCGCCATAACTCTCACAATCGCATCGGAACCCTACATGAACGACCTGCTTGCGCTGCGCCCCGACGACACCCAGGCCACGCCGCTGTACCTGCAGCTGGCGCGCAACCTGGAAGCCGCCATCCATGCCGGTGTATGGAAGGCCGAACAGGCCTTGCCCTCCGAACGTACCCTCAGCGAACAGCTGGGCCTGTCCCGGGTCACCGCCCGCAAGGCGCTGGAGATCCTGCTGGAACAGGGCCTGATTCGCCGTAACCAGGGCTCGGGCACCTTCATTACCCCGCGCCTGGAACAACCGCTGTCACGCCTTTCCAGTTTCAGCGAGATGCTCCGCCTCAAGGGTTTCGTGCCCGGCTCGCAGTGGCTGGAGCGCGGCATTGCCGTGCCCACCCATGAGGAAGTGATCCGCCTGGGGCTATCGCCCACCGACCAGGTGGCGCGCCTCAAGCGCCTGCGCAAGGCCGACGACACCGTCATGGCCATCGAGATGAGCGCCCTGCCTGCCGCCCTGCTGCCCCACCCCGAAGCCATCGGCGATTCGCTGTACCAGTACCTGGAAAGCATCGGCCGGCCGGTGGTGCGCGCCCTGCAGCACATCCGCGCCATTAACGCCTCGGCCGAATTCGCCGCCCTGGTAGGCATCGAACCGGGCACCGCGATGCTGCTGATGACCCGTATCGGCTACCTGGACGACAACACCGCCATCGAGCTGACCGACACCTATTGCCGCAACGACTACTACGACTTCGTCGCTGAATTGCGGCGCTGAACCACGAGCCTTCCTGCCATGTCCGACGACAACATCCTCACCCCCAACGGCTGGTACCGCGGCCGCCTGCTGCACGCCGAAGGCAAGATCACCGGCGTCGACGGCGAGCCCTGCGACCCGGCCGACAACGACCGTCCCTACCTGCTGCCCGGCTTCATCGACCTGCACGTGCACGGGGGTGGCGGCAAGGACATCATGCAGGGCGGCGACGCCTTCGCCACCATTGCCCGCACCCACGTGCGCTTCGGCACCACCGCGCTGCTGGCCACCACCATGACCGCCCCGGCCGAGGAAATCGCCAGCGTGCTCAAGGGCCTCGACCACTACTGCCAGGCCCGCGAGCCCGGCAGCGCGCGGGTGCTGGGGGTGCACCTAGAAGGCCCGTACATCAACCCCGGCAAGCTGGGCGCCCAGCCCAACTTCGCCCACACCGCGCTGTTGGCCGAGGTGGACCACTACCTGAGCCTGGCGCCCATCAAGGTCATCACCATTGCCCCGGAAATTGCCGGCCACAACGTGCTGATCCGTGAACTGAGTGGCCGTGGCGTGCGCCTGCAGATCGGCCACACCCTGGGCAGCTACGAGGACGGCGTGGCCGCGCTGGAGGCCGGCGCCAGCAGCTTCACCCACCTGTACAACGCCATGAGCCCGCTGCACCACCGCGAGCCGGGCATGGTCGGCGCCGCCCTGGCCCACGCCCGCTACGCCGAGCTGATCCCCGACCTGTTGCATGTGCACCCCGGCGCCATCCGCGCGGCGCTGCGGGCCATCCCGTGCCTGTACTGCGTCACCGATTCCACCGCGGCCACCGGTATGCCCGACGGCAACTACATGCTGGGCAGCAACCACGTGACCAAGTGCCTGGGCGGCGTGCGCCTGGCCGACGGCACGCTGGCCGGCAGCACGCTGACCATGGACCTGGCGCTGCGCAACCTGGTGAAGATCGGCGTGCCCTTGGACGATGCGTCCCGGCGCCTGTCGCAATTCGCCGCCGATTACCTGGGCGTCAGCGACCGCGGCCGCCTGCAACCGGGGGCCTGGGCCGACTGCGTGCGCCTGGACCGCCACCTGATGCTGACCGACGTGATGGTCGAAGGAGAAGCCATTGACTTGCAAGATGCTTGAAGAAGCGCGCAGCGCCCACGCGGCCGTGAGCCGCCAGCTGCAGACCCTCGACCCGCTGCTGCAGGCCCTGGCCGAGCGCCTGCGCCAGCAGCCGCCGCACGTGGCCATGACCGTGGCGCGCGGCAGCTCCGACCACGCCGCCAGCTACCTGGCCTACCTGGCCATGCAGCAGTTGGGGGTGCCGGTGGCCTCCTTGCCGATGTCGGTGGTCAGCCTGCGCCATTCGCCGCTCAAGGTCGACGGCCAGGTGGTGTTCGCCCTGTCCCAGTCGGGCCAGAGCCCGGACCTGGTGGACAGCCAGCGCCTGCTGCGCGAACGCGGTGCCCTCAGCGTGGCACTGGTGAATGCCGAGGACTCGCCGCTACACGCCGCCAGCGAATACACCGTGCCGCTGTGCGCCGGCGCCGAGCTGAGCGTGGCCGCCACCAAGAGCTTCATCGCCACCCTCAGCGCTAGCGCCCGGCTGGTCGGCCACTGGGCCCAGGACCCTGAATTATTGGCGGCCGGCACCGCCCTGCCCGACGGCTTGCGTGAAGCCGCTGCGGTGGATTGGGCTGGCGCCGTGGACGCCTTCAAAGTCTGCGACCGGCTGATGGTGATCGGCCGTGGCGCCGGTTTCGCCATCGCCCAGGAGGCGGCGCTCAAGCTCAAGGAAACGGCCGGCATCCAGGCCGAGGCGTTCAGCAGCGCCGAGGTGCGCCACGGCCCCATGGCCCTGATCGACGCCGGCTACCCCTTGCTGGTGTTCGCCCCGCGCGGCGCCGAGCAGGCCGGCCTGCTGAAACTTGCCGCCGACATGCGCGAGCGCGGCGCCAAGGTGCTGCTGGCCGCCCCCGATGACATCGCCGAACGCGACCTGGACCTGTGCCGCGCCCAACACCCGGCGCTGGACCCGATCCTGGCCATCCAGAGCTTCTACGTGATGGCGGCCCACCTGGCCCTGGCCCGCGGCCTGGACCCCGACCAGCCGCGCTATTTGAGCAAAGTCACCCGTACCCACTAGTTGCCCGAACGAGTACCGCGCCCATGAATAACAATAATGAAGTGACCCTAAGCGCCCCCTTGAGTGGCCCCGTACTCGCCCTGGCCCAGGTCCCCGACCCGGTGTTCGCCAGCGGCACGATGGGCGACGGCATCGCCATCGACCCCACCGACAATTGCCTGGTGGCGCCCTGCGCCGGCGAGATCCTGCACGTGGCCCGCACCCTGCACGCCATCACCCTGCGCGCCGACAACGGCGCCGAACTGCTGCTGCACCTGGGCATCGACACCGTGCAACTGAACGGCGAAGGCTTCCACCTGCAGGTGCAGCCGGGCATGCGCGTAACCCCCGGCCAGCCCTTGCTGCGCTTCGAGATGGACCGGGTGGCGCGGCACAGCACCAGCCTGGTCAGCCTGATCATCGTCACCAATGGCACGCACTTTCGTGCCGAGCGCCTGGCCCCGGAGCGGGTGCGCGCCGGCGAACCGCTGCTGCGCCTCGTCGGCAACCAGGCCACCGGCGCAGTGACCGACGCGGCCGGTGAGAGCGTGGAAGGCAGCGCCAGCGTCGCCCACGTCGGCGGCCTGCACGCCCGCCCCGCCGCGCGCTTGCGCCAGGTGGCGCAAGGCTTCGATTGCAGCGCCCAGCTTCGCCACGAAGGACAGCTGGCCGACGTCACCAGCCTGGTGGCGGTAATGGGCCTGGGCGTGGACCAACACGCCCAGGTGCAGGTGATCTGCCGCGGCCCGCAGCGTGAAGCGGCGCTGGCCGCGCTGCTGAAGGCCTTGGGCACGGCCATCGCCGGCGACCACCCGGCCCCGGCGCCCCTGCCGTTGCCAGCTGCGACGATGCAAGCGCCCGGCATGCTCGCCGGCGTCTGTGCCGCCCCTGGCCTGGCCAGCGGCCCGCTGGTGCTGCTGGGCGGCGTGACGTTGCCAGCCGACCCGGGCGGCCATGTTGCCAGCGAACAGCAACGCCTGCTGGACGCTGCCGTGGCGGGCGTCGCGCGCGCCCTGGCGCTCGCCCAGGCCCAGGCGCAAATGCGCGAGGACGCTACCGAGCAAGCCATCTTCGCCGCCCACCTGGCGCTGCTGGAAGACTCGACCCTGGCCCAGGCGGCCCACGCGGCCATCAACACCGGCCGCGCCGCCAGCCACGCCTGGAGCGACGCCATCGACACCCAGTGCCGCGTGCTGCACGCCACCGGCAAGCCGCTGCTGGCCGAACGCGCCAACGACCTGCTCGACCTGCGCCAGCAGGTATTGCGCGAGCTGCTGGGCGACAGCGCGCGGCCGCCACTGCCCCGTGGCGCCATCGTCGCGGCCCAAGAACTGACCCCCTCCGACCTGCTGTACCTGCACGAGCAAGGCGCCGCCGGCCTGTGCATGGCCGCTGGCGGCGCCACCGCCCACGTGGCTATCCTGGCGCGCGGCAAGGGCCTGCCCTGCCTGGTGGCCATGGGCGACGCGCTGCTGGCGCAGGCCATGGGCACCCCAGTGGTGCTGGACGCCGACAACGGCCGCCTGGAACTGACGCCCAGCGCCCAGCGCCTCGACCAGGTGGCCAGCCAACTCGCCGCACGGCAGGCTCGCCAGCAGTTGCAACAGGCGCACGCCCATGAACCGGCGCGCACCCGGGATGGCAGCGTGATCGAGATCGGCGCCAACGTCGCCTCGCGCCAGGACGCCGAACAGGCCCACCAGGCCGGCGCCGACGGCGTAGGCCTGCTGCGCACCGAATTCCTCTTCGTCGACAGCCACGCAGCCCCCGACGCAACCCAGCAAGTGGCGGCCTACCGGGCCGTGCTCGACGCCATGGGCGACAAGCCGGTGGTCATCCGCACCATCGACGTGGGCGGCGACAAGCAGCTCGACTACCTGCCCCTGCCAGTGGAAGCCAACCCGGTGCTGGGCCTGCGCGGCATTCGCCTGGCCAGCGTCAACCCGCAGGTGCTCGACCAGCAACTACGCGCCCTGCTGCGCACCGGCCAGCCCGAGCGCTGCCGGATCATGCTGCCCATGGTCACCGAAGTGGATGAACTGCTGCAGGTGCGCCAGCGCCTTGCCCAACTGGCCGACGAACTGGGCGTCACGCAACTGCCGCAGCTGGGCGTGATGATCGAAGTGCCCGCCGCCGCCCTACTGGCCGCCCAGCTGGCCGAGCATGCCGACTTCCTGTCCATCGGCACCAATGACCTGTCCCAGTACACCCTGGCCATGGACCGCGACCACGCCGGCCTCGCCGCCCGCGTCGACGCCCTGCACCCGGCGGTGCTGGCGCTGGTGGCCCACACCTGCGCCGGCGCCCGCTTGCATGGCCGTTGGGTGGGCGTGTGCGGCGCCCTGGCCAGCGACCCGCTGGCCACCCCGGTGCTGCTCGGCCTGGGCGTGCAGGAACTGTCGGTGAGCCCGCCCTTGGTGGCCGAGATCAAGGCACGGGTGCGCGACCTCGACCTGGCCGCCTGCCAGGCGCAAGCCCCCCAGTTGCTGGCCCTGCCCGGCGCCGCCGCGGTACGCCAGGCCTGCCACCGGCACTGGCCCCTGAACGCCTAAGCCAATAACAACAACGGATCGGGAGACACGCCATGTACCAACACTTCATCGAAGGCCTGCAACGCCTGGGCCGCGCGCTGATGCTGCCCATCGCCATCCTGCCCATCGCGGGCCTGCTGTTGCGCCTGGGCGACACCGACCTGCTGAACATCGCCATCATCCACGACGCCGGCAACACCATCTTCGCCAACCTGGCGCTGATCTTCGCCATCGGCATCGCCGTGGGTTTCGCCCGCGACAACAACGGCACCGCCGGCGTGGCCGGGGCCATCGGCTACCTGGTGATGGTCTCGACCCTCAAGGTGCTGGACCCCAGCATCAACATGGGCATGCTTGCCGGCATCATCAGCGGCCTGCTGGCGGGCGGGCTGTACAACCGCTTCAAGGACATCCAGTTGCCCGCCTACCTGGCATTCTTCGGCGGCCGGCGCTTCGTGCCCATCGCCACCGGCTTCGCCTCGGTGGGCCTGGGCGTACTGTTCGGGCTGATCTGGCCGCCGATCCAGGACGGCATCAACAGCCTCGGGCAACTGCTGCTGGCCAGCGGCAGCCTGGGCGCGTTCATCTTCGGCGTGCTCAACCGCCTGCTGATCATCACCGGCCTGCACCACATCCTCAACAACATGGTGTGGTTCGTGTTCGGCAGCTTCACCAATCCGGCCACCGGCCAGGTGGTGAGCGGCGACCTGGCGCGCTACTTCGCCGGCGACCCCAACGGCGGCCAGTTCATGACCGGCATGTTCCCGATGATGATGTTCGGCCTGCCGGCCGCCTGCCTGGCCATGTACCGCAACGCCCAGCCCGAGCGGCGCAAGCTGATGGGCGGGATACTGCTGTCGATGGCGCTGACCTCGTTCCTGACCGGGGTCACCGAGCCCATCGAGTTCGCCTTCATCTTCCTGGCGCCGCTGCTGTATGGCCTGCATGCCCTGCTCACCGGCCTGTCCATGGCCATCACCAACCTGCTGGACATCCACCTGGGCTTCACCTTCTCCGGCGGCGCCATCGACATGGCGCTGGGCTGGGGCAAGTCCACCAACGGCTGGCTGATCTTCCCGGTGGGGCTGGTGTACGGGCTGCTGTACTACCTGGTGTTCGATTACTGCATTCGCCGCTTCAACCTCAAGACCCCGGGCCGCGAGGCCGTGGCCAGCAGCGACAGCCCGATGGTGGCCGACAGCGACCGCGCCGGCGCCTATATCCAGGCCCTGGGCGGTGCGGCCAACGTGCTCAGCGTCGGCGCCTGTACCACCCGCCTGCGCCTGCAACTGGCCGACCGCGACCAGGCCGACGACGCCCGCCTGAAGGCGCTGGGCGCCATGGGCGTGGTGCGCCCCGGCCACGGCGGCAGCCTGCAGGTGATCGTCGGGCCGCTGGCCGACAGCCTGGCGGACGAAATTCGCCTGGCGCTGCCGGCGGCGGCTAAACCCATGCAACCACTGCAACCCTGGTTGCAGGCACTGGGCGGGGCGGCCAACATCGACACCCTGGAGTGCCTGGCCGTGACCCGCCTGCGCGTGCAGCTCAATGGCGCGCCGCTGGACCTGCACGCGCTCAAGGCGCTGGGCTGCCAGGGCAGCACCGACCTGGGCGACGGCGCCTGGCACCTGCTGGTAGGCGAACAGGCACAAGGCCTGAGCCAAGCCCTGCAGCCACTGCTGGCCCGCCGCGAAGTACTGGCCTGAACCACGCCCGCAACCGCTACCGTCTTTGTGGGAGCTGGCTTGCCAGCGAGTTTTTTTGGGGGCCCCAACAGCTCGCTGGCAAGCCAGCTCCCACAAGATGAACGATGTGGAACGTTAGTGCCAGAACCGTCCTACACAAACCCTGGAAGCGTCTGAACTCATTTGAGTGGATATCCCGGTAGATTCCCTACCAACGGATAGCCACTCAAAAGAATAACAAGATGCCCAAGGTGACCGGCCTGCTGGCCTGCTGTGCCCTCTTTCTCGCCCCCCTGGCGCTGGCCGACGACACGTTGCGTTGGCTGGACCAGGAACGCCGCGACCGCGAGGCCCTGGAGCGCGACCAGCGCCTGCGCCAGCTGCAGCAGCCACGGCCCACGCCACCACCCGCCGAACCGACTGTGGCCGCCGAAGCCCGTTGCTGGCGCCTGAGCGGCCTGCGCCTGGCGGGCAACCGCCTGATCGATGATCGCACCCTGCAAGCGCTGCTCAGCCAACGCCTGCGCCCGTGCATGGGCGCCGATGCCTTGCGCCAGGTGCTTGTCGATATTACCCAGGCCTACGTGCAGCGCGGCTACATCGCCGCGCGTGCCTACCCGGCGCAGACGCCGGCGGACGGCCAGCCGCTGGACATCGTCATCGAAGAAGGCTTTGTCGAGTCCATCGAACTGGCTGACGACAGCCTGCCGGTGTCCCTGGCCAGCGCCTTCCCCGACCTGGTCGGCCGGCCGCTGCACCTGCCCACCCTGGAACAGGGCCTGGACCAGCTCAACCGCCTGCGCAGCATCGACCTGCAGGCCCAGGTGCAGCCCGGCGAACTGGACGGTGGCTCACGCATCCTGCTGACCTCACGCAGCCGCCGCTCGCCCTGGGGCCTGCGCGTGGGCTACGGCAACGGCGGCGACACCACCAACGGCCGCCACGGCCTGAGCCTGGTGGCCAGCCGCGACAACCCCTTGCAGCTCAACGACGTGCTGCAGGCCAGCCTGTTCGGCACCTTCGGCAACGCCCCCAACTACACCCGCGGCCTGGGCCTGTACTACAGCGTGCCCTACGGCGCCTGGAGCCTGGGCGCCAGCCTGGGCCACAGCGAACAACGGGCGTTCACCGGCCACGGCGTGCGCCACGACTACACCAGCGACAGCCGCGGCCTGAGCCTGGGCCGCAGCCTGTGGCGCAACCAGCACACCCTGCTCAGCGCCAGCCTGCGGCTGAACCGCAAGACCCGCGACTACCGCCTCAACCACCGGTCAATCGCCCAGCAGGACGCCAGCCTGACCAGCGCCGGCCTGGACCTCAACCTGCTGTGGCTGGGCCGCGCCACCTGGAGCGCGCAACTGGGCTACGCCCACAGCCTGCCGTGGCTGGGTGCCGACACCCGGCCATTCGAGCAATGGCGCCTGGGCGTTTTACGCAGCCAGGCCTGGCCCGGCAACCGCCACCAATGGCGCTGGGACAGCAGCCTGGAAGCCCAGTACAGCCCCACCCTGCTGCCGGCCAGCGAACAGTGGTTGCTGAGCAGCCCCGGCAGCGTGCGCGGCCTGCGCGACAGCAACATCGCCGCCAGCAGCGCGCTGGTGCTGCGCAACAGCCTGAGCCTGGCGTTGCCCCTGGCGCCAGGGCTGGTATTGACCCCGCACGTAGCCGTGGACTACGGCCGCGGCCGCGGCACCTGGCACGGCCGCGGCCGCCAGCAACCCGCTCTCGCCGGCGTCAGCACGGGCGCCAGCCTGGGCTGGCGCGGTGGCGAAGTGAAACTCGATTATCGCCACGCCGTGGTGATCAAGGATGGCCCTCCCTCAGAGCCGGGCTTCTGGAACATGGAGCTGAAACTGGACTTCTGATTCATCAATAAGAGAAATAAAAACAATGACTCAGCGACCCCCACGCTTTACCGCCAACCGCCTGCACTGGGCGATTTCCGCCGCCCTGCTGGGCACCAGCCTGCCCGCCCTGGGCGACGGCCTGGCGCCGGCGCCCGGCCCCACCGGCTACGCCGTGCTCAGCGAGCACAATGGCGTGCCCGCACTGGATATCGTGCGCCCGGACGGCCAGGGCCTGTCCGACAACCACATGCACCAGTTCAACGTCGGCCAACAGGGCCTGGTGCTGAACAACTCGCTGGTGGCTGGCCAGGCGCAACTGGGCCCGCAGCTGGACGCCAACCCGCACCTGCAGGGCCAGGCGGCCAGCACCATCCTGATGCGCGTCGTCGGCCAGGGCGATTCGCGCATCGACGGCCCGCAGGAAATCTTCGGCCAGCGCGCCGACTACCTGCTGTCCAACCCCAATGGCATCAGCCTCAACGGCGCCAGCTTCATTAACGCCAACCGCGCCACCTTCCTGGTGGGCATTCCCGAGCTTGAAGACGGGCGCATCGTGCGCCTGGACGCCAGCCATGAACGCGGCGTGCTGCAGGTGGGCGAGCGCGGCGCCAGCAACGCCGAGGGCGCCCTGGACCTGATCACCCCACGCCTGGACACCGAGGGCCGGCTGACGGCCCGCGATGATCTCAACGTGCTGATCGGCCACAACAGCGTCGCCTACGCCGACCGCAGCGTGCTCGGCACCACCCAGCCGACAGCGGGCGCGGTGGATGCGCAGTTGCTGGGCGCGATGCACGCCGGGCGCATTCGCATCATCAGCACCACCGAGGGCGCCGGCGTGCGCATGCCAAAGGCGCAACTGGTGGGCCGCGATGGCGTCGAGGTCGACAGCCGAGGGGGCCTGCACATCAGTGGCACACCGTCACGCAACGGCGTCATCACCTCTGTCGACGGTGACGTGCGCCTGCACAGTGGCGGCGATATGCAGCTCACCGCCGTGGACGTCGAGGGTAGCCGCATCACCGCCAAGGCCGGCAAGGCCCTGCGCATGGACACCCTGACCCGCGAGCAGGTCACCAAGGCCCACGACCAGTGGAGCCGCAAGGCCTGGTTCATCCCTACCGAGGAATACTCCAAGCGCACCACCGACACCACCCGCCAGCACCTGGCCACGCGTTTCGAGGCGCGCCAGGACATCCAACTGGAGTCCGGCGCCGACATGCACCTGACCGCCGCCCAGTTAAAAGCGCCTGGCGACCTGAGCGTGCACAGCGGTGGCAACCTGACCGTCGACGCGGCCCTGGACAGCACGTCCAGCTTCCAGACTGTTCGCCACCGCAAGCACTTGTGGCGCGGCGACAGCAACACCACCGACGTGCGCGAGACTGCCCGGGGCAGCAACCTGGAAGGCGGCACCGTGCAGCTCACCAGCGCCGGTGACACCCACGTGCGCGGCAGCCGCCTGCACAGCCAGGGCCCCGGCACCCTGCGCAGCGCTGGCAACGTCACCCTCGACGGCGTCAGCGTGAAGACCAGCCACGACAAGGACGACTACCGCGGCGACCTGGTAGGCGGCGCCTTCTTCAGCAAGACCGTCAACGACGAACGCCGCAGCAGCGCACCGCACCGCACCGAGGTGCGCTCGGAGAACAACCTGCAGATCATCGCCAACGCAAAAGTAGCGCTGGTTGGCCCCAAGGTCAGCGCCGCCGGCACCACGCAGATCAAGGGCGAACAGGGCGTGGAGCTGCTGCCCGCCGTGGCCGAACGCACCGACACCTCCACCACCCGCACCCAGGGCTTCACCGTCAAGGCCGGGGAAACCAAGGCCGCCGCCGACGACAAGGCCGGCAGCAAGCAGTACTTCGGCGAACTCGGGTACGCACGGTTAGACACTCGCAAGGCCAGCTCGGCCAAGACCCACGTCGCCGCCGAGGTGTCAGGCAACAACGTGGCCATCAGCGACAGCACCGCCATCAAGATGGTCGGCGCCAAGGTCGACAGCCAGCAGGGCACGCGGGTGCAGGCACCGGACATCGCCCTGCTGGCCGCCCTCGACGCGCAGCACGACAGCGAGCAGGCCACCACCAAGGACGGCGCCCTGCGCCTGACCGGTGGCATGGACCGGGTCGGCAGCGCCTTCAGCGGCGGCGTGGCAAGCCAGGAAAAAACCACCGAGGCCCAGACCCACCAGGCCACCACCGTGCGCAGCAAAGGCACCACCGAGGTGCTGGCTAAAACACTGCACACCGAGGCCGCGAGCATCATCGGCAAAGGCAAGACCCGCATCCAGGCAGAGAACGCGACCCTGGGCGATGCCCACGACCTGCACAAGGTCACGGAGTCGAGCACCAGCACCCGCGGCCACCTGGGCGCCAGCGTCGAATACACCGACCTCACCCGCCCCATCGAGAAAGTGGTCAACGGCGAAGACCAGAGCCGCTTCCAGCACCAGGCGCTGGAAGACAACCTGTTCGCCCCCAGCGTTGGCGCCGACCTGGAGGTCAACCACCAGCAGCGCAGGACCACGGCAACCAAGGAAACCGCGCGAGTCACCGAGGTCAGTGGTGCCAACGTGACAGTGAATGTCGAGCAGCAGCTGACCGACATCGGCACACGCTATGAGGCGACCGCCGGCACGCTGGCCATGAACCTGGGCAGCCACGCGCAGCGCGCCAGCCACGACCGCGAGGCCACCACCCTCGACCGCCTGGACGTGGACGTCCGCGCGCGCGTGGACACCAACACCGGCAGCGACATCAACGCCAAGGTGGTCGGCAGCGGCGGTTCGGTGAGCAGCAGCAGTGGCAACACCAAGGCCGTGCCCAGCCTGAACCAGGGCCACGCCGGGGTGCAGATCCAGCTGGGCACCGATGGCCGCTATGAAGGCTCGCGCTTCGCCAGCACCGAAGGCCCTGTTGCCATGAAGGCCGGCGGCACAGTAGCCCTTGAACAGGCCAAGGATGAACAGCAGCAGGCCAGCACCAGCATTGACGGCTCCGCCTGGGCCAAGGGCGGCACCAGCCCCACCGCCGGCAAGAGCATGGGCGGCAGCGCCATCGGCAAATACGCCACTACCAGCAGCGCCGACAGCCAAGGCCGCGCCGTCGCGTTCGACACCCAGGGTGCGGTGAGCATCCACGCCGGCAAGCAGGTGAACATGGATGGCCCACGGGTGGGCGCCATCGACCGCCCGGTCGCCAGCGTCGAGGTCATTGCCGGCGACACCGCCAGCATCGGCAGCGTCACCGATACCCACCAGGCCGACGGCCAGGTATACGGCGGCGGCCTGCAGTTGAGCCTGGCGCGCAATGCACCCCAGGGTGGTAAGGGCGGCGGCATTGGCGCCAGCCTGGAACTGGGGCAGACGGACGAGCGCAGCACCGCCGCCCAGCCGGGCGAGTGGCACGTCAAGGGTAGCGCCAGCGTCGAGGCCGGCAGCAGCGCCGACACCGCCATCAACGTCGAAGGCCTGAACGTCAACGCCCAGCGCCTGGCCCTGAAAGCCGACAAAGGCGGCATCGCCGTCGGCAGCGGGCAGACCGACGAGCAGCGCAATAACAAAAGCGTGGGGATTGGCCTGGGCGTCAATGGCGCCAACAGCACCGAGGGCAGCAAGGGTTACAACGCCGTCCACGGTCGCGCCACCCTGGGCCTGGACAAGCTGGCCAGCCAGACCCACCGCAACAGCGAGATCCGCGTCCAGCAGTTGCACATCGACAGCCGCCGCGACACCCGCCTGAGCGGCGTGCGCGTGGAGGCCGACCAGGTCAGCGGCAACATCGGCGGTGATCTCGTCGTCGCAAGCCGCCAGGATCAGGTCAACGGCCACGCGGTGACCCTGGACGCGCGCCTCAACGCCGAGAAAAACCCCCAGGGCCTGGTGAACGGTGCCACGGCCCTGGCAGGCCCGGCAGGCAGCAAGGTCAAGGAGCAAATCGGCACTGGCCTGCAGAAGGTCGACCTGGGCTTCGCCCCTACCCTGCACCTGGACGTGAACAAGACCCAGCGCGACACCGCCAGCGCAGCCAGCGTGGTGACCGGCCGCAACGGCATTGCCCTGAACGTGGACGGCGACACCCACCTCTACGGCGCGCAGCTGAAAAGCCCGCGCGGCCAGGTGGACCTGGGTGGCAGCAACGTCAACACCACCACCTTGAGCGGCAGCGACCATTCGTTCGGGTTGGAAGGCAAGCTGTCACTGGTGCCCGAGGAGATGACCCAGAACCTGATCAATGCCTTCACCGGCACGGCGGACGGCAAGGACCGCACGTCGGACCTGGGGCTGTTGCGTACCAAGGGGCATGATGTGCAGCAAACGTTGGAGGGGGGGATCAAGCACAAGGAGGGATGATGGGGGTGGAGCGCTGACGCGGCCTTTGGCCGCTGCTACGAAAAACCGTAGCAGCGGCCGCAGGCCGCGTCAGGGATGATCAGAAATCAGCCAGGCGCCACACTTCATAAGCGGGCGTCTCGTAGGGGTGGCTGGCCTTGAGGGCCGCCACCACCGGCTGGATCAGTTCATCCGCCACCACAAGCTCCACCTTCCATTCTTCCACCCGCTCGAGCAGCCCAGCCTGGCCCAGGAACGGCGTTGCGCCGTCCATGGGCCGGAACTGGCCTTGCCCCAGCACCTGCCAGGCGCAGCTGTCGTAGGCGCCGATGCGACCGCCACCGGCGGCAAACACGGCGCTTTTCACAGCGTCCACATGGCTGGGCGGCACGAAGAAGGCAAGCTTGTACACCGCCTTAGTTCACCCAGACGCGGGCGTTGCGGAACATGCGCATCCACGCCGCGTCTTCGTTCCAGTCGTCCGGGCGCCACGAGTTCTGCACGGCACGGAACACACGCTCAGGGTGCGGCATCATGATGGTGACGCGACCGTCGCGGCTGGTCAGGCCGGTGATCCCGCGCGGCGAACCGTTCGGGTTGGCCGGGTAGGCTTCGGTGACCTTGCCGTGGTTGTCGACGAAACGCAGTGCCACGCAACCCGACACGTCGGCTTCGATCAGCGCCTGCTCGTTGGCAAACTCCGCATGGCCTTCGCCGTGGGCGATGGCGATCGGCATGCGCGAACCGGCCATGCCCTGCAGGAACACCGAGTTCGACTTCTGCACTTCGACCATGGCCACGCGCGCCTCGAACTGCTCCGAGCGGTTGCGCACGAAGTGCGGCCAGAACTCGGTGCCCGGGATCAGCTCGTGCAGGTTGGACATCATCTGGCAACCGTTGCACACGCCCAGGGTGAAGGTGTCGCTGCGCTCGAAGTACTGCTGGAACGCATCGCGGGCACGGGCGTTGAACAGCGCCGACTTGGCCCAGCCTTCACCGGCACCCAGCACGTCGCCGTAGCTGAAGCCGCCGCAGGCCACCAGGCCCTTGAACTCGTTCAGGTCGACACGGCCGGCGAGGATGTCGCTCATGTGCACGTCGATGGCGTTGAAGCCGGCGCGGTCGAAGGCGGCAGCCATCTCGACCTGGCCGTTGACGCCCTGCTCACGCAGCACGGCAACCTGAGGGCGAACACCCGTCTTGATGTAAGGCGCGCTGACGTTGTCGTTGACATCGAAGCCCAGCTTGACGCTCAGGCCCGGGTTGTCTTCTTCCAGCAGGGCGTCGAACTCCTGATCGGCACACTCGGCGTTGTCGCGCAGGCGCTGGATCTGGTAGCTGGTCTCGGCCCACTGGCGTTGCAGCAGGCGACGGTCGCCTTCGAACAGCTGCTCGCCGTTCAGGCTGATGTACACGTGGCCGTTGTTGACCGGCTGGCCGATCACGGCCACGCAGTCACCCAGGCCGGCAGCGCTGAACTGGGCCAGAATGTCGGCGGTGGCGTCCTGGCGAACCTGGATGACCGCGCCCAGCTCTTCGTTGAAGAGGATGGCGTTGATCTCTTCCTTGGCGTGGGTCAGGGTGTCCAGTTGCAGGTCCAGGCCGCAGTGGCCGGCGAAGGCCATTTCCATCACGGTGGCCAGCAGGCCGCCGTCGGAACGGTCGTGGTACGCCAGCAGGTGGCCGTCGGCGTTCAGGCCCTGGATCACGGCGAAGAAGGCTTTCAGGTCTTCGGCGTCGTCGACGTCCGGCGCGGCCTTGGCCAGCTTGGCGTGGGCCTGGGCCAGGATCGAGGCGCCCATGCGGTTCTGGCCGCGGCCCAGGTCGATCAGCACCAGGTCGGTCAGGCCCTTGTCCATGCGCAGTTGCGGGGTCAGGGTCTTGCGGATGTCCACCACCGGGGCAAAGCCGGTGATGATCAGCGACATCGGCGAGGTCACGGTTTTCTCGGTGCCCTCGTCGCTCCAGCGGGTTTTCATGGACATGGAGTCCTTGCCCACCGGAATGGTGATGCCCAGCTCAGGGCACAGTTCCATGCCCACGGCCTTCACCGCGTCGTACAGGCGCGCATCTTCACCCGGGTGGCCGGCAGCGGACATCCAGTTGGCCGACAGCTTGATGTCGGACATTTTCGCGATCGACGAAGCAGCGATGTTGGTCAGGGTTTCACCCACCGCCATGCGCGCCGATGCCGGGGCATCCAGCAGCGCCAGCGGCGTGCGTTCGCCCATGGCCATGGCTTCGCCGGTGTAGACGTCGAAGCTGGTGGCGGTGACGGCAACGTCGGCCACCGGTACCTGCCACGGGCCCACCATCTGGTCACGGTTGACCAGGCCGGTGATGGTGCGGTCGCCGATGGTGATCAGGAAGCTCTTGCTGGCCACCGCCGGGTGGTGCAGCACGCGCTCGATCGAATCGGCCAGGTCCAGCTGGGCCGGGTCGAAGTCGTCGCCCAGTTCGGTTTCACGCACGGCCGAGCGGTGCATGCGCGGGGCCTTGCCCAGCAGCACTTCCAGCGGCATGTCGACGGCGTTGTTGCCGAAGTGGCTGTCGGTCACGGTCAGTTGCGGCTCGGCAGTCGCCTCGCCCACTACCGCGAACGGGCAACGCTCGCGCTCGCAGATGGCCTGGAAGCGCTCGAAGTCGGCGGCGTCGACGGCCAGCACGTAGCGCTCCTGGGATTCGTTGCTCCAGATTTCCAGCGGCGCCATGCCCGGCTCGTCGTTGGGCACGTTACGCAGCTCGAAACGGCCGCCGCGGCCACCGTCGTTCACCAGTTCCGGGAAGGCGTTGGACAGACCGCCCGCGCCCACGTCGTGGATGAAGCTGATCGGGTTCTTGTCGCCCAGCTGCCAGCAGCGGTCGATGACTTCCTGGCAGCGACGCTCCATTTCCGGGTTTTCACGCTGTACCGAGGCGAAGTCCAGGTCGGCCGAGCTGGTGCCGGTGGCCATGGAGGAAGCGGCGCCGCCGCCCAGGCCGATGAGCATGGCCGGGCCGCCGAGCACGATCAGCTTGGAGCCAACGGTGATTTCGCCTTTCTGCACGTGCTCGGCGCGGATGTTGCCCATGCCGCCGGCCAGCATGATCGGCTTGTGGTAGCCGCGCACTTCTTCACCGTGCGGGGTGTCGATGGCCTGCTCGAAGGTACGGAAGTAGCCGGTCAGGGCCGGACGACCGAATTCGTTGTTGAACGCGGCGCCGCCCAGCGGGCCGTCGATCATGATGTCCAGCGGGGTGACGATGCGCTCGGGCTTGCCGTAGGCCTTTTCCCATGGCTGTTCGAAGCCTGGGATGTTCAGGTTGGATACGGTGAAGCCGGTCAGGCCAGCCTTGGGCTTGGCGCCGCGGCCGGTGGCGCCTTCGTCACGGATCTCGCCGCCGGAACCTGTGGAAGCACCCGGGAACGGCGCGATGGCGGTCGGGTGGTTGTGGGTTTCCACCTTCATCAGGATGTGCACCGGCTCCTGCACCGCGCCGTACTGGCGGGTTTCAGGGTTCGGGAAGAAACGCCCGGCCACGCTGCCGACGATCACCGAGGCGTTGTCCTTGTAAGCGGACAGCACGCCTTCGTTGTGCATCTGGTAGGTGTTCTTGATCATGCCGAACAGGCTTTTTTCCTGGCTCTGGCCGTCAATGTCCCAACTGGCGTTGAAGATCTTGTGGCGGCAGTGCTCGGAGTTCGCCTGGGCGAACATCATCAGCTCGATGTCGTGGGGGTTGCGCCCCAGGCCTTCGAAGCTCTTGACCAGGTAGTCGATCTCGTCTTCGGCCAGGGCCAGGCCCAGCTCGACGTTGGCTTTTTCCAGCGCGGCGCGGCCGCCGCCCAGCACGTCGATGGCGGTCAGCGGTTTGGGCTCGGCATGGCTGAACAGGCCGGCGGCCTCTTCCAGCTTGCTCAGCACCACCTGGGTCATGCGGTCGTGCAGCAGGCCGGCGACGACTTGCGCCTCGGCTTCGCTGAACTCGCCGCTGACATAGAAGGCAATGCCGCGTTCCAGGCGCTGGACGTTGCCCAGGCCACAATTGTGGGCGATATCGCTGGCCTTGCTCGACCATGGCGAAATGGTGCCGAAGCGCGGCATGACCAGGAACAGGCGGCCGTTTGGCTCCTGCACTGGCACGCTCGGGCCGTACTTGAGAAGACGAGCAAGCACTTGCTGCTCATCGGCGGTCAGCTCGCCGGTTACTTCGGCGAAGTGGGCAAATTCAGCGTACAAGCCACTTACAGCGGGGACCTTCTGGCTCAGTTGCTCGAGTAATTTACCGTGGCGAAAGGCAGAAAGGGCAGGAGCGCCGCGCAGGATCAACATCTTCGGGACAGCCTCAGAAAGGGGTGTGCTTAGAGGCCGTGCATTCTAGCGTAAACCGCCGCCGCAGGCACCCAAAACGGTAATCCTGGCGCCAGCCGGGCATCTGGCGGCATATCCTGTCTCAAGAGTCAAATAAATTTCCCCGTAGCAGTTGCCGCAGGCGGCGTCCCCGGGCGCCATCGTGGTGCGGCCGGACGCAGCCTGCGGCAGCTGCTACGGGGATTGCGCAACGCCTAGCAGAACGGCGTGATGCTGTCGAGATATGGCGCCCCTCGCGCTTTGCGTATACTGCTAGGATGCATTCAAAGACTGCCTCACGCCCGCGCTTCGCCAAATGGCTGATCGCAACCGGTCTACTCCTACTGCTCAACGGCTGCGTCGACAAACCCAGCACGCTCGAGCGAGTCAAGGAGGACGGCGTATTGCGCGTGATTACCCGCAACAGCCCCGCCACCTACTTCCAGGATCGCAACGGCGAAACCGGTTTCGAGTACGAACTGGTCAAGCGTTTCGCCGATGACCTGGGGGTGGAACTGAAGATCGAGACCGCCGACAACCTCGACGACCTGTTCAACCAGGTGGGCAAGCCCAATGGCCCGGTGCTGGCCGCCGCAGGCCTGGTGGCCGACGACCAGCGCAAGACCCAGGTGCGTTTCTCCCACCCGTACCTGGAAGTGACCCCGCAGGTCATCTACCGCAATGGCCAATCGCGCCCCACCGACGCCAGCGACCTGGTGGGCAAGAAAATCATGGTGCTCAAGGGCAGCAGCCATGCCGCGCAACTGGCCGAACTTAAAAAGCGTTATCCCGGCATACAATACGAAGAATCCGACGCGGTGGAGGTCGTTGACCTACTGCGGATGGTGGACGAAGGTCAGATCGATCTGACACTAGTGGACTCCAACGAGCTGGCGATGAACCAGGTCTACTTTCCCAACGTACGCGTCGCCTTCGACCTCGGCGATGCCCAGCAGCAGCGCTGGGCCGTGGCCGCCGGCGAAGACAACAGCCTGCTCAACGAGATCAACAGCTACCTGGACAAGGTGCAGAAGAACGGCACCCTGCAGCGCCTGAAAGACCGTTACTACGGCCACGTGGACGTGCTCGGCTACGTGGGCGCCTACACCTTCGCCCAGCACCTGCAGCAGCGCCTGCCGCATTTCGAGAAACACTTCCACGCCGCCGCCAAGGACGAACAGGTGGACTGGCGCCTGCTGGCTGCCATCGGCTACCAGGAGTCCATGTGGCAGGCCGACGTGACGTCCAAGACCGGCGTGCGCGGGCTGATGATGCTGACCCAGAACACCGCCCAGGCCATGGGCGTGGCCAACCGCCTGGACCCCAAGCAGAGCATCGAGGGCGGCGCCAAGTATTTCGCCCTGGTGCGTGACCAACTCGACGACAAGATCGCCGAACCGGACCGCACCTGGTTCGCCCTGGCCGCCTACAACGTGGGCAGCGGCCACCTGGACGACGCCCGCCAACTGGCCAAGAACGAAGGCCTGGACCCCAACAAGTGGCTGGACGTGAAGAAGATGCTGCCGCGCCTGTCGCAGAAGCAGTGGTACCGCAAGACCCGCTACGGCTATGCCCGCGGCGGCGAACCGGTGCACTTCGTGGCCAACATCCGCCGCTATTACGACATCCTCACCTGGGTGACCCAGCCGCAGCTCGAAGGCGGCCAGGTGGCCGACAGCAACCTGCACACTCCGGGGGTCAACAAGGCCAAGCCGGCGCAGGAAAACCCCTCGCTCTGACCGTAGCAGCGGCCGCAGGCCGCGTCCCCCACACCGCGTTTATGCAGGCCAATCGCGGGACGCGGCCTGGCGGCCGCTGCTACGGGTGCGTTGGCGTCAGGGTTTGGCGCGGCGGGCCTTGAAGAATTCGCTCAAGATGGCCCCGCACTCCTCCGCCAGCACCCCACCCTCGATCATCACCCGGTGGTTCAAGAAGCCCTGGCTGAAGAACTGCCCCTGGCTTTGCGCCACGCCGGCCTTGGGCTCCAGCGCGCCATAGACCACGCGGCTGACCCGCGAATGCACGATCAGCCCGGCGCACATGCTGCACGGCTCCAGGGTCACGTAGAGCGTGCTGCCGGGCAGCCGGTAGTTGCTCGCCGCCTGGGCGGCGTTGCGGATGGCGACCATCTCGGCGTGGGCGCTGGGGTCGCTGCCGCTGATGGGGCAGTTGAAGCCGCGGCCGACGATTTCCCCGTTGTGCACCAGCACCGCGCCCACCGGCACCTCGCCCATGGCCGCGCCCTGGGCGGCCAGGGCCAGGGCCTCGCGCATGAAGTGCTGGTCGCGGCTGCGGTCGACGATCAGAGGCTGGCGCATCTCACGCCACCTCGATCGCGGCCATCAGGCCGGTTTCCATGTGGTCGACCACATGGCAGTGGAACATCCAGGTACCCGGGTTATCCGCTACCAGTGCCACCTGGGCGCGCTCGTGCTTGCCCAGCAGGTAGGTGTCGGTGAAGTACGGCACGATCGCGCGGCGATTGGATGCGATCACCTTGAAGGTCATGCCATGCAAATGGATGGGGTGCTGGTACTGGGTCATGTTCTTCAGTTCGAAAATATAGCTGTTGCCCCGTGTCAGCCGGGCAATGGGCCGGTCGGCGCAGGTCTTGTCGGTGATGTCCCAGGCCTGGCCGTTGAACTGCCAGAAGCTGGGCGGGCGGCCATTATCCCCTTGCACGGCCGCCGAGCCTACCCATTCCACGTTGAAAACCAGCTTTTCGGCACGGGCCAGATCGGGCTCGGCCACCGGGTTGGCCGGTAGCGGTGGCGGCCACACCCCCGGCGGCATGGCGGTGGCCACCGACCGCAGGGTGCCCAGCCGCACTGGGCCGTCACGCACCGCCACTTCTTCCCCCGCCGGTGGCATGCGCACCGCCACGCAGGCGCGCATGCCCGGCCCCAGCCAGTAATCCTCGCCGAACGCGCGAGGCTCGATGGGGTTGCCGTCCAGGGCGTACAGGCGCACCTGGTCAGTGCCACGGAAATTGAGCCGGTAGGTGGCCGTGTTGTCGACGTTCAACAGGCGCAGGCGCACGACCTGCCCTGCTGGCAGGTCAATCGTCGCCTGCGGCACGCCATTGATACTCGACAGCCGCCCCAGCGTACCCACTCGCGCCGCCTCGCGGGCCACGCTGAACGGCACGAAGGCGCCCTGCTCGTCTACGTGCCAGCTTTTCAGGCTCAAGGTAGCTTCATGCGCGAAGCCGGTGGGCTCGCGCTCCTCGACAATCAGCGGCCCCACCAGGCCGCGCCCCAGCTGCTCGGTGCTGGCCACGTGGGGGTGGTACCAGAAGGTGCCGGCATCTGGAACGCGGAAGCGGTAGTCGAAATATTCCCCCGGCAGCACCGGCAGCTGCGACACGTAGGGCACACCGTCCATTTCCAGCGGCAGGCGAATGCCGTGCCAGTGGATGGTGGTGGGTACCGGCAGGTGGTTGACGAAACGCACCCGCAGCCAGTCGCCCTGGCGTACCCGCAGCTCGGCGCCAGGGGCCGAGCCGCCAAAGGCCCAGGCTGGCGTCAAATGGCCAGGTACCAGCTGCACGTCCAGGGGCGCGGCAATCAGCTCGTAGTCATGCCCTGCCCGCCCTCCAGGGCGGCCCAGCCAATAGCGCACCGCCCCGCCGCCGCCAACCCCTACCACCGCCAGGCCAGCCAGCCCGGCGAGCATTTGTCGACGCGTGAATACCATGGGCAAGGTCACCTCAGTGCTTGAAAACCGGCACGATACACCTTGCCCGGACGCCGGTTAGGCGCTGAAACATCTTGCCAATCAATATCCTCCAGGGTTACCGCACCCACACCCCACCAGCCCAGCACACTCGCGGCTTTCCCACGCAAGGAGGCACGCCATGACCCACATCCCCACCGCCGCCGACCGCCAGGCGCTGGTCGACATTGCCAAGCGCATCGCCGACACGATGCCCGACATGCGCCAGAAGGCCCGGGACACCGCCAACCAAGTGCTGCATCGACACACTGGCAAGTATGGCGAGCCGGACCATATCTGGTGGCACCGCTGGAAAAGCGGCAACACCAGCCACCTCACGTTCACCGGCTGGGAGCACTGGGGCAAACCCGTGCAGTCCCTGACGCTGCCGCAGCTGGTGATGCACCGCTATGAAAACTGGGACCAGGACAATGCCGACCTGCTGCACCAGTGGGGCGGTTTCTACAGCCAGGGCCCCAACGAGCGTGTCTACGACGAGAAGAACGAGATCCGCCTGGAACCCCAGGATGTGCTCAATGACTTCTGGGGCCTGGACTTCGCCGGCCATTACCGCGCCGACGTCGATCGTTTCTGGGCCAGCCATGAACAGGATTTTCGAGTCATGGCCAAGGCCAACTTCCTCGCCAAGGCGCTGGAGGAGCGCGAAGCGCGACGGATCTCGGACCCGCAGTTCCAGACCCTGGTCAAGGCCGTGGCCGGCGACTTTAGCTGGCCTGTGAGCCTGGCCGCCCTGCAAACCGAGGTGCCGCCAGCGCGGGAGCTCAAGGTCTACGCCTTCGACATTGGCGGGCGCATTGCCACCGATATCCTGCGCATCGTCGACCAGGACGGCTGGCAGTACCTGTACACCCCAGGCGAGGTGAACTGCTTCCATGCCTTCGAGACCGACCAGGACCTGTACTGGTGGGTATTGTCGCAAACCAACATGGCGCAGAACCGCGCCCGCTTCATGAGCCATTGGCCGTTGTCCGACAACGACGGAGACAACGCCCTGCACCACAGCCTCGACCTGCTGTTCTATGGCTGGGGTAAGGACCACGCAAAACCCATCAACCGCTTTCGCGTTGCCCTGCAGGAAGACCCCTTTACCTTCCTCACCGACACCAGCCGCCAGCGCATGTACGACGACATGGGCATGCTGCTGCATTCCAATGGCGACCTGCGCAAGCAAATGTGGATCGGCTACCTCAAGGCGTTCGGCCAGGCCTTCGGGGGCCTGGCCGCCCTGCACTGGCCTATTGCCCTGGCCGTGGTGGGCGCGGGCATTGCCGAAATGGGCCTGCACATCGACGAGGCCGTCAACGGCCACGACACTGCGCACCGCAAGGCAGCGGTGATCGAGGCCATCACCAGTGCCGTGGACGTGCTATTCAACGCAACCTACCTGTGGTCACCCGCCGAGGAGGTGATCACCGGCGAGTTTCACCCAGCGCAAACCCACATCGGCATGCAGGACATCCACCCCCAGCTACCGGCGCCGTATGCCGCCGAGACCGCCGAGCTGCTCAAGCCGCTGGAAACCAACGAGATACTGGGCGGCGGCGTGGGCACCGAAGGCAAGCGCCGTGGCATCTACCGCCACGCCGATGGCAAGGACTACATTGAGCTGGACGGCATCGGCTACCAGGTGCGCTGGGCCAATGACCTGGACCGCTGGGCGATCGTCGATCCCGCCAACCCCTACTCGTTCTATACCAGCGTGCCGGTTCAACTGAACGCGCAGGGGGAATGGCAGGCGTTGCAGCGGCTCAACCTCAAGGGGGGTGGCAAGTTCCTTGGCAACCTGCCTTGGGGTAATCCGCTGCCCCGGCCGGTCGCGCCCATTACCCGGACCTTTCGCTACGACCTGCCCGAAGCGTTGCGCGACCTGTTACGCGAAGGCGCGGAGGGCCGGAACGACAAGATGATCGACGGCAAATATGGCGACTTCAACAATCCAGCCGCCAACCCTGCCTACATGGAATTCCGCAGCGTGCGCGGCCGCCTGAGCACTGACGCACAGGCATTCTTCCAAAATGTCACCCTACCGGCACGGCCAGCCATTCCCGAGCTCGACGCCGTAGCCACCCAGCCCGCAATTATCAAGGGTATCTACGCCAACACCGATGGCCTGGTGATCGGCGAGTCCCACAGCAGCGTAGCCAGCAAGAAATTCCTTATCGACAACCTGCCCCTGCTGGCCAAGCAGGGGGTGCGCACGCTGTACATGGAGCACCTGCTCACCGATTTCCACCAGGCGCACCTCGATACCTACGCCCGCACCGGCACCATGCCCGAACCGTTAAAACACTACCTGGTGGACATGGACAAAGGCTTCTACACCGACCCCTCCGGGCGCTACACCTTCCGGGAGCTGGTCAAGGCTGCCCAGCGCAATCACATCCGCATACAAGCCATCGACTGCATGGCCAGCTACCGCCTGGCCGGCCTGGATGATCCCACTCACACGCTGCGCCAGCAAACCATGAACTACTTCGCCCACACGGTGATGGAGGCCGATCGCAACACCCTTGGCGCAGGCAAATGGGTAGCACTGATGGGCAACACCCACGCCAGCACGTTCAAGGGGGTGCCTGGCGTTGCGCAGCTGGAAGGGGCCATCGGCCTGCGCATCGAAGACGTGCCCAGCAACGCCGCCCGCGGGATTCGCGTAGACACGGGCATGCACGCCTCCAGCTCCGGCGTTGACGGCCCGGGCGGGCTGGTCAAGGCCGACCTGTATTACCCGATGGGCACCTTGCGCCCTGGCCGCGACCTGGAGCTGGAATTGTCGGCCCCCGGCATGTTCACCATCGACACGCCACAGGTGTTCAAGGAACTGATCCACCGCAGTGGCGATGGCACGCTGGTGTATACCGAACTGCAGAAGGACGGCCAGCTGATCTACATCGAACGCCCCCGCTGGCCAACGGTGCACAACCGGCGCTTCGACAACACCCGTGAACTGATCACGGCGCTGACGATGATTGGGTTGAAGTACGTGGGGTAAGGCCTGTACTCGCTGGCCGCGATCTGGATGCGCAGCCAGCGAGAAGAACGAACGCGCCGCGTCAGAAGATCAGAAGAAAATCGCCGGGCTCACCGAGAATCGCTTGCTCAGCGCATTGATGTGATCCTTCGTGAGGTTGCGACCGCGACCATTGAGAATCTTCGACACCAGCGATTTGCTGCCGATCTCAGGCAAATCAGCCACGCCGAGGTGGTGTTGTTCCATGAGCAGCTTCAAGACGTCGACACCATTCATTTGAGCGACCTTGGCATCAAAGCTTTCAAAGGCCGGCGACTCACGCTCCCAGCGCTCGATGGAATTGGACAGAATCTCGATCAAGATCCGATTGGCATCGTAGTCATCTACCAACTGGTCCATCAGCGCCAACGCCTGGCTGTAGTCAGCGTCGTCACTTATATGGCCGATGAACGATGCACCTTCAAGCAATGCACGGGCCCGCTCCTTGATTACCGAAATATCCATTTTATTCGCGCTCCTGCCGGTAGCGATTGCACAGCTTGTCGTATTCGCCATGGGGGACGATGTGCTTTACGTACATTCGATTATCCCGAAAGGCTATGAATGCGATCATTCGAAGGGTGTTGCCGCCAATATCGATAACCCACCATTTGTCCCGGTAACGAAAATTATCCAGGGACGGGAAAGCGCATCGAAGCTGGGTGGGCGTATCGAAATCGCCAGCCGCAGCGCTTTGTAGGTTCGCGCAATGGCATCCGCCTGATTGGGGAATGCCTTGCAGGCGTCATCGAACGGCTTCTTGGAAATCACATCCATAGTCGAGCGAGTGTCCTTACTAGGATGGCGAATAGTTGACATTTTGTCAACCGCAATGGATCACCCTCTGCCTCCCTGCAAAGCGCGTCCACCCAAGGATACGTTCCCCCCCATCCTCGAACATCGCGTAATCGTCACGAAATATGGCGGACGCTCCGGGACATTCGGGCATTACCTGCTTCCGTAAAAAAACCGCCCGGGGCCAAAGCCCCGGGCGGTTTTCATTTACTGCCATCGGCCCTCAGGCCAACCGCATCATTCCCACTCGATCGTCGCAGGCGGCTTGCTCGACACGTCGTAAGTGACGCGCGAAATGCCTTCGATTTCGTTGATGATGCGGCCGCTGACGGTTTCCAGCAGCTCGTAAGGCAGGTGCGCCCAACGTGCGGTCATGAAGTCGATGGTTTCCACGGCGCGCAGCGCCACGACCCAGGCGTAACGACGGCCGTCGCCGACCACGCCTACCGATTTCACCGGCTGGAACACCACGAAGGCCTGGCTGACCTTGTGGTACCAGTCGGCCTTGCGCAGTTCTTCGATGAAGATGTGGTCGGCGCGACGCAGCAGGTCGGCGTATTCCTTCTTCACTTCACCCAGGATGCGCACGCCCAGGCCCGGGCCCGGGAACGGGTGACGGTAGACCATGTCGTACGGCAGGCCCAGCTCCAGGCCCAGACGGCGGACTTCGTCCTTGAACAGCTCACGCAGCGGCTCGACCAGCTTGAGGTTCATTTCCTCAGGCAGGCCACCCACGTTGTGGTGCGACTTGATCACGTGGGCCTTGCCGCTCTTGGCGCCAGCCGACTCGATCACGTCGGGGTAGATGGTGCCCTGGGCCAGGTACTTGATGTTTTCCAGCTTGCAGGACTCGGCATCGAACACGTCGATGAAGGTGCGGCCGATGATCTTGCGCTTCTTCTCCGGGTCGGCTTCGCCGGCCAGGTTGTTCAGGAACTGGTCTTCGGCGTTGGCGCGGATCACCTTGACACCCATGTTCTCGGCGAACATGGCCATCACCTGCTCGCCTTCGTGCAGGCGCAGCAGGCCGTTGTCGACGAACACGCAGGTCAGCTGGTCGCCGATGGCCTTGTGCAGCAGGGCCGCAACCACGGACGAGTCAACACCGCCGGACAGGCCCAGCAGGACGTTGTCGGTGCCGACCTGGGCGCGGATGTTGGCGATGGCGTCTTCGGCGATCTTCGACGGGGTCCACAGGGCTTCACATTCGCAGATGTCGAGGATGAAGCGCGACAGGATGCGACCGCCTTGCTTGGTGTGGGTCACTTCCGGGTGGAACTGCACGCCGTAGTAGCCGCGGGCGTCGTCGACCATGCCGGCGATCGGGCAGCTAGGGGTGCTGGCCAGCACGTGGAAGCCTTCCGGGATCTTGGTGACCTTGTCACCGTGGCTCATCCACACGTCCAGGCCGAACACGCCGTCGGCGTCGACGTGGTCTTCGATACCGTCGAGGATACGGCTCTTGCCGACCACGTCGACACGGGCGTAGCCGAATTCACGCAGGTCGGAACCTTCGACCTTGCCGCCCAGTTGCTCGGCCATGGTCTGCATGCCGTAGCAGATGCCGAACACCGGCACGCCCAGGTCCCACACCGCTTGCGGTGCACGCGGGCTGTTGGCTTCGTGCACGGATTCCGGGCCGCCGGCCAGGATGATGCCGCGCGGGGCGAATTCGCGAATCGCTTCGTCGTCCATGTCGAAGGGGTGCAGCTCGCAGTACACGCCGATTTCGCGCACGCGACGGGCGATCAGCTGGGTGTACTGGGAACCGAAGTCCAGAATCAGGATTCGGTGGGCGTGAATGTCGAGGGCCATGACTAGTTCTCGTCAGTGGTAATCGGAAACAACACGGGGCTGCAATGAACAGCCCCGCCTAAAAATTCAGCAAGCGCCCGGGGCGGTGGCCGCGGGCGCTTGGGGTCAACCTACGCGATAGTTCGGCGCTTCCTTGGTGATCTGCACGTCGTGGACGTGAGATTCGGCCATGCCGGCACCGGTGATGCGCACGAATTCAGGCTTGGTGCGCATTTCTTCGATGTTGGCGCTGCCGGTGTACCCCATGGAGGAACGCAGGCCACCCATCAGCTGGTGGATGATGGCGGTCAGGGTGCCTTTGTACGGCACGCGGCCCTCGATGCCTTCCGGTACCAGCTTCTCGGCGCCAGCGGCCGAATCCTGGAAGTAACGGTCGCTCGAGCCCTGGGCCTGGGACATGGCGCCCAGCGAACCCATGCCGCGGTAAGCCTTGTACGAACGGCCCTGGAACAGCTCGATCTCGCCCGGGGCTTCTTCGGTACCGGCGAACATCGAACCCATCATCACGCACGAGGCGCCCGCGACGATGGCCTTGGACAGGTCACCGGAGAAGCGGATGCCGCCGTCGGCGATCAGCGGCACGCCCGAACCTTCCAGGGCGGCGGCGACGTTGGCGATGGCGCTGATTTGCGGCACGCCTACACCGGCGACGATACGGGTGGTGCAGATGGAGCCAGGGCCGATACCGACCTTGACGGCGTCCGCGCCGGCTTCAACCAGGGCCTTGGCGGCAGCGCCAGTGGCGATGTTGCCACCGATGACCTGCACCTGCGGGTAGTTGTCCTTGACCCAGCGCACGCGGTCGATCACACCCTTGGAGTGACCGTGGGCGGTGTCGACCACCACCACGTCAACGCCGGCGGCTACCAGGGCGGCAACGCGCTCGCCGGTGTCCTTGCCAGTGCCGACGGCCGCGCCGACGCGCAGGCGGGCCTGGTCGTCCTTGCTGGCCAGCGGGTAGGCCTTGGCCTTTTCGATGTCCTTGACGGTCATCATGCCCTTGAGCTGGAACTTGTCGTCCACGATCAGGACTTTTTCCAGGCGATGCTTGTGCAGCAGCTCGCGCACTTCGTTCTTGTCGGCGCCTTCGCGCACGGTGACCAGGCGCTCTTTAGGCGTCATCACTTCGCGAACGGTGGCTTCCAGGCGAGTTTCGAAACGCACGTCACGGGAGGTGACGATGCCGACCAGGTCGCCGTCGTGCAGCACCGGTACGCCGGAGATGTTGTGCTGACGGGTCAGCTCGAACAGGTCACGGACGGTGGCGTCAGCCTCGATGGTGATCGGGTCCTTGACCACGCCGGCCTCGAACTTCTTGACCTTGCGCACTTCGGCAGCTTGCTGCTCGATGGTCATGTTCTTGTGGATGATGCCGATACCGCCTTCCTGGGCCATGGCAATGGCCAGACGGGCTTCGGTAACGGTGTCCATGGCGGCGGAGACCAGGGGAATATTCAGCTCGATGCCACGGGTCAAACGGGTCTTCAGGCTGACTTCATTGGGCAGTACTTCGGAATAACCGGGTACGAGGAGAATGTCGTCGAAGGTCAGTGCTTCTTGGCTGATACGCAGCATCGCGGGGGCTCCCGAGCGGGAAAAATGGAAGCGCGCCATTATACTCATACATGCCCCGATGCTCAATGTAAACATCAGGGCAATTGCGTCGCACCCTAAAGATCGACGCGTACCACGCGCACCTTGCGTTCCAGGCGCTCGCCGAACTCGAAGAGAAATTCGGGCTTGAACCGCGCGTCGGCCCAGCCGTTGAAGATGAAGCCCAGGTTGGAAAACGCGCAGGGGTCGAGGAACAGGAAGCCGTTGATGTCGTCTTCATGGCGGCATTCGGGGCACATGAAGTTGTCGGTGTGGCCGGGCATCCACTCCTCCAGGCTGTCGAACAGCGCCTCGCCGATTTCCTGGCGGCACTCGGGGCAGCCGGCCTCTTCCTTGAAATTTTTAGTGGGGGTAAAGATGCAGCGTTTGGTCACCAACTCCAGGCCGTTGACCGGCTGGCCGTAGGGCAGCAGTTCGGGGCGCTCGACCACGTTGCGGGCGCCCGGGCCGATGGCGTAGCCCATGCCGTTGCCGGTGCGGCCGCAGGTGGTCAGCTGTTCTTCGATGATGTTTTTCTGCCACAACCAGCGCAGCACCCGCCGGGCCTTGCCTTCGCGCCCGGGAAAACTGGAAATCAACGGGACGATAATACTTTGCGAACTCATGGAGGCAGACCTGCGTGTGGCGTGAATCCGCGCAGCATAAAGCCATGGGGGCGCAGGTCAAGCGCCCAGGTAGCGACCGATCAGCGCGACGCCGCTGGCCAGCACCAGCCAGTTCACCAGGCGCACGAAGGCTTCGCGGGACAGGCCCATGGTTACCCGCCGGCCGATCCACAGCCCCAGGGCCATGGCCGGCAACAAGGCTGCGCCCAGCACCAGCAGGGCGCCGTCGGTGTAGACGCCGGCGATCACGAACAGGCTCAGGCGCACCACCGTGCTGCAACTGATCAGCGCGCTCTGGGTGGCGCGGGCCGGTTCCTTTTCAAGGCGCGCGTTCAGATAAATGGCGTATAGAAAGCCGCCGCTGCCGAACAGTGCACCGAACAGCCCACCCACCAACCCCATGGGCAACGCCCAAACGGCCCGCAAGCTGGCGGGCCGCCGCTTCACCAGCAACCCGTACAGGGCGTAGGCCGTGATGAACACGCCCATCAACAGCAGCAACAAGCGCGATTGCAGGTTGAGCAGGAACACCACGCCAACGGTACAGCCCACCGCCATGCACGGCAGCAGGCGCTTCAACTCGGCGCCGGCCACCGCCTTGCGCGACGGCAGCAGGTTGCCGAACGCGGCGATGAAATCCAGCAGCACCAGCAACGGGATGATCCGCGCCAGGGGCATGAAGCAGATCAGCACTGGCCCGGCCACCAGCGCGGTGCCGAAGCCGGCGATGCCGAACACGACATAGGCGACCGCCACGCCCAGCAACATGCAACCCCAGTCCAGCCCGGTAAACGGCAAGGCGCTCAGCAACTCCATCAGCTATCCCCTCTCCTTGGTGGTACATCATCGTAGCAGCGGCCCCCAGGCCGCGTCACAGGCACCGCCGTATGCCAGGGGTATCGCGTGGGCCAGGGGTATCGCGTGGGCCGGGGACGCAGCCTGCGGCAGCTGCTACGGGGGCATGGCTCCGGCGGCGTATTGGCCTTATGATGCCCGCCATGAACAAAGACCCCTTTGCCGTACTCGGCCTGGACCGCGAGGTCCTCACTGTCAGCCAGCTCAACGGCCGCGCGCGCGTGCTGCTTGAAGACGTGTTCAGCAGCATCTGGGTGGAAGGCGAGATCTCCAACCTCGCCCGCCCGGCGTCCGGCCACGTCTACTTCACCCTCAAGGACAGCGGCGCCCAGGTGCGCTGCGCGCTGTTCCGCCAGAACGCCCAGCGCGTGCGCCAGGCGCTGAAGGACGGGCTGGCGGTGAAGGTGCGCGGCAAGGTCTCGCTGTTCGAGGGCCGTGGTGACTACCAGTTGATCCTCGACACCGTGGAGCCGGCCGGCGACGGCGCCCTGCGCCTGGCGTTCGACGCGCTGAAGGAAAAACTCAGCGGCGAAGGCCTGTTCAGCAGCGAACGCAAGGTCGCCCTGCCCGCCCACCCGCAGCGCATCGGCATCGTCAGCTCGCCCACCGGCGCGGTGATCCGCGACATCATCAGCGTGTTCCGCCGCCGCGCGCCGCAGGTTGAGCTGACACTGATCCCCACCGCCGTGCAGGGCCGCGAGGCCATCAACCAGATCGTGCGCGGCATCCGCCTGGCCGATGCCGGCGGCTTCGACGCCATTATCCTGGCCCGTGGCGGTGGCTCGCTGGAAGACCTCTGGTGCTTCAACGAAGAGGCGGTGGCCCGTGCCATCGCCGCCTGCGTCACGCCGATCGTCAGCGCCGTAGGCCATGAAACCGACGTCTCCATCAGTGACTTCGTCGCCGACGTGCGCGCACCCACGCCGTCCGCCGCTGCCGAGCTGTTGGCGCCCGACAGCAGCGACCTGCAACGCCGTCTGGAAAGCCTGCAACGGCGCCTGCTGATGCGCATCCAGAACCGCCTGGCCCACGACCGCCTGCGCCTGGACGGCCTGACCAAGCGCCTGCGTCACCCCGGCGAGCGGCTGCGCCAGCAGGCCCAGCGCCTCGACGACCTGGACATGCGCCTGCGCCGCGCCTTCGAGCAGCGCCTGAACCTGCGCCGTCACCGCCTGGCGCAGCTGGAAACGCGCCTGGCCGGGCAACACCCGGGGCGCACCCTGGCCATGCTGCGCCAGCGCATCGAAGGCCTGGCCGAACGCCTGCCGCGAGCCATGCGCGACGGCCTCAAGGCCCGCCGCGTGCAGCTCAACAACCAGATGCAGACCCTGCACATCGTCAGCCCGCTGGCTACCCTCAGCCGCGGCTACAGCATTCTGCTGGACGAACGCGGCCAGGCCGTGCGCCGCGCCGACCAGACCCGCACCGGCCAGCGCCTGACCGCCAAGCTGGGCGAAGGCGAGCTGCAGGTGCGCGTCGAAGACAACCACCTGACCCCGGTCACCCTCTCGCTACTGGACTGAACCATGCCGCGCCTGCTGACCGCCCTGCTGTTGCTGTGCCTGACCTTCACCGCCCAGGCCGACAGCTACCTGACCCGCCTGCTGAACAAGCCGGTGCCCGGCGGCGTGGCCGTGATCGACCTGGGCAGCGGCGCCCAGGCGCCCAAGGCGTTCTTCGACGGCAAGCCGGTGCTGGTGGTGCGCGAGCAGCAGAACTGGCGCGCCATCGTCGGCCTGCCGCTGACCCAGAAGCCGGGCCCGGCGCGCATCACCACCGCCGACCAGCGCAGCCTGGGCTTTGTGGTGGGCAGCAAGCACTACCCCGAGCAGCACATCACCTTGAAGAACAACCGCCAGGTCAACCCCAACCCGGCCGACCTGAAACGCTTTGAGGTGGAGCTGGCCGAGCAGCTCAAGGCCTACCGCAGCTTCAGCCCCGGCACGCCCAGCAACCTGCTGCTGGACAAGCCGGTGAACGGGCCGCTGTCGAGCCGCTTCGGCGTGCGCCGGTTCTTCAATGGCGAAGAGCGCAACCCCCATGCCGGGCTGGACTTCGCGGTGCCTGCCGGTACGCCGATCAAGACCCCGGCCGCGGGCAAGGTCATCCTGGTGGGCAACTACTTCTTCAACGGCAACACCGTGTTCGTCGACCACGGGCAAGGGTTTATCAGCATGTTCTGCCACATGTCGAAGATCGACGTGAAGGTGGGCCAGGACCTGGCGCGCGGCGCTGTGGTCGGCCGCGTGGGCATGACCGGGCGGGCGACGGGGCCGCACATGCACTGGAACGTCAGCCTCAACGATGCCCGCGTGGACCCCGCCATCTTCATCGGCGCGTTCCAACCCTGATAGCTGTAGCGCGCTGTCGAGCCTGCCCCCCTTTGCTCCCACCGTAGCAGCTGCCGAAGGCTGCGTCCCAGGCGGCGCGGTGCGTCAGAAGCCATGCGTTGCCTGCGACGCCGCCTTCGGCAGCTGCTACAGGAGCGAGTTAGCCCGCCCTGTTGAAATACTTCGACGCTTCCCTCAGCTTCGCCTGCGTTTCTTCGCTGAATGATGCCACCTCCTCCTCGGTAACCAGCCCCCTCACATAAGCCGCCTGCAGACCAATAGAGGCATGTCCTCGCGAATGGGGAAAGTTATCGAACACCCGCACCACCTCCTCGTTACCCTGATTGCAAAGGTTTCGAACAGTCTGAAAATGCTCCCGCGCCGGCACCGAGTCATCCTTGGCCGCCGCCATCATCTGGCGCCGTAGCCGCTCATACAGGCGCTCAACGGCCAATGGGCGATATCGACTCCACAGTTTCCACTCAGCTTCCGTCATGACTCAGCTCCGCATTGCTTGACCAAGCCAATATACGAGATTGCGCGCGCCGAATCACAGCAACAATTTTCAATCAAAAAAAACCGATTATCGAGCACAAAAAACCACAAAAAAGCCAGCAGAGATAAGTTATCTCAAAGTTTTACAGATGCTTGCCATCCCCTGCCGCAATGGTTAGGGTTGAAGGCATGAAAACTCTTCACACCCTCATTCTCCTTCGTCAACACCGCTGCCTAAGCCTGGTCAGTGCACGACTGCCACGCTGAATCGCGTCGCCTCGCCCTTCTCTTTCAGTTTTAGCCGGCAGGCCCTTTTCAAGGCCGCACAACAAGGATTGCCCATCATGACCATGCTCAAAGACCCGTCTTCGAAATACCGCGCCTTCGCCCAGGTCAACCTGCCTGACCGCACCTGGCCGAACCAGACCATCACCACCGCGCCTATCTGGTGCAGCTCGGACCTGCGCGACGGCAACCAGTCGCTGATCGAGCCGATGGACTCGGCTAAGAAGCTGCGCTTCTGGAAGACCCTGGTCAGCGTGGGCGTGAAAGAGATCGAGGCGTCGTTCCCCTCGGCCTCGCAAACCGATTTCGACTTCGTTCGCACCCTGATCGAAGACAATCACATCCCGGAAGACACCACCATCCAGGTGCTGACCCAGGCCCGCGAAGACCTGATCGCACGTACGTTCGAGTCGCTGAAAGGCGCCAAGAAGGCCATCGTCCACCTGTACAACGCCACCTCGCCGTCCTTCCGCAAGATCGTCTTCAACCAGGACAAGCAGGGCGTGAAGGACATCGCGGTAAACGCGGCCAAGCTGTTCGTCAAATACGCGGCCCAGCAGCCGGAAACCCAGTGGACCTTCCAGTACTCGCCGGAAACCTTCAGCGCCACCGAACTGGAATTCGCCAAGGAAGTCTGTGACGCGGTGATCGAGGTGTGGAACCCGACGCCCGAGCACAAGATCATCCTCAACCTGCCAGCCACCGTTGAAGTCAGTACCCCGAACATCTACGCCGACCAGATCGAATGGTTCGGCCGCAACGTGTCGCGCCGTGACAGCGTGATCATCAGCCTGCACACCCACAACGACCGTGGCACCGGCGTGGCCGCCACCGAGCTGGGCCTGATGGCCGGCGCCGACCGCGTCGAAGGCTGCCTGTTCGGCAACGGCGAGCGCACCGGCAACGTCGACCTGGTGACCCTGGCCCTGAACCTCTACACCCAGGGCGTGGACCCGGAATTGGACTTCTCCGACATCGACGGCGTGCGCAAGGTGGTCGAAGAGTGCAACCAGATCCCGGTGCACCCACGCCACCCGTACGTCGGCGACCTGGTTCACACCGCGTTCTCCGGCTCGCACCAGGACGCGATCCGCAAGGGCTTCGCCCAGCAGAAGGACGACGCCGTGTGGGAAGTGCCTTACCTGCCGATCGACCCGGCCGACATCGGCCGCAGCTACGAGGCGGTCATCCGCGTCAACAGCCAGTCGGGCAAGGGCGGCATCACTTACCTGCTGGAACAGGAATACGGCATCAGCCTGCCGCGCCGCATGCAGATCGAGTTCAGCCAGGTGGTACAGGGTGAAACCGACCGCCTGGGCCTGGAAATGACGGCCCAGCAGATCTACGCGCTGCTGCACAAGGAATACCTGCAAGCCAACGCCCCGTACGCGCTGGTCAGCCACCGCCTGCAGGAAGAGAACGGCAACAGCAAGGTCGACGTCGAAGTGCACAGCGACGGCGAGACCGTGCACTGGCGCGGCAAGGGCAACGGCGCCCTGGAAGCCCTGGCCTCGGCCATGCCGGTACCGGTTGAGATCATGGACTACAACGAACACGCCATTGGCGCCGGCACCAACGCCAAGGCAGCCGCCTACATTGAGCTGCGCGTGGCCGGTGGCCGTGCGGTGCACGGCGTGGGCGTGGACGAGAACATCACCACCGCCAGCTTCAAGGCCCTGTTCAGCGCGCTGAACCGCTCTTTGAGCCAGCAGGAAGCGAAGGCGGCGTAAGCCTTCCACCCATAAAAAAACCGGCCCAGGTGGCCGGTTTTTTTATGGGTGAAATCAGGACAACGTGAAGGTGTCGGCATCCAGGTGCGCCGGGAAGCGCGTGCGGTAGGCGGCCAGCTCGGCGGCGCTGAGGGACACGTGGAACACGCCATCGGCCTCCCCCGCGCTCAGCAGGCTCTCGCCCTGGAAGTCCAACACCTGGCTGTCGCCGGTGTAGGCGAAGCCCTTGCCATCGGTGCCCACGCGGTTCACCGCCGCCACGTAGCACAGGTTCTCGATGGCGCGCGCTGGCAGCAGGCGGTTCCAATGCAGGCGGCGCGCGCCAGGCCAGTTCGCGGTGTACAGCAGCAGGTCGGTGTCCTGGGCGTCGCGGCTCCACACCGGGAAGCGCAGGTCATAGCAGATCAACGGGCGAATGCGCCAGCCGTTCAGCTCGAACTGCACCTGGCGCTCGCCGGGGGTGTAGTGCTTGTGCTCGCCAGCCATGCGGAACAGGTGGCGCTTGTCGTAATGCAGCAGTTCGCCATCGGGCCGCGCCCACAGCAGGCGGTTGCGATGACTGCCGTCGGCGGCCTGGATGATCACGCTGCCCGTCACCACGGCGTTCAGGCGCACGGCCTGGGCACGCAGCCACTTGCTGGTGGGGCCGTGCTCCGGCTCGCACAAGCTGGCCGAGTCCATGGAAAAGCCGGTGGTGAACATCTCCGGCAGAATGATCAGGTGCGCACCGCGGGCCTGCTCCAGCAGGGCCTCGAAGTGCTCGAAATTGGCTGTGCGGTCGTGCCAGGCCAGGGTGGTCTGCACCAGGGCCAGGTTCAGGTTCGCCAGCGTACTCAAATCACGCATAGTTTCTTCGCCGCTTCCCGCAGCGTCTCCTCGCGTTTGGCGAAACACAGGCGTACCAGGCGCTGTTCCGGGATGGGTGTCTGGTAGAACACCGACACCGGAATAGTCGCCACGCCGTGCTCGCGGGTCATCCACAGAGCCATGTCGACATCGTTCAAGTCGGGGCGGATCTGCGAGTAATCCACCAGCTGGAAATACGTGCCTGCCACCCGGGTGAAGCTGAACCGCGACCCTGCCAGCAGGTCGCAGAACAGGTCACGCTTGGCCTGGTAGAACCCGGGCAGTTCTTCAACATGCTCAGGGCAGGCCGCCATGTAGTCCGCCAGCGCCCATTGCAGCGGGGTGACCCCGCAGAAGTTGACGTACTGGTGGACCTTGCGCAGTTCCGCGCTCAAGGCCGGCGGGGCAATCACGTAACCGGTCTTCCAGCCGGTGACGTGGTAGGTCTTGCCGAACGAGCTGACCACGAAAGCCCTGGAATAGAGCGCTTCGTTGGCCAACACGCTGGCATGTCTGACCCCATCGTAGACCAGGTGTTCATACACTTCATCACTGATCAGGTAGATATCGCGACCTTCGATCAGTTGCGCCAGCTGGTCCAGCTCGGCGGCGCTGATCAAGGCGCCGCTGGGGTTGTGCGGGCTGTTGAGGATGATCATCCGCGTGCGCGGGCTCAAGGCATCGCTGAGCTGCTGCCAGTCGATGGAAAAATCCCTGGGGTCGAGCTGCACATGCACGCAGCGGCCGCCGGCCAGCTCCACGGAGGGCTCGTAGCTGTCGTAGCAAGGGTCGAAGACGATGACCTCGTCACCGGCACGCACCACCGCTTGCACCGCGCAGAAGATCGCCTCGGTGGCACCTGGCGTGATGGTGACTTCCGTGTCGGCGCTCACGCGCGCGCCGTACTGGCGCAGCACCTTGGCCGCCACCTGCTCGCGCAGGGCCGGCAGCCCGGTCATGGGCGCGTACTGGTTGTGGCCAGCGTTGATATGGCGCACCACGGCATCACGCAGGCCCTGGGGGCCGTCGTAGTCGGGGAAACCTTGGGACAGGTTGAGCGCGCCGGTTTCGGCGGCGAGCTGGGACATGGTGGTGAAGATGGTCGTGCCGACATTCGGCAGCTTGCTGGTGATCATCGGGCCTATCCCTGACAGCTGGGGAGCCCAGCAGGATAGCCCAACGAACAGCGGGAAAACCAGTACAGATCAAAACGCCGTAGCCGCTGCCGCCAGGCTGCGCTGGCCCTTGAGTTCCCTGGAGATCTCCAGTGCAGAACAGGGCCAGCGCAGCCTGGCGGCAGCGGCTACAGGTATCGCGAAAACCGGGGAGTCAGCGCTTGTCGCGGCGTTTCTTGTCGGCTTTCTTGTGGTGCGACATCAAGCGGCGCTTCTTGTTGACCTGGCGGTCGGTCAGCGTGTTCTTGTTGCCTTCGTACGGGTTGTCGCTGCCCTTGAACTCGATGCGGATCGGCGTGCCGACCAGCTTCAGGACGCGGCGGTAGGTGTTTTCCAGGTAGCGAACGTAGCTGTTCGGCACCTTCTCCACCTGGTTTCCGTGGATCACGATCAGCGGCGGGTTGGCACCACCCAGGTGGGCATAGCGCAGCTTGATGCGGCGGCTGTTGACCATCGGCGGCTGGTGCTCCTGCACCGCGTCCTCGAGGATCTGGGTCAGGCGGCTGGTCGGCCAGCGAGTGATCGCCGACTTGAACGAGGCCTGCACCGAACCGTACAGGTTGCCCACGCCAGTGCCGTGCAGCGCCGAGATGAAGTGGATGTCGGCGAAGTCGACGAAGAACAGCCGGCGCTCCAGCTCGGTCTTCACGTAGTCGCGCTCGCTCGGCTGCATGCCGTCCCACTTGTTCAGGGCGATGACGATGGCGCGGCCCGACTCCAGGGCGAAGCCCAACAGGTTCAGGTCATGGTCCACCACGCCTTCGCGGGCGTCCATGACGAAGATCACGACGTTGGCATCCTTGATGGCCTGCAGCGTCTTGACCACCGAGAACTTCTCGACTTCTTCATGGATCTTGCCGCGCTTGCGCACACCGGCAGTGTCGATGAAGGTGTACTTCTCGTCGTTGCGCTCGAACGGGATGTAGATGCTGTCACGGGTGGTGCCGGGCTGATCGTAGACGATCACCCGCTCTTCGCCGAGCATGCGGTTGACCAGGGTCGACTTGCCCACGTTTGGCCGGCCGATGATGGCGATCTTGATGCCATCCTTCTCGCTCGGGCCAGGAATGCGCACCTGCTCTTCGCCTTCGGCAACGCCTTCGGCCAGGTCTTCCTCCTCCACGTCACGCGGGAATTCGCCCAGGGCGGCTTCCAGCAGGGTGTTCACGCCGCGGCCCTGGGCACCGGCGACGCCGATGGCGTGGCCCATGCCCAGCGGGGCGAATTCGGCGCGGGCCATTTCCGGATCGATGTTGTCGATCTTGTTGGCCACCAGGATGGAGCGCTTGTTGCGCTTGCGCAGGTGCTCGGCAATCATCTGGTCGGCGGCGGTGAAACCGGCACGGGCATCGACCAGGAACAGCACTACATCGGCTTCTTCGATGGCCAGCAGCGACTGCTCGGCCATCTTTTCGTCCATGCCGTGCTCGTCACCGGAAATACCGCCGGTGTCGATCAGGATATAGGAACGCCCTTGCCAGTGCGCCTCTCCGTATTGGCGATCACGGGTAAGACCAGACAGGTCGCCGACGATGGCGTCGCGGCTTTTGGTCAGGCGGTTGAACATGGTGGACTTGCCGACGTTCGGTCGGCCCACCAGGGCGATTACGGGAACCATTAGGCTCTCCACTGCGTTATTTCAGAAAATACAAAGGCCGCTGCAGGCAGCGGCCGGAGTTCGTGGCGGCATGCGAACATGCCGTGGCCCCTGCCTGGGGCGGGGCCGCTGGAGGCCATGACTGACCTCCAGCATAGTCAAAGCCTTACTTGATGGTGAGGGCTTCGAGCTTGCCGCTGTTGCCGAACACGTAAATCATGTTCCCGGCCACCAGCGGACGGGCTCGCAGGCCGTCACTGTCAATTTTCTCACGACCAACGAAGCGACCGTCGACCTGGCTCAGCAGGTGCAGGTAGCCTTCGAAGTCGCCTACCGCCACGTAGCTGGAGAACACCTCGGGTGCCGACAGCTGGCGGCGGGCCAGTTTGTCGTTGCTCCACAGGGCGGTGGTGGTGCGCTCGTCGACGCCTTCCACGGTGCCGGAAGCCAGCGCCACGTAGACGCTGCCGAAGCCCTGGGCCACGCCGGCGTAGCTGGAAGCGTCACGCTGCCACAGCACACGGCCGCTTTCCAGGTCCAGGCCCGCCATGCGGCCCTGGT
The DNA here is from genome assembly GCF_057128625.1 of Pseudomonas imperatae. Taxonomy (NCBI): domain Bacteria; kingdom Pseudomonadati; phylum Pseudomonadota; class Gammaproteobacteria; order Pseudomonadales; family Pseudomonadaceae; genus Pseudomonas; species Pseudomonas imperatae. The sequence continues at coordinate 13,138 of NZ_JBSKHP010000020.1, read as the reverse complement.
AGCTGGCGACGTACAGGGTACCACCGGACAGCAGCAGGCCGCCGTCGATATCGACGACACGCTCAAGTTCCGAGCGGCCCTGCGGCACGGCGATGCGTTGTTCCCACACCGGCACACCGTTGCTGATGTCCAGGGCAACGACCTTGCCGGTGGACAGGCCAGCCACCGCCAGGTGGTTGGTGACCAGCGGGGCACTGGTGCCACGCAGGGTCAGTACCGCAGGCGTGCTGTCGTAGATCCAGCGCTGGGTGCCGGTGCTGGCGTCCAGGCCGACCAGGCGGTCGTCCTGGGTCTGCACCACTACCACGTCGCCGTTGTTGGCAGGCGGTGCGAGCACTTCGCTGCCGACCTTGGCGCGCCATTTGACTTCACCGTTGGTGGCGTCAAGGGCGATGACTTCACCGCTGATGGTACCCAGCATGACCAGGCCGTAGCCGACGCCGACTGCGCCCGACACCGAGGTGTTGAGGTCTTTCTTCCAGATCACGTCGCCGTTCAGGCGGTTCAGGTCCATGACCACGCCGGTCACGTCAGCGGCGTAGATGCTGTCGTTCTCGATCGCTGGAACCAGCATGTTGTAGGTTTCGCCCTGACCGTCACCGATCGAACGACTCCACTCCTTGTGCAGGACCACTTCTTCCTTGAACTTGGTCAGCTCGGCAGGAGGCAGTTCCTTCTTGCTGTTGCTGCTGCAACCCGCGGCCAGAATGGCCAGAGCCAGCAATGCTGCATGTTTCCAACGGATCACGTCACGCATCTTTTTTCGCCAGGTCGTCGAGTTTGATTTGCAAGCCACCCACTGCTGCCTCATCGGACAGGGCTGCCTTGGCCTTCTGGTACGCCGCATACGCGTCGTCAGTACGGCCCAGCTGCACCAGCAGGTCACCCTTGAGTTCCTCGCGGCTGGCCAGGAACGCCTTGTCGGCGTCGCCGTCCAGCAGCTTCAGGGCGTCTTCGGCCTTGTTCTGCGCAGCCAGTACCTGAGCCAGGCGCTGACGGGCGATTTCACCCAGCATGGCGTCCTTGGGCTTGTCGACCACGGCCTTGAGCTCGGTGGCGGCATCGTCCAGCTTGCCGGCGTCCACGGCCACCTTGGCCACGAACAGGCTGCCGTACTGTGCGTACTCGCTGTTGCCGTACTCGGTCTTGAGCTTGTTGGCCAGGTCCGCCACCTGCGCGGTATCAGGCTTGCCGGTAGGGTTCAGCGCGGTTTCCAGCAGTTGCTGGTACAGGCTGGACGCACCTTGCGACTGGTTGGCCTGGTACTTGTGCCAGGCCTGCCAGCCAAATACCACCACCAGGGCCAGCAGCACGCCGGTGACCAGAGGCTTGCCGTTACGCTGCCAAAAGTCCTTCAACTCGGCGAGTTGTTCATCTTCGGTACTCGACACCCCAATACTCCTATTTCGCAAATTCGGCCTGAAGCCTGCCTCAACCCTGCACGACGCAAGTCGCCAGATGCTCACCCAGAGCATCCCAGGCAATGTTTTGTTGTTCGCCCTGGCCACGCAGGGGTTTGAAACCTACCACTTGTTGCGCCAGTTCGTCGTCCCCCAGGATCAAGGCGTAGAGCGCACCGCTCTTGTCCGCCTTCTTGAACTGGCTCTTGAAGCTGCCGGCACCGGCGTTGACCTGGATGCGCAGCTGCGGCAGTGCATCGCGCAGGCGCTCGGTCAGGGCCAGGCCCGCCAGTTCGGCCTGCTCGCCAAAGGCGCACAGGTAAACGTCAACGGTACGGGCGATGGATTCGGGCACCTGCTCCAGGGTTTCCAGCAGCAGGATCAGGCGTTCGATGCCCATGGCGAAGCCAACGCCGGTGGTGGGCTTGCCGCCCATCTGCTCGACCAGGCCGTCGTAGCGGCCGCCAGCGCACACGGTGCCCTGGGCGCCGAGCTTGTCGGTGACCCACTCGAACACGGTCTTGCTGTAGTAGTCCAGGCCACGCACCAGCTTGGGGTTGATCACGTAGGGAATGCCGGCGGCGTCCAGGCGGGCCTTCAGGCCCTCGAAGTGCACGCGCGACTCTTCGTCCAGGTAATCGGCCAGCTTCGGCGCGTTCACCAGCACGGCCTGGGTCTCAGGGTGCTTGGTGTCCAGCACGCGCAGCGGGTTGGTCTTCAACCGGCGCTGGCTGTCTTCGTCGATCTGGTCCAGGTGCTCGGTGAGGAACGCCACCAGCGCCTCGCGGTAGCGACCGCGGGCCTCGGAGGTGCCCAGGCTGTTGAGCTCGAGCTTCACCGCGTCGCGGATGCCCAGGGCACCCCACAGGCGCCAGGTGAGCACGATCAGCTCGGCGTCGATGTCCGGACCGTCGAGGTTGAACACCTCGCAGCCGATCTGGTGGAACTGGCGGTAGCGACCTTTCTGCGGGCGCTCGTGACGGAACATGGGGCCCACGTACCAGAGCTTCTGCACCTGGCCACCGCCGGTGATGCCGTGCTCCAGCACCGCGCGCACGCACGCCGCCGTGCCTTCGGGGCGCAGGGTCAGCGAATCGCCGTTGCGGTCCTCGAAGGTGTACATCTCTTTCTCGACGATGTCGGTGACTTCGCCGATGGAGCGCTTGAACAGGTCGGTGAACTCGACGATCGGCATGCGGATCTGCCGGTAGCCGTAGGTGTCCAGCAGCCCTGCCACGGTGCCTTCGAAGTAGCGCCACAGGGGCGTCTGGTCGGGCAGGATGTCGTTCATGCCACGGATGGCTTGCAGCGTCTTACTCACGAGAAATCCTTAGTGTTCTGTCAGCCGCGGGCGATCAGCGCCGCGTCGGCCTCGACCTTTTCGGCCGCCTTCTGGCGAATCAGCTTCTCGAGCTCTTCCACCAGGTTGTCGTTGGTCAGCTTCTGCGCAGGCTTGCCGTCGATGTAGATCAGGTTCGGCGTGCCGCCGGTGAGGCCCACGTGGGCTTCCTTGGCTTCGCCAGGGCCGTTGACCACACAACCGATCACCGCCACGTCCAGCGGCACCAGCAGGTCTTCCAGGCGCCCTTCCAGCTCGTTCATGGTCTTCACCACATCGAAGTTCTGCCGCGAGCAGCTCGGGCAGGCGATGAAGTTGATGCCACGCGAGCGCAGGCGCAGGGACTTGAGGATGTCGTAGCCCACCTTGATCTCTTCCACCGGGTCGGCGGCCAGGGAGATGCGGATGGTGTCGCCGATGCCGTCGGCCAGCAGCATACCTAGGCCCACCGAGGATTTCACCGTGCCGGAGCGCAAACCGCCGGCCTCGGTGATGCCCAGGTGCAGCGGCTGGGAGATCTGGGTGGCGAGCAGGCGGTAGGCGGCGACGGCCATGAACACGTCGGAGGCCTTCACGCTGACCTTGAAGTCCTGGAAGTTCAGGCGCTCCAGGTGCTCAACGTGGCGCAGGGCCGACTCCACCAGTGCTTCGGGGGTGGGTTCGCCGTACTTCTTCTGCAGGTCCTTTTCCAGGGAACCGGCGTTCACGCCGATACGGATCGGGATGCCGCGGTCGCGGGCGGCATCGACCACGGCGCGCACACGGTCTTCGCGACCGATGTTGCCCGGGTTGATGCGCAGGCAGTCCACGCCCAGTTCGGCCACGCGCAAGGCGATCTTGTAGTCGAAGTGGATGTCGGCCACCAGGGGCACGCGCACCTGTTGCTTGATCTTGCCGAACGCCTCGGCGGCGTCCATGTCCGGCACCGAGACGCGCACGATGTCGGCGCCGGCGTCTTCCAGGCGACGGATCTGCGCCACGGTGGCCGCCACGTCGTTGGTGTCGGTGTTGGTCATGCTCTGTACGGCGATGGGGGCATCGCCACCCACCGGCACATTGCCGACCCAGATTTTACGGGATACGCGACGCTTGATCGGGGATTCGCCATGCATGGTTTATTGCCCTACTTTCATGCGAGCAGTCTCGCCAGAGGTGAAAGGTGCAACGTCGACCGGCTGGCCGTTGAAGCTGACCTGCGCGCCACGGGCATAGCCCAGGCGCACGGCGAACGGCGGCTTGCCGTTCAGGTCGACGGTCTCGCCCTTGCGCTTGAGGGCGCTGAGCAGCACTTTGCCGTTGCCATCGGTGACCTGGGTCCAGCAGTCGGCGGTGAATTGCAGGTGCAGTTGGCCAGCGCCGGCCACCGGGGCCTGGGCTGCAGGCGCTACCGGGGCGGCGGCCACCGGGGCCACCGGGGCGGCCGGCTGGTGCACCAGGGCCGGGGTGTTCGTTGCAGCAGGTGCCGGCGCCGGCGCGGTGACGGCAGGCGCAGGTGCCACGGTAGGCGCGGCAGGCTGAACGCCGGCTGTCGCCGGGGCAGGCGCTTCGGCCGCAGCGGTTTCAGTTGCCTGGGCCTCGGTGGCAGGCTTCTGGGCCTCGGCAACGGCCTGGTCTTCCGGCTCGTCGATCGGGTGGATCTGGGTGGTGCCGTCGGCGCTTTCGACTTCGACATGCTCCATGGCCAGCCCGGCCTGGTCCTTGCCACGCTGGGCGGTCTGGTCCTGCCACCAGAAGAAGCCGCCGCCCACCACCAGCACCAACAGCAGCAGGCTCACGCCGCGCAGGATGTTGTGGGACAGGCGCACCGGTTCCTCGATGCGGCCCAGCGCATGCACTTCGCTGCCCTGGGCGTGGCTGCCGGTGGCCTGGTCGAAGGCCTGCACCAGCGGCGCCTGGTCCATGCCCAGCAGCTTGGCGTAGGCACGGATGTAACCGCGGGCAAAGGTATGCCCCGGCAGCTTGTCGAAGGCGCCGGCCTCCAGGTTGCCCAGCGAAGTGGCCGTGAGGTTGAGTTTCACAGCCACGTCGGCCAGCGACCAGCCTTTGCTCTCGCGGGCCTGGCGCAAGGTGTCACCAGGGTTCACGCGAGTCGCTGCTACAACTTCGGGATGCGCCGCTTTCATCATTGCTCCGACAGGTATTGCTGATATTCCGGCGTACCGGGATAGAGTCTTCTAAGTTGCAGGCCGAAACTGGCGGCCTTGTTCTTGTCCTGGAAAATCCGTGCCAGGCGCGTGCCCAGCAACAGGCTGCGGGCGTTCTGCTCGCTCAGCTGGCTGAAACGGTCGTAATAACCGCGCGCCGGCACATAATGCCTGTCTTCGTAAGACAACTCAGCCATTTCCAGCAATGCCTGGGGCTGATCGGCCTTCAACCGCAATGCCTTGTCAAACAATTGCACCGCCAGCGGCTTGTTGCCCATGGCCCGGGCGGTCAGGCCCAGGTTCTCGAACACCCGCGAGCGCTCAGGATACAGGGGATCGTCGGCGGCTTTCTCAAAGGTTTCGTAAGCTTCCTGATACCGCTTCTGCTCGTACAGGAAACCGCCGTAGTTGTTGAGGGTGCGGGCATCTTTCGGGCGGCTGGACAGCGCTTTCTTGAAATACTGCTCGGCCAGCTTGGGCTCAAGCTCAGCCTGGAACACCAGCCCCAGGGCGCCGTTGGCCTCGGGGTCGGAGCTGTCGATTTCCAGCGCCTGCTTGAGCGGCACCTTGGCCTGTTCGGCCTGGCCGGTCTGCAGGTAGCCGATACCCAGTTGGACCAGAGCCTTGCGCGCCTCTTCGCGTCCCTTGCTGGTTTCCATCGGGTTGACTTTACCCGTGGAAACGCAACCAACCAACAGGTTGAAGAACAATAGCAACAGCGCGGCGCGCACGGTCATGGAGATCCTCTCTCAGGGCCGATTGTCGGCATTCAGCGGCATATCGGCGTCGGCAGCCAGCTGGCGTACGGCGATATAGCGTTCGCTACGGCGGGTGCGGTCCATCACCTGCCCTACCAATTGACCACAGGCGGCGTCGATGTCTTCGCCGCGGGTAGTGCGCACCGTGACATTGAAACCGGCCTGGTGCAAATGATCCTGGAAACGCCGGATGGCGTTGTTGCTCGGACGCTCGTAACCGGAGTGCGGGAACGGGTTGAACGGGATCAGGTTGATCTTGCACGGTACGTTCTTGAGCAGCTCGACCATTTCCACCGCGTGCTCGAGCTTGTCGTTGACGTCCTTGAGCAGGGTGTACTCGATGGTCAGCACGCGCTTCTCGCCCAGTTGGGACATGTAGCGCTGGCACGACTCGAGCAGCATCTTGAGCGGGTATTTCTTGTTGATCGGCACCAGTTCGTTGCGCAGCGCGTCGTTCGGCGCGTGCAGCGACAGGGCCAGCGAGACGTCGATGTGATCGGCGAGCACGTCGATCATCGGCACCACGCCCGAGGTGGACAGGGTGACCCGGCGTTTGGAGATGCCATAGCCCAGGTCATCCATCATCAGCCGCATGGCGGCGATGACGTTGTCGAAGTTCAGCAGCGGCTCGCCCATGCCCATCATCACCACGTTGGTGATGGCGCGGTCGATGGTAGCCGGGACACTGCCGAAGGATTTGTTGGCAATCCACACCTGCCCGATGACTTCGGCGGCGGTGAGGTTGCTGTTGAAGCCTTGCTTGCCGGTGGAGCAGAAACTGCAGTCCAGGGCGCAGCCCGCCTGGGACGAGACACACAAGGTGCCACGCTTGCCCTGCGGGATGTACACGGTCTCGACGCAGCTGCCGGACGCCACGCGCACCACCCACTTGCGGGTGCCGTCGGTGGAGATGTCCTCGCTGACCACTTCGGGACCACGAATTTCGGCACAGGCCTTGAGCTTTTCGCGCAAGGCCTTGCCGACGTTCGTCATGGCGTCGAAATCATCGACGCCAAAATGGTGAATCCACTTCATGACCTGACCGGCACGAAAGCGCTTCTCCCCGATCGAGTCGAAGAACTGTTCCATCTCTGGTTGGGTCAAGCCCAATAGGTTTGTCTTGCCAGTCATTACGGTCATGGTTTCACCTTCACTCGTTGGCCGTGGCTTAGCGAGTGGTTACTTCGGTAGCAGCGAAGAAGTACGAGATTTCGCGGGCAGCAGCGGCTTCGGAGTCCGAACCGTGAACAGCGTTGGCGTCGATGGAGTCAGCGAAGTCAGCACGGATGGTGCCGGCAGCAGCTTCTTTAGGGTTGGTGGCGCCCATCAGCTCACGGTTCAGAGCGATGGCGTTTTCGCCTTCCAGCACCTGTACAACGACAGGACCGGAGATCATGAAGGCAACCAGCTCGCCGAAGAAGCCACGAGCGCTGTGCTCAGCGTAGAAACCTTCAGCTTCGGCCTTGGACAGTTGCTTCAGTTTCGAGGCAACGACGCGCAGACCGGCTTTTTCGAAACGAGTGGTGATCTCGCCGATGACGTTCTTGGCAACAGCGTCAGGCTTGATGATGGAGAAAGTACGTTGAACAGCCATGGTGAAACTCCAGAAACAGTGATTGTTGCGAAAAATTAAACCCGCGAATTATACGCGGGTTCTGGGGTAATGCCTAACCTGCAAAGATGATCAGTCTATTTCGTCGGCCCAAAGGGTCTGGACCGCTTCCAGCACCTTCTCGCCTACCCGGCCAGAAGTGCTGTCGAAACCAGGCAATTCCTTGATCCATTGCTGCAGATCGACGAAATTCACCGAATACGGGTTAACGCCCGGCTTGGCTTCGGCCAATTCCTCTGCAATACGTTGTACATCATTCCAACCGTAGCTCATGACAGCTTCCCGATCAGTGCGGCGCTTCGGCCGCATGGTTAAGCGAATATTTCGGGATTTCGACCGTCAGGTCCTCGGTGCCCACCACGGCCTGGCACGCCAGGCGCGATTGCGCTTCCAGGCCCCAGGCCTTGTCCAGGTAATCTTCTTCCAGCTCGTCGGCCTCTTCCAGCGAATTGAAGCCCTCGCGGATGATGCAGTGACAGGTGGTGCAGGCGCACACGCCGCCGCAGGCGCTTTCGATCTCGATGTGATGATCGTGGGCCAGCTCAAGGATAGACGTACCGGTGGCAGCTTCTACTACCAGGCCTTCCGGGCAAAACTTTTCGTGGGGCAGAAAAATGACCTGCGGCATCGTTATTCCTCAATCTCATTCAGGTTGCGCCCGGCCAACGCGGCTTTCACCGTCGAGTCGAGGCGGCGGGCCGCGAAGGCGTCGGTGACCTGCGACAGACGCTTGGTCTGCTGCTCGATGGCCGCGCCGTCGGTACCGCTCATCAATTCACGCAGTTCAGTCATCTGGTGCTCGATTGCCAGGCGCTCTTCGGCGTCCAGCAGGCGGTCGCCATCGGCCTCCAGGGCGCCCTGCACCGCCTCCAGCAGGCGCTCGGCGTCGACCTGGTGCTCGCGCAGCTGGCGCGCGACCTTGTCGTCGCCGGCGTACTGGAACGAATCCTTGAGCATGCGGGCGATTTCGCCGTCGGTCAGGCCGTAGGACGGCTTGACCTGGATGCTGGCCTCAACGCCCGAGCCCAGCTCACGCGCAGAGACGCTGAGCAGGCCGTCGGCGTCGACCTGGAAGGTGACGCGGATTTTTGCCGCGCCCGCGACCATGGCCGGGATGCCACGCAATTCGAAGCGCGCCAGGGAGCGGCAGTCACTGATCAATTCACGCTCGCCTTGCAGCACGTGAATCATCATGGCCGACTGGCCGTCCTTATAGGTAGTGAAGTCCTGGCCACGGGCGACGGGGATGGTGGTGTTGCGCGGAATCACCTTCTCCATCAGCCCGCCCATGGTTTCCAGGCCCAGGGACAGCGGAATCACGTCCAGCAGCAACAGCTCGGCACCGTCACGCTTGTTGCCGGCCAGGGTGTCGGCCTGGATGGCAGCGCCAATGGCGACCACCTGGTCCGGGTCGATCTCGGTCAGCGGCTGGCGGCCGAACAGCTCGGCCACCGCCTCGCGCACGCGCGGCACACGGGTGGAACCGCCGACCATGACCACGGCGGCCACTTCGTCGATTTCCACGCCCGAGTCACGCACGGCGCGGCGGCAAGCCTTGAGGCTGCGGGCAACCATGGGTTCGATCAGGGCGTTGAACGCCTCGCGGCTCAGCTCGGCTTTCCACGCGCCATACGCCACGCCAACCGACGCGGCGTCAGTCAGGGCTTCCTTGGCGGCGCAGGCCACTTGCAGCAGCTGGCGCTGGGCGCCCGGGTCGAGGTCGGCGGACAGGCCCGCCTGCTGCACAATCCAGCTGGCGATGGCGTGGTCGAAGTCGTCGCCACCCAGGGCGCTGTCGCCACCGGTGGCCAGCACTTCGAAGACACCGCCGGTCAGGCGCAGGATGGAAATGTCGAAGGTACCGCCACCCAGGTCATAGATGGCCACCAGGCCTTCGGCATGCTGGTCCAGGCCATAGGCCACGGCGGCCGCGGTCGGCTCGTTGAGCAGGCGCAGCACGTTGAGGCCGGCCAGTTTGGCGGCGTCCTTGGTGGCCTGGCGCTGGGCGTCGTCGAAGTAGGCCGGCACGGTGATTACCGCGCCTACCAGCTCGCCACCCAAGGTGGCTTCAGCGCGCAGGCGCAGCACCTTGAGGATGTCGGCGGAGACTTCGACCGGGCTCTTGGCGCCCTGCACGGTGTCGATGAACGGCATGTGCGACTCACCGCCGACGAAGCGGTACGGCAGCTGGTCGCCCAGCTGCTTGACGTCCGCCAGGCCGCGGCCCATCAGGCGCTTGACCGAAACGATGGTGTTGAGCGGGTCACTGGCGGCGGCAGCCTTGGCGCCGGCGCCCACTTCGACGCGGTCGGCGTGGTAGCGAACGGCGGACGGCAGAATGACCTGCCCCTGCGCGTCGGCCAGTGGCTCGGACAGGCCGCTGCGCAAGGCAGCGACCAGCGAATTGGTAGTGCCAAGGTCGATACCCACAGCCAGCTTGCGCTGGTGCGGTTGAGGACTCTGGCCGGGTTCGGCGATCTGCAGTAGGGCCATGCTTATCTGAATATCAGGCGTGCAGCCGTAGCAACACTGGGTTAATCGTCGAGGCGCTCTTCCAGCTGGCGCACTTCGTAGGACAGCTTGTCGAGGAACTGCATGCGCCGCATCAGGCGTTCGGCCTGTTCGCGTTGCGCTGCATCATCCCAACAGCCGGCGAAGCTTTCGTTCAACTGCTCGCTGGCAGCCTTCAGGCGCCGCTTGAACTGCGCCACACCGTCGAGGTCGGCACTGTCCTGCAGGTCTTCGAGCTCTTCGCGCCACTGCATCTGCTGCATCAGGAACTCAGGGTCGTGGACCGTGACTTCCTGGGGCACTTCGTGGCCACCGATGGCCAGCAGGTAGCGGGCACGCTTGGGCGAGCTCTTGAGCGTCTGGTAGGCCTCGTTCAGGCCCGCCGACTGCTCCAGCGCCAGGCGCTGCTCACGCTCGCTGCCATCGGCAAAGCGATCGGGGTGCACGGCGCGCGCCAACTCACGGTAGCGCGCGGCCAGCTGGTCGAGGTCCAGGCGGAAGCTCGGTTGCAGGTCAAACAAGGCGAAATGACAAGGAGTACCCACGACCGGCCTCAAACGTTGAAGCTTTCGCCGCAGCCACATTCACCGCGCACGTTGGGGTTGTTGAACTTGAAGCCTTCGTTCAAGCCTTCCTTGACGAAGTCCAGTTCGGTGCCGTCCAGGTACGCCAGGCTCTTGGGATCGATGATCACCTTTTCGCCGTGGCTTTCGAACACCTGGTCGTCTTCACCCAGCGCGTCAACGAATTCCAGCACATAGGCCAGGCCCGAGCAGCCGGTGGTACGGACGCCCAGGCGGATGCCCTCGCCCTTGCCGCGGCCGTCCAGGGAACGGCGGATATGCTTGGCAGCGGCTTCTGTCATGCTGATAGCCATCGAGACTCCTTACATCGTGCGATGCGTGCTGTTAGAGCAGACCTTTCTTCTGCTTGTAATCGTGAACGGCAGCCTTGATGGCGTCTTCGGCGAGTACGGAGCAGTGGATTTTCACCGGCGGCAGCGCCAGTTCTTCGGCCAGCTGGGTGTTGCTGATGGTGACCGCTTCGTCCAGCGACTTGCCCTTCATCCACTCGGTGGCCAGGGAGCTGGAGGCGATGGCGGAGCCACAGCCGTAGGTCTTGAACTTGGCGTCTTCGATGATTCCCTGCTCGTTGACCTTGATCTGCAGGCGCATGACGTCGCCGCAGGCTGGAGCGCCAACCATGCCGGTGCCCACGTCCGGGTCCTCGGCGTTCATCTTGCCGACGTTACGTGGGTTTTCGTAGTGGTCGATGACCTTTTCGCTGTAAGCCATGATTCTAAATCCTCACTCATCAGGGCCGCTCTGAAGGCCCTGTAGGTACGCCTGCGTTAACGCCACGTCTCTACAGGATCTGGATGGTGGCGGCTTCTTTTGTTTAGTGTGCCGCCCACTCGATCTTCGAGATGTCGACGCCGTCTTTGAACATATCCCACAGCGGCGACAGTTCGCGCAGCTTGGTCACGGCCTCGCAGACTTTCTGCGCGGCGTAGTCGATTTCTTCTTCGGTGCTGAAGCGGCCGAAGGTGAAGCGGATCGAGCTGTGTGCCAGTTCGTCGTTGCGGCCCAGGGCGCGCAGCACGTAGGACGGCTCCAGGGAAGCCGAGGTGCAGGCCGAACCGGACGAGACGGCCAGGTCCTTGAGCGCCATGATCAGCGACTCGCCTTCGACGTAGTTGAAGCTCAAATTCAGGTTGTGCGGCACGCGCGCAGTCAGGCTGCCGTTCACGTACAGCTCTTCCAGATGCTCGACCTGCTTGAAGAAACGCTCGCTCAGGGCTTGCAGGCGGGCGTTCTCGCTGGCCATTTCCTGCTTGGCGATGGCGAAGGCCTCGCCCATGCCGACGATCTGGTGGGTCGCCAGGGTGCCCGAACGCATGCCACGCTCGTGACCGCCGCCGTGCATGGTGGCTTCCAGGCGCACGCGTGGCTTGCGGCTGACGTACAGCGCGCCAATGCCCTTGGGGCCGTAGGTCTTGTGGGCCGAGAACGACATCAGGTCGACTTTCAGCTTGGTCAGGTCGATGTCGACCTTGCCGGTGGACTGGGCAGCGTCAACGTGGAACATCACGCCGCGCGAGCGGGTCAGCTCGCCAATGGCGGCGATGTCGTTGACGGTGCCGATTTCGTTGTTCACGTGCATCACCGACACCAGGATGGTGTCGTCACGCAGCGCGGCTTCGATCATGGCCGGGGTGATCAGGCCGTCTTCCTGGGGGTCCAGGTAGGTGACTTCGAAGCCTTCACGCTCCAGTTGGCGCATGGTGTCCAGGACCGCCTTGTGCTCGATCTTGGAGGTGATCAGGTGCTTGCCCTTGGTGTGATAGAAGTGCGCGACACCCTTGATGGCCAGGTTGTCGGACTCGGTTGCACCGCTGGTCCAGACGATTTCACGCGGGTCGGCGCCGACCAGGTCAGCCACCTGGCGACGGGCGTTCTCGACCGCTTCCTCGGCTTTCCAGCCGAACACGTGGGAACGCGATGCCGGGTTGCCGAAGTTCCCCTCGTTGGTCAGGCATTCAATCATCTTTTGCGCTACACGCGGGTCGACCGGCGTGGTGGCGGAGTAATCGAGGTAAATCGGCAACTTCATTGAAATTCTCCTATCAGGCGGGCTAGCCACAGTCCCATCGTCATTCGACGAAGGACGTTTCGATCTTGTCCAGGCGCTGGCTCTTGGTGGTGTTGCAACGGCGCAGGTCCTGGCGCTGGGCGACCTCTTGCACTTCACGGCGAGTGACAAGGTCAGCCAGACTGATACCGCTCAAAAATTCATGAATCTGCTGGCTCAGGTCGCACCACAAGTGGTGCGTGAGGCACGTGTCGCCAGCATGACAATCACCCAATCCCTGGCAACGTGTTGCGTCGACCGATTCGTTGACGGCGTCGATGACCTGGGCCACCTGGATCCCCTGCATGTCACGGGACAGCTGGTAGCCACCCCCTGGCCCGCGCACGCTGGACACCAGGTTGCTGCGACGCAGCTTGGCGAACAGTTGCTCCAGGTACGACAGGGAGATGCCTTGGCGCTCGGAGATATCGGCCAATGAAACCGGCCCATGCTGCGCGTGCAATGCCAGGTCGAGCATGGCAGTGACGGCGTATCGGCCTTTAGTTGTCAGTCGCATGGCGAGTACCACGGTTACACGAAAAAGGGAGGAGCGGATGAGCTGTGAGTATGCAATTCCCGAGTATTTAAGTCAACTTTAAGACCTACCACTTTAGTCGGGAATAGCGGCAAAACGGGCGGCGTACTATAGCACGGGAATTCTGATTTGCCAGCTCCCACAGGCTCCCCCAAGCTTCAGCGAGCTTCGGCGGCAGGGACGTCGACTTCGCCCTTCACGCACTTGA